>JANXEF010000009.1 GCA_025057895.1 Archaeoglobaceae archaeon | reverse complement strand
AGCAAACGTTGTATTCTGCCAAAAAGGCATAGATGATCTTGCGCAATACTATCTAGCAAAGGTCGGAATACTTGCGGTGAGGAGGGTAAAGCAGAGTGATATAGAAAAGCTTGCAAAGGCAACGGGAGCGAAAATACTGACAGATCTTAGAGAAATAAGCCCAGCAGATCTTGGTGAAGCTGAACTAGTTGAAGAAAGAAAAGTTGGCGATGAGAAGATGGTCTTTGTCGAAGGTTGCAAGAATCCAAGAGCTGTAACAATTCTTGTCCGCGGGGGCAGTGAACATGTAGTTGACGAGGTTGAGAGATCTCTAAACGATGGGATCAAAGTCACAAAAGTTGCTCTCGAGAGTGGAAAAGTTGTTCCAGGTGGTGGAGCCCCAGAAATGGAGCTCAGTCTTAGGCTAAAGCAGTGGGCACCAAGTGTTGGAGGAAGAGAACAGCTTGCTATTGAAGCTTTTGCAAATGCACTTGAAATAATACCTAGAACACTTGCAGAAAACGCTGGAATTGATCCAATTGACGTCATAGTCAATCTAAAATCTGCACATGAGAAAGGACAGAAATATGCTGGTGTTGATGTTGATACTGGAAAGATCGTTGAAATGAGGGAGAGAGGTGTAATCGAGCCGCTGAGAGTTAAGACACAAGCAATACAATCTGCAACTGAAGTCGCAGTGATGATTTTGAGGGTCGATGATGTAATCGCAGCTAAGGGACTTGAAAAGGAGAAAGAGAAAGGTAAAGGCGAAGAAATGCCTGAATTCTAATTCCAGCTTTTTAAATTTTTCTTTTGACTCATGAGTTTATTAAAAGACACTCTATTTTTGAATAAGTGATGGATTAGACGCAATCTTCAAATCTCTCGATAGGAAAGAATTCTGTTATGTCTATCAGAATTTCATTTCTATGAATCACCTTGTAATTTCTTACAATAAAGAGGGGTTTTTTAACACCGAGTTCTTCCGCAAGTAGTATATCTTGCATTATTTTACTCCATCTTATCTCTCTTCTAGCCTCTATTTTATGTTTTCTCATTATTTTTCCTATAGGTATATCCGCTCTCATGAGATCCTCTCTAAAACTGTTTTGAAGCCTTTTGATGGCAGCATAAGAAATAGCTTTTGCGTAGATTTTTCCACCAGCTTTAAGATATACAATTCGATGATTCACTTCTTCTCCCTCGTTTATTCCAAGTCTTCTTGCTATTTCCTCATTGGCATACAAAATCTCCTGAAGTACGGTTTCTACAGTTACTTCTTTCTGTGCAACGGCTTCGATTATTGCAGTTACTGAACCGTCAGTTACAAGTAAAATTCTATGTATAGCATTCATAGCTCTTCTATTTCGTTGATTGGTTTTCCATCTTTCGTTATCGGTGTAAGATAAGCTAAAAACCTCTGAAATGGAACGTTGATTAACCTAAATGTAATTCTTAGAGGTGATAGCACTGCATCCTCATCACAGAAGTTAATTCTTGAAACAGTGGCAGCTTGCTTGTTTATGAAAATAATTATTTCATTTTCTTTTCTTCCTCTCAAAAGCTCACTTCTTGCTGTGTCTAATATTCTCTGTTTCTTGAGCAATTCCTTAAAGTGTCTAACACTTCTTGCCACAGCAAAGAGTTTTCCATTTTCGATTTCTATCTTTGCATCTGGGAATAGATTTTTGACTGCTTTTACAACCTTTTCAGTATCTTCTGTTGGGTGTAGGAAAGTTTCAATCTCGATTTCGACACTCATCAATTTCTTGAGAACAGCTCTTATTTTTTCTATAAAACTTTCAAGATCTCCCACGTTCTCAATTGTTAAGTCAGCAATTTCCATAGCCTTTTTTATTCCCCAAGACTCTTCCCTTTTGTCTCTTTCTATCAGTTCTTCGATTCTAAGAACATCATCACTTCTCTTCCTCTGCCTCGCTCTCTGGAATCTAACTTCGAGTGGAGCCTCAATAGATATGATGAAAATATTTTTGAACTCTTTTTTCAATAATCTGATTTCATCTATTCCTCTTATTCCGTCAACGAGAACAATAGGGCCGTGAGATCTTATTTTTGGGATACATCTCTTTGCTATTGCATCTATTCCTTCTTTTTTTCGTATCTCATCCGCAATTTTTCCAAGATTTTCAGAATTTTGCTCTAATCCACGTTTAGTTGCTTCTTCTCTTATCACATCTCCCATATTAACTACTGGAATTCCAAGTTCCTTTGCAACTTCCGATGCTGTACTCTTTCCAGATAGAGAATAACCAACAAATGCGATGATCATTCTAACCCCTAGAAAGATTTAACTTCGAAATTTAAATATACTGTAGAGAATCATAGTTGTGAAGAGAAAATTTTAAAAAATTTAAAAAAGAAGTTGAAACATGGAAATCAAATGCGATGATCATCTCAAATGTACTTTGAAGTGTGCATTTGACATTTCTTGTTTTGACATGGAAGTATACATAACGCTCCTCAAGAAAAACCCTGCGACTGTTGAGGAAATAGCTGAAATTCTTGATAAAGATAAAAGTACGGTTTACAAATCGCTGCAAAAATTAATCGAAAAGAGTTTTGTAGAGAGAGATTATAGAATACTGAGATCAGGAGGTTATAGATATTTGTATAAACCTATTCCTTTCGAAGAGTTCAAGAAGAGGATGACAAAGGCAATCGAAATTTGGGCAAAATCTTTGCTGGAATTAATCCATTCGATGGAAAAATTAGAGAAGGAGAAGTTTGAAGGTCTGATAACACTTAAATGAAGCACAATTTGAGACAGGTTTATATTCCGTTGGAAATACATCTTCCATGCTCGATGCAAAAGTTTTGGAGGTCGCATTCTATTATCCTGTCCCGTTCTGTACAAGAATCCTTGCTTCATTGGGGGCAGAAGTAACAAAAATAGAACCCCCCTACGGCGATCCAGCAAGAATGATTGGTGAAATGTATACTGTATTCAATTTTGGAAAAAAGATCATTCGAATAGATTTAAAAACAGAAGAAGGGAAAAAGAAGTTTCTAGAACTTGCTGAAAAATCTGATGTCATCGTCGAGGGACTTCGTCCAGGAACTGCAAAGAAACTTGGAATAGATTACGAAACTGTTTCCAAAATAAATCCTGTAATAATCTATTGTTCTATTTCAGCATTTGGACAGAAAAGCAAGCTATCAAAATTCCCAGCACACGATTTGAACATACTAGGACTTACTGGGATCCTTGAAATTTGCGGAAAAGGGGAATTTATTGACCCTAATATCCAATTTGCAGATTTTGCATCATCGATGATTGCAGTCATAGCAATTCTTTCTGCCCTGATCGAAAGAGAAAGAACTGGTGTTGGAAAAAGAATAGACATAAGTATGCTCAGATCTGCAATTTTTGGCATACCCGTTCACTTGACATCTCTTATTAATGGCTTGGGAATGGTGAGAGAATTAACAAGAAATCCTGGATACGATGTTTACAGGACAAAAGATGGATATATAACTCTTGGTATCGTAACAGAGGAGCATTTTTGGAAAAGACTCTGTAATGTACTTGGAATTCCAAATATAACCCTATTAGAGGCGATGAACGATTACAAGAGAATAAAAGAGGAGATTGAAAAAAGAATCGCAGTTTTAACAACAAAAGAAGCTGTAGAGAAATTAAGATTTGCAGATATTCCGGTTTTTGAAGTATACAGGGCTAAAGAAATCGAAAAACTTGAAGAAGTACTTGGAGAAAGTCTGATTGACGAGATTGAATTTGAGGGAAGAAAAACAAAAATTATAAGATTTCCTTGGTAGTTAGTCTCCATTTTGGGAAATAATTTTGCTGATTTTATCTAAGATTTTATCTAATATTCTTTCTTCATCTACATAAACGAGTTCTCTATCTTCCAATACAACCTTTCCATCTACTATGACATCTCTTACTTCATTTCCAGTTGAAGAGAAGAGCAGAGAATTTTTGTAGTCATAAAAAGGCATATGATGAAGTTTAAGTTCAAAGATGACAATATCTGCGATTTTTCCTTCCATTATCTCTCCTCCATCAATTCCATATATCATATATCCATTTTTAGAAACCATTTCTAAGTATTTCAAAGGATTTAAGAACTTCCTTCTGAGTTGCTGTAGTAAAGCTGCTGTTCTAGCCTCGAGAAGTGGATTTAACATGTTGTTACTCGCAGCACCATCCGTTCCAATTGCCACATCAATACCACTTTCAACCATTTCAGCAACTCTTGCTATTCCTGATGAAAGTTTTAGATTACTTGAAGGGCAGTGGACTACGCTAGCTTCTTTTTCAGCAATTTTTTTGATTTCAGCATCGCTCAGCCAGACACAGTGAACTAATATTGTTTTTTTATCGAGAAAGCCTATGGAATCTAGAAGTTCAACTGGCGTTTTCTCAAATTTTTTCTTTGATTCCTTAACTTCCCACAGTGTCTCGGAGACATGTATGTGTTTTAAAATTCCCTTTTCTTTTGCTATTTTGTTTATTATTGATAGAAACTCTTTAGAACAAGTATATATCGCATGTGGCGTTAGCATAACTTTCACTCTACTCCTTCCATTCCATCTCTCGCTGAAATCCATTGCAATTCTTATTTCCTTCTCAATTCTCTCTTCTATTCCTCTATCTGCCATTCCATATCCCAGAACTGCTCTAATTCCACTCTCTTCAACAGCTTTTGCTACACTATCCATGTGTATATACATGTCTGCAAAACATGTGACTCCATTTCTCAACATTTCGATGCATGCAAGCATAGAGCCCCAGTAAATCGAAGATTCATCAAGCATAGCTTCGATTTTCCATACTTTATCAAGCCATTGATTTAGTGGAAGAGCTTCAGCATAACCACGAAGAAGAGTCATTGCTGAATGGGTATGAGCATTGAAAAAACCAGGTAATACGAGACAATCTCTAGCATTGATTTCTTCCTCACCTTTGACTTTGTTTTTTCCAATGTAAGCAATTTTATTACCTTCTATTCCAATGTTACAATCTAAGAATCTGTCATCAACAAGACAAAGACCGTTTTTTACGACTAAATCGAACATAGAAAAAGGATCTTTTAGGAGTATTAAAAGATTTCCAACTCAAATGGAAAGAGTTTTAATCGTGGTTAAGAATTGGGATTATGCTTAAAGATGTCATCAGAGATGACGCTGGGGAAAAAGTCTTTCTACTTGGGAATGAAGCAATTGCAAGGGGAGCACTTGAAGCTGGAGTAGATGTATGCGCCGCATATCCTGGGACTCCATCATCGGAGATCCTCGACACGCTTAGCAACGCATGTACATTGCTCAGAGGTAGGCTTGATTTTTACGTTGAATATTCGACCAATGAAAAAGTAGCACTTGAAGTTGCTATTGGAGCTTCTCTTGCGGGTAAAAGAGGTATGGCATGTATGAAACACGTTGGAGTCAACGTTGCAGCAGATGCTTTGCTGAGTTTTGCATATGTTGGAGCAAGAGGTGGACTTCTCCTCGTATCTGCAGATGATCCTACAATGCACAGCAGTCAAAATGAACAGGATAACAGATGGTACGGCAAGATTGCAAAAATTCCGGTAATCGAAGCTTCGAGCGTTGGCGAGTTAAAAGAGATAACAAAAAAGTGTTTTGAGATTTCAGAAAAATTTTCTTTGCCTATAATACTGCGTAGTTACACAAGACTAAGCCACGCAAGTGGGGTTGTTACCCTTGGAAAATTACCTAATAAAAAAACCGAAAAAGTGAACTGGAAAAAAAGACCAGAAACAGATGTTCTTTTACCTGCTAATGCGAGAAAACTTAAACCAGTTTTAAATAAAAAGATTGCTGAGATTGAAAAGTTCTTCAATATCTGGGAAATGAATTGGATTGAGGATGGGGATGGTAAAATTGGAATTGTAGCCTGCGGTCTTAGCTACAGTTACGTTAAAGAAGCTATAAACAACTTGAAGTTGAAGATTCCAATACTAAAACTCTCCTCTGCACATCCAGTGCCTAGGAAACTGGTAGAAACCTTCTCCTCTAACCTCGATGGTGTATTAGTGGTTGAAGAAGTTGATCCGTTTCTTGAGCTTCACCTAAGAGCGATGGGAATCGAGACTTATGGTAAGATGGATGGTTATCTCCCTCAAGATTACGAATACAATCTCACAATAGTCGAGATGGGCATTTCCAAAGTTTTGGGTATTAAACCAAGTATTGATTATGATGAATCTACATCTAAGAGAGAAGAAATGAAGAATTTAGCCCCTTCGAGACCTCCAGTTTTATGTCCAGGTTGTCCACACACAGCTACATTTTATGCAATAAGAAAAGTTGTAAAAGAGCTTGGAAATGCCTGTCTCCCAAGCGATATCGGTTGTTACACTCTCGGAATCAATAAACCACTCGAAGCTGTAGATATAACAATTTGTATGGGGGCAAGCGTTGGAGTATCAAATGGATTGGCCCATGTACTCAAAGATAGGGTTATCGCTACGATTGGCGACTCTACATTTCTCCATGCTGGAATCCCGGCATTGATAAATGCAGTTTACAACGAAGCAAAGTTCGTTTTGGTAATCCTTGACAACTTAACTACTGGTATGACGGGTCATCAACCTCATCCAGGAACCGGTTTTAAGGCGTGTGGGGAAAAAGGAAAAAAAGTCATCATCGAAGATATTGTTAGAGGTTGTGGAGTCGATTTTGTCGAAATAGTTAATCCATACAACATTAGAAGAACAATTGAAGTCCTTAGAAGAGCTTTGACACATGAAAGAGTTGCAGTAGTAATTGCAAGACAAGAATGCGCCATAATATGGGCAAGAAAGAGAAAGGAAGAAGGAAAGATTTTCCCGCTTGTTGTTACGGAAGATTGCGATCTCTGCATGGAATGTATAAATACCTTTACATGTCCTGCGTTGATCTACGATGGAAAAGTGCGTATAGATACCACTATATGTGTTGGATGCGGAGTCTGTAGTCAAATATGTCGAAAGAAAGCGATAAAAAGAAAATCTGAGAACTAGCAAAATCAACTCTTTATTACTTTCTTTATCACTTTCATAATTACACCAAAATTTCTTTTTTTAATTTCTCGAATCATGAATTTTGGTCGGAGATAGAATCGGATATAACATCTTCTTAAGAATTTCGCAAGTTCTTCTTTAGAAATCTGAGTTCTTAAGACAGGATTACCTGCTGTGTATTCGTCGTAATTTTCTGTCAATAGTAAACCCTTCTCCTTTGCTTCTTCGTAGATTTCAGTGCCCGGATATGGTGTGAGAATCGAGAATTGTGCATAATCGGGATCAAGCTTTATTGCAAGTTTAAGTGTTTCTTCCATTTCATTTTTAGTTTCAATAGGTGCTCCAATTATGAAAGAACAAATGGTTGTTATTTTTAGTTTTTTAGTAAATTTTACAACTTCTACCGCTTTTTCAATTGAAATTCTTTTTTTATAATAATCAATGATTCTTTTACTAGAAGACTCAACTCCATAATAAATCGCGGTACATCCAGCAGATTTCATCATTTTCAGCAAATCATTGTTTATTGTATCGATACGCGAGGAGCAACTCCAAGTCACTTCTATACCTCTCTTTCTTATTTCTTTGCAGATTTCCTCTACTCTCCTCTTGTTCAGAGTGAAAGTGTCATCACCGAATGCTATATGTCTTGCATAGAATTCATCAACAAGCCACTCGATCTCATCAACCACGTTTTTTACACTCCTTGCTCGGAATCGATGCCCCATGAAGAGTGATGAACTACAATATCTACAAGCAAAAGGACAACCACGGGAAGTTATCATTGGAAAAACTTCCAGTTTTTTTCCTAGAAGAGTATAATTTTCAAGCGGCATTAGATCAAATGCTGGAAAAGGAATTGAGTCGAGGTTTTCGATGAATTCCCGCAGAGGATTTTTTCTTATTCTTCCTTCTTCTTTGTAGTAAACTCCTCTGATGTTTTTTAGATTCTTTTCTGATTCAATTCTCTCTGCAACATCTAAAATGGTTTTTTCTCCCTCTCCAATACATACAGCGTCAACGAAGTCATTTTCTAGAGTTTTTTCAGGTTGAAAAGTAACATGAACTCCTCCTAGGATTATGAAAACATTTGGAAGTGTCTTTTTGATTTTTTTTGCATATTCAAGAGCAGATTTAAAAGTTGGAGTGGTAGAAGTAATCCCAACAATTATAGAATCTTTTATTTTTCTGATTAATTCCTGAATACTTAATTTCTCAACAAGGTCATCAATGATTCTAACCTTGAAACCTCGTTCACGCAAAACAGAGGCTAGATAACCTAGACCAAGTGGGGGAGAGACTATTTCAAGAGTTTTTACTACTTCAACCTTTACATTTGGATTAATCAATGTTATCATAAAACTATTTCTTTCCAAACCATCCTATTCCTAATGCAGCCAGGATCTGGTTTCAAATAACTTCCAAAATAATTGTAAGCTCTCGCCCTACAACCTCCACAAACATATCGATATTCGCATCCTCCACAAATCTCGAGCTTATCTTTGTTTCTAAGATCTTCAAAAATCTTGTTCTTTTTCCACAACTCTTCGAGATCATCAGATCTTACATTTCCAACAACAAGCGGAAAGAAAACACAAGGAGTAATATCTCCATTTGCTTTGATTGCAAAATAGAATCTTCCTGCTCCACAACCCCCAATGAACTCAGCAAGTTTTTTGAACCTCTCTCCAGCATTTAAATTGTAGAAGTGTGTTGGAATTATACCATTAGAACATTGAAGAGCTATTCTTGCAAACTGAGGTGCAGTTGATAGGATACTTATCTTTGAATTCAAATTTCTCTCATAAAGCATCCTTAGCAGCTTTTCTCTTTCTTCGGGAGTGATATCGGAGTTAAATATTTCTCTTCCTCTTCCAGTGGGAATGAAATTATAGTGCATGAACCAATTGACTCCGAGATCTTCACATAATTTTATCACTTCTATTACTTCTTGGTAGTTGTATTTGGTGACCGTCATCGAGACATTTACGAAGAAGTCATGTTGAACAGCTTTCTTGATACCTTCTATGGTTTTATCAAAAACACCTCTAATTCCCCTAAAGGCATCATGAGTCTCTCTCATTCCATCAAGGCTTATCTGAATATAACTGACACCACTCTCTTTCAGTTTCTTTGCTCTCTCATCATTTATCATAGTCCCGTTAGTCGCTATAGCTATGTAGATACCCTTTTCAGAGGCGTATTTTGTAAGTTCATAGATATCTTTTCTCACCAAAGGCTCTCCACCAGAGAATGCTATGATCGTCACTCCAAGTCTTTCAAGAGAGTCGATCGTATTTATTGCCTCCTCTTTTGTCAATTCATCATCTAGAGCTTTACCAGCAGTTGCATAACAGTGTTTGCATCGAAGATTGCAAGCATAGGTTATATCCCAAACAACCTGAAAAGGTGCTCCTGGAATGAAGGGTTTTTTAACTCCAAATTCTGCAAGTCCTCTTATTACATTCGCAAGACCTTTACGCCAGTATGGGTCTCTGAATTTTGTTTTCATCTCTTCAGGAGTTGCGTTGAAACTTTCACATCCTTTTAAGAGTATAGGTTCAACGATTTTTTCAGCAGTTTTACATTTCCAACAAGCGTTTTTACGGCATTCAACGAATAATTCAAGAGCTATTTCAAGTCTATTCTTCTTGCATTCTTCGCAGTAGCAAGCAATCTGCTTTAAGGCGATTTTTGTAAATGGATTGACGAAATGAGAAAACATCGTAACTTTGTCGATCATAGTAATTATACTTTCGCAATGTTTAAATAGATTATGATCTCAAAACTTCACACGTTGGAGGTGAATGAATGTTAACTGAAATCGTCGAACTTCTAGAAAAAGTTAGGCTAAAACCGACAGATGTTAGAATATATTCACTTCTTCAGAAAAAAGAACTTGGAGTCAGGGAGATTGCTAGAGAGCTTGGTCTTTCAACGAGATTTGTTAGAGAAAGATTAAAAGAGTTGACGAGAAGAGGGATAGTAAAAAGAAGACTTGTAGAAGAAAGATGGCTTGGTTACAAATATGCTGCGGAGGAGCCCAAAGAAGTCATTCGTAAAATAAAAAGTCAGATATTCGAGGAATTTCTGAGACTAGAAAAAGCTTTGGGAAACATTTAAAATCTGAATCTGATTTTGTCTATGGAAAGAATCTTTGCTCCATGGAGAATTCGTTACATTCTTGCACCAAAACCAAAGGAATGTGTTTTTTGTAGTGCTTTAAAAACAAACAATAAAACTTTTCTCGTAGTCTATAGGGCCAATAAAAGCTTTATAATGATGAACAGAAATCCATACAATCCGGGACACGTTATGGTCTGTTCAAATCGTCATGTTCCATCGGTCGAAGATCTAGATGGAGAAGAAATGACAGAAATCATGAATCTAATCTCTCTTTCCATCAAAGCTATAAAAAATTGTATGAATCCTGATGGTTTCAACATAGGAATAAACATTGGAAAAGTTGCTGGAGCAGGAATTGCAGAACACTTGCACGTCCATGTGGTTCCGAGATGGAATGGCGACACATCTTTCATGCCTGTGCTTGCAGATGTTCAAATAATTCCTGAAGCTCTCGAAGAAACTTATGAAAAATTAAGAAACTCTTTCTATATTGTCAGCAATTGTTCGGATCAGAATTACTAATTCAGGTTATAGACAAGTTTTTTAACTCCATTTGATTTGGATGCGATGTGAGAATATTAGTTCTTGACACAACGCTTAGGGATGGTGAGCAAACGCCAGGTGTATCGCTTACAGTTGAGCAAAAAGTGATGATAGCTGAAACGCTAGATTCATTGGGTGTAGATATAATAGAAGCCGGAACTGCAATTTCCTCAAGAGGTGATTTTGAAGCGATAAAGCAAATATCTGAGAGAGGATTAAAAGCAGAGATTTGTAGTTTTGCAAGAATCAAAAAAGAAGACATCGACTCAGCTGCGGATGCGAATGCTGATTCCATATTCATGGTTGCTCCATCATCGGATTACCATATACACGCTAAATTTCCAAGAAAAGAAAAAGAATATGTAATAGAGAAAAGTATTGAAGCCATTGAGTATGCCAGAGAGAGAGGACTAATAGTTGAGTTTGGAGCAGAAGATGCTTCTCGTGCAGATTTCGAGTTTGTGATTTCTTTGCTTAAGGCAGGAGAAGAGTCAAAAGCAGAAAGACTTACTTTTGCTGACACAGTAGGAGTTTTAACTCCTGAAAAGACTGAAGAGATTATTAAGAGGTTAAAGAAAGAAATAAAGAAACCAGTCGCAATTCACTGTCATGATGACTTCGGACTTGCAACTGTGAACACTGTATACGCGGTAAAGAGTGGAGCAGACGAGTTTCATGCAACCATTAATGGTATTGGCGAAAGAGCAGGAAATGCAGCACTAGAAGAAATCGCTATGGTTTTGGAGTTTTTATATGGAATAAAGTTGAATATAAACAAAGAAAAACTTTATCAAGCTTCAAAATTGGTAGAAAAGTTTACAAGGGTAGTTGTACCACCAAATAAACCGATAGTTGGAGAGAATGCTTTTACACATGAAAGTGGAATCCACACTTCAGCACTTTTAAAAGATTCGAGAACATATGAACCGATCTCTCCGGAGGTAATAGGTAGAAAAAGAGTTTTAGTTCTTGGAAAACACGCTGGCAGAGCTAGTGTTGAGGCTATATTGAAAGAACTTGGTTACTCAGCTAATCAGCAGCAGATGGATGAAATACTTCTAAGAATAAAGGAGCTGGGAGATAGGGGTAAAAGAGTAACAGATGCAGATGTTAAGACGATAGTTGAAACAGTTCTACAGATAAAGAGTGAAAAGAAGGTAAAGCTTGAAGACTTTGCGATAGTTACAGGTAAGAACACGACTCCAATGGCAAGTGTGAGATTAAAAATTGACGGTGAAGAGAAAATAGAGACAGCAATTGGAGTTGGCCCAGTTGATGCTGCGATTAACGCAATTAGAAGGGCAGTGAAAAGCTACGCAGATATCAAACTCGTTAGCTATCATGTCGAAGCAATCACTGGAGGAACAGATGCCCTTGTGGATGTTGTGATTCAGCTAAAGCGAGGGAACAGAGTTGTAACTGCGAGAGGGGCGAGAGCAGATATAGTTATGGCTTCGGTCGAAGCTTTCCTAGAGGGTTTGAACATGTTAATTTAATGTTCGTTCCTTAAATTTATTTTGAAGCAAAATTTAAATTGTTTGAGCGAACTGCATCCGGGGATGGTATGGTCGGGAGTGTAATTCTTGTAGGCAAAAAACCTGTGATGAACTACGTCCTCGCAACACTGACACAGTTGAACGAGGGAACGAATGAAGTCACAGTTAAGGCCCGAGGGAAAGCTATTGGCAGAGCAATAGATGTTGTAGAAATAGTGAGGAATAGGTTTATCAAAGGACTAAAGATTAAAGATATCAGAATTGACACAGAAGAGCTCGAATCGCAAGATGGGAAGAAAATAAACGTTTCTACAATCGAGATAAGAATTTCAAAATAGAAAATTTTTAATTTTTTGATTAATCTTTTCTTAGAATTAATTTACTGGATGGATATGGGGAAATTGTAGAACACTCTACTCTTTTGCTTTGAGAATTAAAACTGAAATGGAAAAAGTTAATTAATATTTTGCAAACAAATCCATATGAGATTTAGAGATTTTGCGGAGTTCTGCGAAAGTATTGAAGGTATTTCTTCCACAATCGAATTAACTGAAAGAATTGCGGACTTTATTCGAAAAATAGAGGATGAGGGGGATCTATATAACACAATCCTTTTCATAATGGGCAAAGTATATCCTTCTTGGGATGAGAGAGAGCTTGGAGTTGGTGTAGGTTTGTTATACGAAGCTCTAGAAAACGTTAGTGGCAAGAAAAAAGATAAAATTGAGGACATGGTTCGAGAACTCGGAGATTTAGGACTTGTTAGTGAGAAACTCATAACTGAAAGAAGCATGCTCACTCTTGAATCTGAAGAATTAACGATCCGCCTAGTAAGAGAAATTCTTGATGATATCGCAAGTTTAACTGGAGAAGGGAGTAGAAAGAGAAAGATTTTGCTTTTAACTGGTCTTTATGGGCAGACGTCGCCTGTTGAAGCGAAATACATAACAAGGTTGATCATGAATGAGATGCGTCTTGGAGTTGGTGAAGGGATTGTTAGGGATGCAATTGCAAGAGCCTATTTTGTTGATGAAGAAGTAGTGGAAAGAGCCTACATGATTACAAACGATCTTGGTAAAGTTGCTGTGACAGCGAAAAATTATGGTAAAGAAGGGCTGGAAAAGATGAAAATTCAAATTGGAATTCCGGTTAGGATGATGCTTGCACAAGTTGCTGAAAGTTTTGATGAAGCGATTGAAAATGGAAACATTGCAGTAGAGTGGAAGTTCGATGGAAGCAGGGTCCAGATCCATTGGGGAAACAATACGCTCAGAATTTATTCTAGAAGGCTCGAAAATGTCACAAATGCTTTACCAGAAATCGTAGAAGACGTTAAGAGATCGGTAAGGGAAGGTGTTATTCTTGATGGAGAAGTCATCGCTATTAGAGATGGAAAACCTATGCCGTTCCAGCAAGTTCTGAGAAGGTTCAGGAGAAAACATGAAATCTCAAAAATGATGGAAAAGATACCACTTCAACTTCTTGTATTTGATATTCTCTACGCAGATGAAGAGGTGATAGATAAGCCACTGAAAGAAAGAAGAAGAATTTTGAGAGAGTATGTAACTGAATCAGAGAGGATAAAGATTTCTGAACAGATAATAACAGATGAGAAAGACAGGGTAGAGAGAATTTTCAACGAAGCTATAAACGCAGGACATGAGGGAGTTATGTTGAAAAATCCAAATTCTCCTTACGTCCCTGGAAAACGAGGAAAACATTGGCTAAAGCTGAAATCAATTATGGATACACTTGATTTGGTAGTGGTTGGTGGAGAGTGGGGGGAGGGTAAGAGGAGTCATCTAATAAGTTCTTATGAACTTGCATGTATCGACAACACAACTGGCAATTTGCTCAGAGTAGGTAAAGTTGCAACAGGTTTCACAGATGAGGATCTTGAAGAATTGACGGAGCTTTTCAAGCAAATAATCGTCTATAGAGAAGGCAAAATCGTTGAATTTCTTCCAAAACACATATTTGAAGTTGCTTATCAGGAAATTCAGAAAAGTCCAAAATACGAAAGCGGTTTTGCACTGCGTTTTCCTCGTTTCATTCGCTTGAGAGATGATAAAGATATTAGAGAAGCTGATACGATAAAGAGATTGGAAGAGCTTTATGAGCTGCAAGCTAAGGTTTGATTAGAGCTGTTAAAACACCGTGACATCTACAGGCAGTAGCAATTACGATTTTTTCCATTTTTTTCGAATCTTTGATCACTTCGATGAAATCTTCGCCCTTTATCGCACCTATACCCGGGGATAGCTGGTGACTGATAAGAACTTTAGCTTCTGGACATGCAAAATTTACGAGTTCAAACATAGGACAAGGACGTTTAATCTTTGTCACCGGACAAAAATCTGGTGAATTACAATTTGATATGCACAGTTTGTCTCTGTTGTAGCTTACAACCAAATTTCCTTTACCAATAGATACAACGACTTTCATCGGGAATCCTGCAATTATCTCATTGATTTTCTCGTTCCATGTTTTGAACTGATTTTTAAAAGCCTCAGCAGCCACATGAATTGGTGCGGTAGGAAAAATCCATTCAGGTTTTAATTTTTCTACAAATTTTGTCAATTCTTTGGCTTCAGCTTTTACAAATTTATCTTTAAATTTCTTTGCGACTTCACAATTCTCATTGGGATCGAGAACTATGAAATCACGGTTTTTGTTCAGCATATATTCAACAACTTTCAAACCAAATTTTCCACCACCAACTATTATGTCCATGTTTTAGATGTTACGTTTCATTTAATAGAGTTATTGTAAAAACCAATAAAACTTTTAATTTTCTATTTCAATTTAGTTTTTAAGATTTTTAAAGCAAAATGAAATCTTATAAAGCTTTGAAATTCATTAGAAAACAATTCAAAAGAGTTAATTTTAAAAATCGAAAGTTTCTTTATATACTTCGAGATCAAAAACTTTGGTGATGCGAATGAAGTGGTTTGTAAATTTGCTCGTCCTTGGGTTTGTAATATTCGCACCTGTTATGGCTTCTGAGAGAAGTGAACGCGGAAATGCAGTAGTTGATCAAGTAAAAATTGCTGGAACTGGTGCTAAAGAGACTTTTGTCGAAAAAAAAGAAAAATTTATGAGATGGAATATGGAATGCGAGAGATGGATGGGAAGATTGAGGCAGATGGTTGAAAATTCTAATATAAGCGAAGATGTAAAATTGAAGATGCAGGAAAGGATAAATAATGTTGAACGTCAAATGGAAGAAGTGAAAAAGAAAGTGGCAAATTCAAAAGATATTGAAGAGCTCCGTAGTGTGATTATGGATATCAGAAAAAATGTTTCGAAAGAAATGAGATTTCTTGCTCACCAAACTGCAATTGAAAGAGCTAGAGAAATAATAGAGAGACTTTACGAGCTTGAGGATAGATTCAAAAGTGTTGGACTTGATGTTTTGGTCTTAAGGAATGCAATCGATGAAGCAAATGCTACACTAAATGTGATAGAAGAAAAATTTGGAAAGGGAGAAGACATTTCAGGGGATTTCAAAGAATTAAAGTTAGAACTCAACAAAGCATTCGCCGAAGCAAAAAAGCTCGTGAGAAAATGGATAGAGATGAGGCAAGACCAGCGTACAGAAGATTTACTAGCAGGGGTATAGATTGTATTTGGGAGGAGGATTTGAATGAAAATTCTCATTTTTTTGGTTCTCATAATCGTTTTTCTTGGTTGTGTAGAGGAAAGGAAAACTCAGACAACTCCTACTCCGGATTTAACACCTGTACCAACACCCAGTAAGATTGCAATTACAAACTTAAACGTTACTAAAGAAATTGAAAATCTTGAAAAAGAATTCCAAGAACTAGAAATGCTTATAAGTGAACTCGAAAGTCTTGAAAATATTAGTTTTGAACCATAATTTTTTTAAAAATTAAAAAAATTAGAATAACCTATATTTTTTCTTTGCATCCACTTCGCCGTTATAGGAAACTTTGGGAGTAATTGCTTTCCCTATTGCGGAAATTGCAAGTATCTTCGTAATATCTCCCGGAATGAAAGGTATAGAACCCATCATCAGAATTTGTAAGATCGTTGGACTTTGCCCCATAATCGAGAGCCATGCATATAACCATGAACAACCAAGACCATGAATTATGACAAAGTTTGCAAAGAGCATCAATGGAAGTAGTGTTATGAAGAATCTAGAAGCGATGTAACGATCTATGAAATAACCAACAAAGAAAGCAGCGATTATAAAACCAAGCAGATAACCTCCTGTTGGTCCAAGAATTGCTGCAAATCCTCCCTTGAATCCTGCAAACCATGGAATACCAAATGCACCAAGCGAAACGTAGATTGCTTGTGAAACTCCTCCCCACTTTTTTCCGAGAATTATTGCACTTGTAAATACTGCAAAGGTTTGCATCGTAATTGGAACAGGGGTCCAGGGAATTGGAATGCGTATCTGAGCACACAGACCTGTTAAAAGAGCAAAAGCAATAGCTAGCATTATCTTGTGCTCAAAATTTGCTTCATATCTCCATCTGAAGAAAGTTTCTCTCGAAAACTCCATGAAGACCCCAATGTCTTTTTGCAAAAAAGGATTGATAATCTTTTCGATTTTTACGTTCGACAGCTTTATATTTCCTAGCCGGATTTTTGGGAATATGAGAATTGTGATGAAATTCGGTGGTATTAGTGTGAAAGATGGAGAAGGTATTCTACATAGCGCTAATCTTGTAAAAAAATTTACAAATGGAAAGGAGATAGTTGTTGTGGTCTCGGCGATGTCTGGTGTGACAGATGCGTTAATTAACGCTGCAAAGAAGTGCAGCTCAGAACCTTCAGCAGGATATATAAAACTTTTTATAGCAGAAATGATGAAAAGACATTATGAAGCAGTTGAGAGGGCAGTTTTGAATGAGGATATAAAAAATAGAGTTATACATGCCCTCGAAAAACTTTTTGATGAGCTTGAAAAAGTCCTTCTTGGAATAAGCTATTTAGGTGAGTTAACTAAGAGAAGTGAGGACTACATAATTTCTTTTGGTGAGAGATTGTTGGCTCCAATTTTTTCCGCTTCTCTGCTATCGATAGGTGTTGATTCTGTTGCACTTACTGGTTGTGATGCGGGGATTCTGACTGATAAAAATTATGGCAAAGCGAAACCTCTTCCAGGAGTCTACGAACTTATAAGAACGAGAATTGAACCTCTTTTGAAAATAAAGAAAACAGTTCCTGTAGTAACTGGCTTCATAGGCTGTGCGGATGATGGGAGTATAACAACCCTTGGAAGAGGAGGAAGTGATTATACTGCAACAATATTAGCCTCCGCGCTTAACGCTGATGAGGTTTGGCTCTGGAAAGAAGTCGATGGTATTATGACTTGTGATCCAAAGTTTGTTCCAAATGCAAAGTTCATACCGCAGATCTCATATCAGGAAGCGATGGAACTCTCACATTTTGGAGCAAAAATTCTACATCCTCTTGCTTTGATACCTGTGATGAGGAGAAACATTCCTGTGAGGATAAAGAACGTTTTCAATCCTGATGTTGAAGGTACAGTCATTTGTGCTGATATGAAAGAAAGCAAAGATGTTGTTAAAGCTCTTAGTTTGATCCAAAAAGCTGGAATTGTTAATGTAAGTGGAGCAGGGTTTGACTTTGCTGAGATAATGGCTGAAGTTTTTAAAATTCTCTCGGAAGAAAAAGTAAATGTCATAATGGTTGCACAGAGTTCTTCTGAGCTGAGTCTGTCGATAGTCGTCGATCTAAAGGATCTTGAAAAGGCTTATCAGGCTTTAAGAAGAATTGAGAATGGAGTTATCAAAGTTAGCAAAATGGAGAATGTCTCAGTGATAGGTGCGGTTGGTGCAGGGATGGCTGGAACACCAGGGGTTGCGGGAAGAATTTTCTCAGCCCTGGGTAAAAACAAGATAAATGTAGTAATGATTAGCCAAAGTTGTTCGGAATACAATGTATCTTTTGTAGTAAAGTCGGAAGATGGTATAGACGCTGTTAGAATAGTACATGATGAATTTGGACTCAACAATTAAGGAAACTGCCAAAAAGGCTGTAAATTTGCTTCTGAAGCATGAATTTGTGAGAATATATACTCACTACGATGCTGACGGGATATCAGCTGGAGCGATTTTGGCTAAGGCGCTTTTTAGAATAAATAAGAACTTTCAGATCAGTTTTTTGAAGGGTTTAAATGATTTTGAACCGGAAGATGTACCCCTTTCTATTTTCGTGGATATGGGCAGTGGATACAGTGAAAAAATTTCTAGCATAAATTCAGACGTAATAATACTTGATCATCATAGACCCGACGGGGATATAAAGCCAAGAAAAACCTTTTTCCATCTAAATCCTCATCTTTTTGGTATCGATGGATCTTACGAGGTCTCTGCAAGTGGTGTTGCATACATATTTGCAAGAGAATTTGGAGATAATAGAGATTTGGCATCTCTAGCTGTTCTAGGAGCAGTTGGAGATAAACAAAGATTTACAGGACTAAATGGAGAGATTTTAAAAGAAGGGATTGAATTAGGGTGTATTGAAGTGAACAGAAGCGTTAATTTATCATCTGGAAAGCTTTCTAAAGCTTTAACGACGAGTTTTGAACCTTTTTTAGATTTTTACAAGAAAGAGGATGAACTTCAGCAGTTTTTTAAAAAAATTGGAATTGAAGGAGATAAAGAAGTAGATGAACTCACGACAAAAGAATTACAAAAACTTGCAGATGCTTTAGCATTAAGATTACTTAAAATAGGAGCTTATGAAGGTGTTTTTGAACAGATAATTGGAAAGAGAATTTTAGTCAAAAATCTACCAATAAAAAATTCTATAACGCTTGTTGATATCGTTAATTCTTGTGGAAGAATTGGTGCAACGAGCACAGCTTTTAGTATCCTGCTTGGTGATGAAAAAGCATTGAAAGAAGGTATTGAAATTTCAGAGAAGTTTAAGATAGAGATTCTTGAAGAAGTACAAAAAAAGAGAAATGAAGTAAGAGATGGTTTCTGTATCCGTTACCTTGTTATGGATGATGCACCATCTACAAGTCCTGTTGCAACTATCTTGTCTCGTTATCTTTTCCCAGATAAACCTTTAGTAGTTTTAAACATCAAAAAAGATGGAAAGGCAAAAGTTTCAGCGAGGACAACAGAAAAAATTGCTCAGAAACTCGACTTAGCAGAAGTAATGCGTCTTTCGGCAATTAAAGTAAATGGAATAGGTGGTGGGCATCGAGTGGCAGCAGGTGCAAGCATTCCAAGTGGAAAGATCGAGGAATTTCTCAAGGAGGTTGATAGGTTATGCTGTGTTATGCTCGCTTAGAAATAGAAAGCAAAGACGCAGAAAAAGTATCGAGAGCTTTGAGTGTAGATGATCCAGATTGGTGTAAATGTTATGCTGAGGGGAATAAGATAAAGATAGAGATAAAAACTTCTAGGATCAGTTCATTGCTCTATGCAATCGATGATTACCTCATGCACATAAAGATGTGCGAACAAATATGAGATTATCAGTTCAGGAATACTTTCAGATAAGAAATGGAGTAAATCAAATTTCTGATCTTGATAAATTCAACTTTCCTCGTGGCATTTTGCATTCAATTCTCATCCAAAAGAAAGTCGAGAATGTAAAAAATAGTTATCACTTTTTCTTGAAGAGAGGTAAAGAAATCCTTGAATGCTGGAGAAAAAATAATAGATTTCCTAAATGGTTAAATTTAACACCAGTGATGAAAGTTCGACTTCTGCTAAAGGCAATGGATTTTTCTACAAAGGAAATCAACAAAGCACTTATAAATCCTGATATTCTCGATTCCAAATTATCTGATTTGGTTTACAGAGCTGTTACCATGGATTTTGTTTATTCTCCAATCGCAACGAAAATTCAATGTGTTTTTGGACAAATTGGAGAAAGGATAGTTGAAGAAGAACTAAAAAATCTTAAAATTAAATTCAAAAGAGAAAAAGAGCTTAAAACTCAAAAGACACCGGATTTCCTTTTTGAAGAGCCTTTGGAAATTTTTGAAAGAAAAATTAGATGGATTGAAAGCAAATCTCTTTTTGCAGACCATAGAGTTTATGAAATCTACTCTAAAAAACAGTTTCTAAAATACAGAGAAATTTTTGGAGAAGGTCTTGTGATCTTTTGGCTCGGATGTTTGGAAGGTATAGAAGTGAGTGATGGAAGTGAGTTTGGGGCAGATCTAAAGAATAAGTTGCTCGAAATGAAAATAAAAGTCATTGTGGATGAAGAAATAGATGGGAATCCTCTGAAAATTACAGAAGATTTTATAATGAGATACGCGGATTGCCATCGATTTCCATACAATAGCGAAGTTATAAGAATACTAAAAAATATGGGGTTTGTTGTGGAGAAAGAAGATTAATAAACCATACAGAGCTTTTTCATGGACATTTGGGGTTTCATCAAAAAGTATTACATAGATTCAATAGTATATAAGGAAGGATATAATGTCGTTAACACGATCACTTGGGCCGTAATTCTTGTATTAGCAGTCTTTCTTCTTTATAGATTTCTTGATAGAAGGTTTAGAATCGGACATAAGTTCGTACTTGCAACGATTCCATACATAATTCTCGGTGCATCTGCTAGGGTAGTTGAAGATGCAGGTTTTTTGCAACCACCAATTTCGTATCTTTTCATGTCTCCATTAATCTTTTTCCTAATATTCTTCATAGCTTTTTCTACTTTGATTATATCAAAAAGACTCTTAGGGGAGAAATATTACGCCCCCTACGCTTTAATAGGTACATCTTTTGCCGTTGGTGTTTCCATTCTGCTCTTCTCTAACCTTAAAATAGTTCATCCACTAGTCATCCCATATGCTATGAGTTTCGCCTTACTAACTACAACAGGATATTATGTTATTTCAAGAAAAACAAGGAATATACTCAGCATTTTAGTCATGTTCTCTCACATGCTAGATGGTTTTGCTAGTTTTATAGGGATCCAGTACCATGGTTACGTGGAAATTCATGTTCTTCCAGGACTAATTGTTGATAACTTTGGTCCTATTGCTTTGCCAGTAGTAAAATTTATAATCGTAGGCTTCATACTATATTTCATCGAGGTGGGCAAAGAAAAGGAAAATCTCAAGAACTTCATCAAGTTTGTCCTTATTGTTTTTGGATTCGCTCCGGCACTCAGAAATGGATTGAGAATTACTTTTGAAGTGTGATTTGGTGAGATTAACTATATAAATTATATATATTTAATAATTTTCTATTTTACTGATGAAGCCGAAATTTATTAATTTTGAATACAACTCACATTGTGGAAAGAATTGAAGAATATCTAGAAGCTATATACGATTTGCAGAAGAAAGGAAAAGTTGCGAAAACTGGAGATTTAGCTAAAATTCTTAACGTAAAGCCAGCAAGCGTAACAGAAATGCTTTTAAAATTAAAAGAAAAGGGTTATGTTGATTATAGCCCCTACAGAGGTGTTATTTTGACAAGAAGTGGAGAAAAAATTGCTGAGAAAGTCAAGAAGCACTATCTCATAGCCTCGAGTTTCTTTAAATATATTGGAATCGATGAAAACGTTGCCGAAAAACTCGGCTGCGAACTTGAACATCACATGAGTGAGGAAGTTGCGGAGAAGCTTTCCCTAATACTTGATTACAGAAAGTGTAAGGATTGTAGAAGGGAGATAAAGAGATTGAGTTGTGTAAACGATGGTGTTTACGTTGTTGTATCCAGTCCTGGAAATCCTAGGTGTGGAGAGAAAATCATTGTAGAGAATGGAATTGCAAAAAAAGAAGATGGTACGAGAGTAGAAGATGAGGATTTCATTCTTGTAGTGAAATCCTGATCGCGTATAGTTTTTCAAAAAATAATCCTTTTTCAGAAATTATCTCGAAAATATATCCTCTCTTATGGATTTCCTCAAAAACCCTAGAACAGTTGATTGATGAAACGATTAATATTGCTCTCCCTTTTCTTTCCATGAAATCCTTTAAAGTATCTAAAAATCTACATATAACTTCAATTCCTTCTCTACCACCATGAACTGTACAATCCTCCCAAAAATCTCTTTTTATCTCCTCTTCAAGCTCTAGATATGGTGGATTGAAGAGCACCAAAGAAAATTTCTTTTTTATTCCCTTAGCAATATCAGTTCTAATTACATTTAATCCCTTCTTTCTCAAATTTTTTGTAGCGAATGGTGAAATATCGGTTGTGATTAGAAAACTGCATTTTCTAATCAATTTTTCAGAAACAAAACCACTACCAGCTCCTATTTCAATAACAGTATCTTCTTCTTTAACCTCCTGTAATGCAGTTTCAAGAAGGAGTTCACTATCTTCACTTGGTTCGTAGATCATCTACAATCCTTGCAAAATTTCTTGCGCCTATTTCTTCAGGTCTTTTATGAGTCAAATCTGGATCAAGATCAAAAGAAATACCATGTCTCCTCTCGAATTCTTTGACTATATTTTGAAGCTTTTTTCTCCTCATTGAAAAGGAAAAAGTTACAAATTTTTCAAAGAGTTCTCTATTTTTAACCTCTATTTCTGGTTTAGGGCGGATTAAAACTATTGCCGATTCGACATTTGGTTTTGGTTCGAAGTTCTCTCTTCCAACGATTTCTGTAATTCTTGAAGTACAGTGAGCTTTTGAAATAACGCCAAGTCTACTATCTTCTTTGCATAGTCTTTTTGCAAATTCTTTTTGAAGCATTACAACTGCAAGAACAAAGTTGCATTTGAGAAGCTTAAAAATCAGCGGTGAGGATATCTCGTAGGGAATATTCGAAACGAATTTTGTAAAGAAAGGAAAATCCAATTTTAGAGCATCACCATGGATTAAATTGAATTTTCCGATGTCTATTTCTCTTTTGAACCTTTTTTGTAAAAATTTGACCAATCTCACATCTTTTTCAACTCCAATTACTTTGCAGAATTTCAAAATTTCCACACTTAGATTCCCAGTTCCACAACCAACTTCGAAAACCACATCTTTCTTTCCTAGCTCTGCATATTTCACTATTCTTTCAGCAATTCTCCTGTTTATCAGCATGTGCTGTCCCAATCTCAATCTTTCCCACCTCTAAACCAATTTCAAGCCAGGCCCATGCCCAAACAATACATTCAAAAGCTCTTATAAAATCTCCTTTATCCAGAAAGTAATTACTATCATCAAAATAAGCTTTTATGTTTCTAATAAATCTTTTATCCCCTTTAACTTCTGAAAGTCTCTCCTTAAGCCTCTCAATCCATTTTTTTGTCTCCAATTTCAACGCTTCCTCGATTTTCAACTTTTCTCACCTTCAATTTCAGTCCCTCTCTAGAAATAACTAGAACTTCATCTCCTCTTTTCAAATCATCTTCAGACTCTATGTTCCAGATCTCTCCACGAACTCTTGCAAATCCTTTTCCATCCTTAAATTCCAAAACTTCTCCTTTTAGTCTAACAACTTCACCCATTTCACTCCTTTTCCTTCTTATCTTCATGATCTTTGAGATCATGAAAGTCATTACGATAGCTATACCCACTCCAATTCCAATAGCAAATTTTAGGAAGAAATCGTAGAATTCGAGTGGCATTAGAGGTTCTTTAACCAGAATTACAAGACCTAAGATTATCGAAATAATGGATGCTATGCTCAGAGCTCCGTAAGTGGGAGTTAAAAGCTCTGCGATCAAGAACAAAATCCCAAGAACTATCAACAAAATTCCAAGATAGTCTACGCTTATAAATCCAAAACCAGCAAGAGCTAAGAGTAACAAGACAGCACCAACAATCTCTGCAAGCATTCCTGGGGAAGTTAAACCGAAGATGAGTAAATAAATACCTGCCATTAGCAAAATGACAGCTACGGCAGGATTTGAAATGAATCCGTAGATCTCAGCCCTTAATGGCTTTTTAACTTCGATTATTCGATAGTTTTTTGTATCTATCTTCACTTCTTTTCCGTTCAAAATTATTATTCTACTGTTTAGTTTCTTCAGAAGCTCTTCTCTACTGTCTGCGAGGACATCAACAATTCCAAGCTCATGAGCTTCTCTTGCAGTTAAACTCAAAGCTTCTTTTACAAATTTTTCTGCAATTTCAGCATTTCTTCCTCTGGTGTTTGCGATATCTTTCACATAAGTTGCTATGTAGTTTATAGTCTTATTTTCAGTTCCTGGAGTCATGCCAACAGGAGTTGCTGCACCTATTGCAGTCCCATTTGCAAGAGCTGTGATGTGTGCAGAGAGAAGAATTATAGTTCCAGCAGATGCGCATATTGATCCCCTATCGACATAGGCAACAACTGGTATTTCACTTCTGAGAAAAATCTCTACTATTTTCTGAGTAGATGAGAAAAGTCCTCCTGGTGTATCGATTTCGACGAGTAAAAGATCAGCATTTTCCTTATTTGCAACCTCATAAGCATTTTGGATCTCAATAAATGTTCCCTCAGTAATCTCACCCTTTATTTTAACTAAAATCACCTCACTTGCACTCGCTGTTGCGATGAAAAACAATAGTAATGCAATTCTCTTCACAGATCAAGTCATAGACATGGGATTATAGACTTTGCTCTTAAGGAGTTCACTTCTTTTTGATTTTCATCGCGAATTTTGTAAACATTTTTTCTTCAATGGATATTAAAAAATTCTCAAATTTTGTATCCTATTTTCCTCAAGAAATCTTTTCTTTCCTTTATATCTCCTTCTTCTTCAATTCTTCTGCTCTTGAAGCCATCTACAACACCAATTATTCCCCTTCCTTGTTCTGTCTCAACTATTATGACTTGAAGGGGATTTGCAGTTGCTGCAAAAATTTTACAAACTTCGGGGACTTCTTTTATTTTTCCGAGAACATTTATTGGATATGCATTCCTTATGAAGATTATGAAACTGTGACCACAGGATATTTCCAAAGCCTTTTTTGCAGCTAACTCTCTTAACTCAATATCATTTCCTTCGTGTCTGACAAGACATTTACCCGAAGCCTCACAAAAGGCTAAACCAAATCTAATTCCGGGGACTGAATTCATAAGAGCTTCATATAGGTCTTCCACAGTTTTTATAAAATGCGCCATACCGAGTATTACATTGCAATCCTTCGGGACTTCCACCTTCACTATTTCGAACTTCATATAATTCAAAAGAACTCGGAAAATTATAAGTTTTTGGATTTTCTCAACTTGACCCTTGAGATTAGAGAGGCAAAGATTGCCGCACCAAAACCATTGTCTATGTTGACAACTGCAACACCAGAAGGACAGCTTTGGAGCATTGCAAAAAGTGTTGAAATCCCTTTTAAATTAACTCCATAGCCAATCGAGGTTGGAACAGCAATAACTGGCAAATCTACAAGGCTTGCGATTATAGAAGGTAAAGCGCCCTCCATTCCAGCTACAACGATGACACTATCGATTTCACTGTTTCTGATAACTCTGATTGGCTCAATTATTCTGTGTAGTCCTGCGATTCCAATATCATAAAATTTTAAGGTTTCGAGACCGATGAATTCTGCTGTAACTCTTGCCTCCTCAGCTACAGGGATATCTGCAGTTCCTGCAGTTAAAATTGCTATCTTACCTATTATCTCTCTTGCCCTTCCAAAAACAGCAGTTCTTGCAATTTCATTTATCTCTGCACCAAGGTTTTTAAGCGCTGAAATTTGCTCTTTACTCAGTCTTGTAAAAAGCACGGGTTTCTCTTTTTTCTTATACTCTTCTGCGATTCTTATAATGATCTCTAATGGCTTTCCTTCACCAAATATAGCTTCTGGTTTTGCTACTCTTTCATCGCGATCAAAATCGAGCTTTACGAGGTTTTCAAGATAATCTTCGAATTTCTTCATGATACTCATGTATTGACTTGACTGTAATCACACCCTTCTTAACAGCTTCAATTGCCTTTAAAGCTGCGATTGCTCCGGGAATCGTTGTTATATATGGAACTCCGTATTCGACTGCAGCTCTTCGAATTTCATAACCTTCTGTTTTTCCCATCTTTCCAGTGGGTGTGTTGATTATCAGATCAATCTGTCCATTTATTATCATGTCTACTATGTTTGGTCTACCTTGGCTAACCTTCAAAGCGAGTTCAACATCGATTCCGTTCTCTCTAAGATACCTTGCAGTCTTTTCAGTGGCGTATATCTTGAATCCAAGTTCCAAAAACCTTTTAGCAACTTTTAATATCTTTGGTTTATCTGGATCTTTGACACTTATGAGTATGTTACCACTCATGGGGAGTCTCATTCCCGCACTCAATTCAGCCTTATAATAAGCAAGGCCAAAATCGTAATCTATACCCATAACTTCTCCTGTTGATTTCATTTCAGGTCCAAGAATAACATCAACTCCTGGAAGCTTTATAAACGGAAAAACGGCTTCTTTGACCGCAACGTGTCTCACTAAAGGCTTTTTGAGTTTGAAATCTCTAAGCTTTCTACCGAGTACAATTTTCGTTGCAATTTTTGCTAAAGGGATTCCAGTAGCTTTGCTCACGAAAGGGACTGTTCTACTAGCTCTTGGATTTGCCTCAAGTACGTAAACTATTCCATCTTTTACAGCATACTGCACATTTATTAGTCCAATTACTTTCAAAGCCAAAGCAATTTTCTTTGTATATTCTTCGATCTTTTCCATTATCTCTTTTGATAGTGAAATTGGAGGGATAACACAAGCTGCGTCCCCACTATGAACACCAGCTTCTTCTATATGTTCCATTATCGCCGGAATGAAAACTTCTTCACCATCACAGATCGCATCCACTTCCACTTCGATAGCATCTTCGATAAACTTGTCGATGAGTATCGGTTTGTTCTCACTGACTTCTATTGCTTCGAGTGTCATTTCTTCGAGCATCTTTTCATCATATATTATCTTCATAGCCCTACCACCAAGAACGTAGCTAGGCCTTACGAGAACTGGATAACCTATTTCCTTTGCAACTCTTTTTGCCTCTTCAACACTGGAAGCAATCCCACCTCTCGGCCTTGGAATATCGAGCTTTTCGAGAAGTTCATCAAATCTTTTTCTATCTTCCGCTATATCAATGGAATCAACCGAAGTTCCTAGAATTCTTGCACCAAATTTTTCAAGATCTTTTGATATATTTAGTGGCGTTTGTCCTCCGAATTGTACAAAAATGCCTTCTGGTTGCTCATTTTCATATATATTCATGACATCTTCACATGTTATTGGCTCGAAGAATAATCTGTCAGAAGTGTCGTAGTCTGTTGATACTGTTTCAGGATTGCAGTTCACCATTACAGTCTCATATCCTTCTTCTTTAGCACTAAAGACTGCATGAACACAACAGTAATCGAACTCAATTCCTTGTCCAATTCTATTCGGTCCCGAGCCAATGATCATAACTTTTTTATTATTCGTCGCAACTGCATCGTTTTCATCTTCGTAAGTAGAGTAGTAGTAAGGCGTTTTTGCTTCAAACTCAGCAGCACATGTGTCGACCATTTTGTAAACCGGCTTGATCCCCTTATTTTTTCTCATCTTACGAACCTCAATTTCATCAACCTTGAATATGTGTGCAATCTGTCTGTCTGAGAAACCAAGTTTCTTTGCCTCCTTTAACACTTCTCTAGGTAAATCTTCAATTTTGTATTTTTTAACGATTTCTTTTAGTCTTTCTTCGAATTCAACAATGTTTTTTATCTTCTCTAGGAACCATGGGTCGATGTAAGTCAATTTGTAAACTTCTTCAACTGTAAATCCTTGTTGGAAAGCATAACGGATGTAAAAAACTCTTTCATGATTCGGAAATCTTAACTTCTTTATTATATCTTCTTTATTAACATTTCTATCCTTTCCATCACATCCAAGTCCATATCTTCCGATTTCAAGGCTTCTTAATGCTTTTTGTAATGCTTCTTCGAAAGTTCTTCCAATCGCCATTACTTCGCCAACACTTTTCATCTGGGTTCCAAGGATGGCATTTGCAGTTGGAAACTTATCGAAAGCAAAGCGTGGAATTTTTACAACTACGTAATCAATAGTTGGCTCAAAGCTTGCTGGAGTCTCTCTCGTTATGTCGTTTGGAATCTCGTCGAGAGTATAACCGACTGCAAGTTTCGCAGCTATCTTTGCAATTGGGAATCCTGTTGCCTTTGATGCTAGTGCAGAACTCCGGGAAACTCTAGGATTCATCTCTATTGCGACCATTCTTCCATTCTGAGGATTTATTGCAAATTGGATATTACTACCACCAGTTTCGACTCCTATTTCTCTTATGATTGCAATAGCAGCATCCCTCATTCTCTGGTACTCATAATCCGTCAGTGTTTGTGCAGGAGCTACTGTTATGCTATCTCCAGTGTGTATACCCATGGGATCAAAATTCTCTATTGGGCAGATGATGACAACGTTGTCTGCAAGATCCCGCATGACCTCTAATTCGAACTCTTTCCAACCAATAACATTTTCTTCGACTAATACTTGCTTTATCAAAGATAGCTTTAAACCCTTATTGGCAATCTCTTTTAGCTCCTCTTTATTATATGCTATTCCACCTCCAGTTCCGCCAAGTGTAAAAGCGGGTCTTACAACTACTGGATAACCTATATCTTCTGCAAATTCAAGTGCAGATTGGACATCATTCACACTTTTACTCTTTGGAACTTCAAGTCCTATTTTTAACATGCATTGTTTGAAAAGTTCTCTATCTTCAGCTTTTCTTATAGCTTCTGCATTTGCTCCAATTAGTTTAACATCGTATTTTTTAAGTATTCCTGTTTCATCGAGTTGAATTGCCAAATTAAGTGCTGTTTGTCCACCAAGTGTTGGAAGAATTGCATCGGGAACTTCTCTTTCAATAATCTTTGTAACAAAGTCTAGAGTCAGAGGTTCGATGTAAATCCTGTCTGCCATATCTGGGTCCGTCATTATAGTCGCTGGATTCGAGTTTACCAAAACAACTTTATATCCTTCCTCTCTCAAAGCTTTGCAAGCCTGACTTCCTGAATAATCGAACTCTGCAGCTTGACCAATGACTATTGGACCACTACCAATAACCATTATCTTTTTCAGATCCTCTCTTCTAGGCATTCCTACCACTCTTTAAGCATTTTTAGAAAGTTGTCAAAGAAGAAATACGTATCATGTGGTCCTGGTCCAGCTTCAGGATGGTATTGTACAGTTATTATTGGCAATTCTTTGTGTTTAAATCCTTCAACAGTTTTATCGTTTAGATTTATTTGTGTGACCTCAAAATCTTTTGATAAAGTTTTTTCATCCACTGAAAAGTTGTGATTCTGGCTAGAAATGAAAACTCTTCCAGTTTCGAGATCTTTAGTCGGTTGATTGCTGCCATGATGGCCAAACTTTAGTTTGAAAGTCTTTGCTTTGAATGCGAGGGCTGTAAGTTGATGTCCAAGACAAATCCCAGCTAAAGGAAATTTTCCAGCGATATTGCGAACGGTTTCAATAGTTTCCTTAACTCTCATTGGATCGCCTGGACCATTTGATATGAAGACACCATCAGGATCCATTGCAATTATTTCTTTAGCAGGAAAATCGAATGGCACTAGAGTTATATTTATCTTCCTTTTCAGCAGCTGTCTGATTATGCTCATCTTTACTCCACAATCGATGAGCACAACTTCTAACTTTCCAGATACATCGATTCTTTTTGGCTCCTTAACACATACTTTGTCAACCAGTTCTATGTCAGAAATAGATGGTTGCTCTTTCGCAATTTTGATCAGCTTGTCTCTATCAATCTCAACACTTATCGCAGCTTTCATAGAACCATAGATTCTTATCTTCTTCGTGAGCATTCTCGTGTCAACACCTTCGATGCCAATAACATCATAGCTCTTTAAGAGCTCATCAACACTCATTTCGCTTCTGAAGTTGTTCGGTTTTTTACAAAGTTCTCTAACAACAAAACCCTCAACTTTAACACCACCACTTTCAAAATCTTCTTTACAGACACCGTAGTTTCCGATTAGAGGATATGTCATCATCAATATTTGTCCCTTATAGCTTGGATCCGTGAGCGCTTCAACGTAGCCTGTCATCGATGTGCAGAAAACTAATTCCCCTACAGCTGTTTTTTCTGCACCAAATGCTTTTCCCTCTAAATAAGTCCCATCTTCAAGCGCAATTGCTGCTTTCATACTTTCACAAAACCTCTCTCAACTCTTTAACGACCTCTTTTAGTTTAGGAGTATCGAAAAATCTAGTTCCAGTTATCTCATTGCATAGAGACATGTAGAGATTTGAGACTACCTTTTTTGCGTTATCAGGTAATTTTGGTGGTCTTCCAACTATTTCTCTCCAGTTTTCTCTCCCTTTAAACTTCTTTATCCTTTCATACCACTCTGTTTTTCTGTAATAGCTTCTAAGAAACTCTTTACTAACTTCAAATCCCTCAAAACTAAATCTACACTCATCAGGGGTTCCAACAGCATCTACTATCATTAAATTGCGTCCATCATCAAATGCTACTTCGATTTTACCATCTTCATTTTCAAGACCTGCTCGGGAGACTTTTTCGGTTATCAAATCATCGATCCTTAGTGTTATACTCTTTAACTCATTGAACTCACTGTCACTCAATCCAGCAATCTTTTTTGCCTCTTCGTAACTTAGATATCTGTCTACATCCTCTAATTTTGTGCTAAAGTCGACTATTGGCTTCTCTAGCTTCATTCCTACTTTAATCTCTTTTAGTCCAAAATCTCTAGGCGAAACTTCACCTTTTTCAATCCTTCTAAGCAAAGAGGATCCTTCGGGTATTTTGTTGCGATAGATTACTTCCAAAGGCAAAAGAAAATTACTCCTCTCCCTATGAAATACAGAATAGTCGTATCCATTCTTTTTATCTGGTTTGATCACTCTAACGAGTTTGATCTTCATTCTATTCGTTACATTGTTGAGTTCATCAAATCTCTTAACTTTTTCTCCTTCGATTAGGCCAGAATAATGTGTTTTAATTCCTATCTCTTCGATTTTTTCGAAGAAAAATGCCGTAATTAAACAAAGCGAAGCTCCCTTCCCTTCGATCTTATCCGGCATTTCTCCATAGTCAAATACAGAGTAACGATTTGAAAACTCAAAAATACCTTCACCAAGGCCATAATCTGGCTTTTTAAGAATTAAAAGATCTTTAACACTACCCATCAACCCACCTCTTTATCAGATTTCAGTATCTCGTCCTTTTTTCTCTTCTGATATTCTTTGACAGCATTTCTAATTCTCTCTTCTCTTATCGCAAATATTTTGGCAACTGCGAGAGCGACGTTCTCAGCTTCTAAAACAAGCATAGGAGCAACTCCAGATGGCATCCTTATACTTGAGAAAAGATCGATCCATTTATCTCCGATTGGTGGTGAAGCGATTACTGGCTTCGTCGTATTTGCATCTACAAAACCACTGAGTGCATTACTTCTTCCAGCAACTGTAACAAAGACAACCTCTTCATCCTCATAACTTTTCAGAATTTCCAAAACATGTTCTGGAGTTTTGTGAGCTGAAGCTATCCTTAAATCACTTTCTATCCCAAAAATCTTCAATTTATCTGCAATCTCCCTGCAGAAGTTCAGATCAACTTTTGAACCCATCAGTATTACTGCTCTCATACTCAACACCTCTCTAACTTTCTCACTCTCAACTATCTTGCTCTTTTCTGAGTTGCGCATATGTCCGAAGATAAAAATTTTACTCAGTTTAGGTGACTAGAATAATTTTTATAAAGTTTTTTACAAAACAGAGATATGACTCTTGAAAGATTTCTAGAAAAGGTTAGAAATGCGCCTTGGTATAGACTACTTGGTTTGAATGTCGAAGTAGAAAATGCGATTTCAATAGTTCTTGAGGTTCAAGAAAAACATTTCCAGGCTCTTGGAATTGCTCATGGGGGGGTTGCAGCAACCATTCTCGATTCTGCAATAGGATTGAACATAAACAAAGAGCTAGTTTCAAGAAGTAAAATTGCAGTGACTTCGCAGCTTAACGTTCACTATCTCAAACCTGTGCAGAGGGGAAAGGTAAAAGCGACAGCAAGACCCCTCTATATAGGCTCTAAGGTTGCAGTGGGTTTTGGAGAGTTGAAGGATGAAAAAGGTGAAACTCTAGCAGTAGCAACCGCGACTTTCTACATCCGTGAGATCGATAGTGAGTTAATTGAGTAAATTTTAAGTTGTTGAAAAGTAAGTGAATATATGAAAATCGGCTTTGTTGGTGCTGGAAGAATTGGAAGTGTGACAGCTTTTACATGCCTTATGAATCTCGATGTCGATGAAGTTGTTCTCGTTGATATCGCAGAGGATCTTGCAATCGGAGAGGCGATGGATTTATCACATTCTGCATCTGCAATCGGAAAATTTCCAAAAATAATTGGAGGAAAAGATTACTCCTTACTTAAGGGAAGTGAAGTTGTGATTGTGAGTGCTGGCTTTGCTAGAAAGCCGGGAATGACAAGACTTGACCTTGCTATGAAAAATACCGGAATCATCAAAGAAGTTACAAAAAAGATCGTAGATAGTTCCCCAGAGAGTAAGATATTGATGGTAACTAATCCGATGGATCTGATGACATACGTTGCATGGAAAGAAAGTGGAAAGAGTAGAAAAGAAGTTTTTGGTATGGGTAATGTACTCGATTCTTCTCGACTTGCAAGAGTTCTTCACGATATGAATGCAAAAGTCGAAAAAGCTTGGATAATTGGAGAGCATGGGGACAGTATGTTCGTAGCAAAAAGTATAGCGAGATTTCATGGAGCTTTAAATTGGGAACTGGCTGAAAAAAATACTAGAGAGGTTGCTGCTGAAGTTATAAAGAGAAAAGGAGCGACGGTCTTTGGTCCGGCTGTTTCGATATACAGGATGATAAAAGCAGTTGTTGAAGATACTGGTGAAGTGATACCGACAAGTGTAGTTCTCGATGGGGAATACGGATTGAGAAATTTAGCAATCGGTGTACCAGCAAAGTTAAGCAAAGATGGTGCAGAAGCTTTAGAAATTGATTTGAGTAATGAAGATCTAGTAAAACTCAGAAAATCAGCTGAAATTTTGAAAGAAAAACTCAGAGAAATTGGTTATTAATTTTCTATTGATTTTCATCATTTTTTAATCCGTAAAAGATTTAATAATGGTTGAATAATCCATTCCGTGATCAGGGGACTTGAAAGATATTACTTGATAAATTCAGGGGAAGCTGTTGCGAAGTTTCAGATAGCAAAGAGGATTCCGGCTGATAAATTTGAAAGTTTAGAGGAGGGTTTGAAGATACATTTAAAGTTAAAAGATGATTTTAGGAAAAAACTCAATGAAGATGTCAATTTTCTAAAAGAGAAACCAGTGGATTACTCTTTTCTTCATCTAAAGAGAGATATACTTTTGGAGATGTTGAAAAACTGTAACTTTTGTGAAAGAAGATGTGGAGTAAACAGATACGAAAAAAAAGGTTTCTGTAAGTGTGGAATTGTGAGTTATTTCAGCAGTGAATTTCTTCACTTAGGTGAAGAACCTGAGCTTATACCCTCTCATACAATCTTCTTCAATCGCTGCACATTTGCCTGCGTCTTCTGTCAAAACTATGACATAGTCTACAGCGATGATTACGTCGCTCATACAAGAGATCTCGCATACATGATTGACCACAGATATAAGCAAGGAAGTAGAAATGTGAACTTCGTAGGAGGAAATCCTGATCAGCACGCCCATACAATTGCAGAAATACTTCTTGATGTGGAATCAAACATTCCTGTTGTCTGGAACTCGAACATGTATCACAGTTCTGAGCTTGCCGAGATTATTGAGGATTTTGTCGACATTTGGCTTGGAGACTTCAAATATGGAGACAATAAGTGTGCTCTACGTTATTCTAAAGTTCCTAGATATTTAGAAATTGTGCAGAGAAACTTTCTAAGAGCAAAAGATAATGGTGAACTACTAATAAGACATCTTGTGATGCCAGAACACATAGAATGTTGTACGAAAAAAATAGTTGATTGGGTCGCTGAAAATCTCGGAATGGAAGTTAGGTTTAATCTGATGTTTCAATATTATCCAGCTTTCAAAGCTTATGAATATCCTGAGATAGCAAGAAGACTTAGCAGTGAAGAAATGAAAAGAGCTTACATTTTGGCGAGTAAAAAGCTCAAGAATCTTGTATGAATTTGAAAAAACTCCTAGAAAGAATAGAGATAACTTTGGAGAAAAGATTGTCTCAAAGGGAAGCATTTGAAGTAGAAATTCTTGCAAGAAAAGGAGACACTTTAATACTATTTTCTTCTGGAGCAGTTCAAGCTGGTAGCTCTATCGCGTGGGTTGATGATGGAATAGTTCCCTTTGGATTTGTAATAGATGTTAGAAAAGCAAGAAAGGGTTTCATTCTTGCTGTCAAAGAGTTTGAAAGAATGGAAGGAGAAAGAATAATCGAAGCAGAGAATTTGATTAGCATAGCTTTGCGGAGAGAGGCTTTGGATAAAATAGATGAGATCCTAGATTTTGAATATTGGAGTGGAGGAAAAAAAGTATATTCTCCTGATTGGCTTGATAAATGGCAAAAAGAATGCTATTCTGCAGTATGTTCTCTTGAAGAGGGAGAGATTTTACTTGTAGTTGGTCCTCCGGGAACTGGAAAGACGATTTTTATCGTTGAGAGTGTAAAATATCTATCAAACGAAGAAAGAGTTTGGATTACCTCAAATACAAACGTGGCAGTCGATAATGTGCTTGAAAAACTAGATAAAGCAATACGTATTGGTCATCCCTCGAAAATATTCGGTAATGCGAAAAAACACAGTATAGAAGCTAAGATTTTATCTCAAATAAAATTCAGTAGTTATGAAGACTTTGCGAACAAAATAGCAATTGCATATAGAGAAATCACAAAAATACAAGAAGAAATTATCAAAAAAGGGAAGATAGCAACTGGAGCGACAATTCTCAAAGGAGCGATGAGTGTTTTAAAGAACTTTAAATTCGACACAATATTTATCGACGAAGCTAGTAATACTTGTTTGTCAACAGCACTTATCGCGCTTGAAAGGGCTAAAAAAGCTGTAGTTGTTGGTGATCCATTCCAGCTTCCCCCGGTTTATGAAGTCAATATTCCAAATGCACATAGATTTTCAGCCTTTAGTTATCTTTACAACATCTATCGTAGTGCTCTTTGGCTTCGTAGGCATTATAGATGCAATGCTGAAATAATAGGTTTTTCGGCCAGAGAAGTATATGGTAAACTCGAAATAGATGAAAGATGTTACAACGTGAAGATTCCAAGAGTTGAAACGAAGATTCCAGAAATTGGGGACCCCTCAAAACCTGTTATCTTTATCAATTGTAATGGTGAAGAAAAGAGAGTTGGAAACTCGAAAATAAATGAAATAGAGGCAGAGATTGCTTTCGAGGTCTGTGATGAACTCATTGAAGTTATTAGAGATGAAGAAATAGGTATTATAACACCTTATGTAAAACAAAAAGAGATGATAAAGCAGATTCTAAATGAATTTGGAATCGGATGTGAGGTGAGTACTGTTCATAGCTATCAGGGAAGAGAGAAGGAAGTCATCGTTTATTCGACTACTGCAACGAAAAACCTATACTTCTCCTCGGATAAAAGGCTTTTCAATGTTGCATTGACGAGGGCTAGAGGTAAGTTCATCGCACTTGGAAATGCTAAAGCACTCGAAGGAAAAAACTTTTTACTCTCTAGATTTCTCGAATACGTGAAGATGAAAGGAGGTTATGTAGATCTTGGAGTATTTAAAGAGGTTAGAAAGACACTTTAGTTAAGGGAGTATAGATTCAAATATGTTCTACGGTGTTGAAATAGAAGTTTTTCACGGAGACATAACAAAACTCGAAGTCGATGCAATAGTTAACGCTGCAAATACACATCTTTATATGATTGGTGGTGTCGCGGGAGCAATAAAGAAGGCAGGAGGAAAAGAGATCGAAGAAGAGGCTATTAAGAAAGGGCCGATAAATATAGGTGAGGCCGTTGTCACATCTGCTGGAAAGTTGAAATCAAAGTTTGTGATTCACAGTCCGACGATGGGACTTGACTTTAAGACAGATGAACAAAAAGTTAGGCTTGCATTGACTGCAGCTTTGAAAAAAGCTGAAGAGTTAGGAATAAAAAGTTTAGCTCTTCCAGCACTTGGAACAGGTGTTGGGGGTTTATCCAGGGATAAAGTTGCACAAATAATGGTTGAAGAAATAAAAAAACACATAGAAACTGGAACAAATCTAAGAAAATTGATCATAGTAGACATAAATAAAGAACAGGTAGAAATCTTTAAGAAAAAGGTTGAGGCACTGAAATGATTGGGAGATTTGTTGCTAATGGTAACGTATACGAAGAGAGTTTGAGATCTCGAAGAAAAAGTTGGTATTCGATTCCCTAGAATTTCTAATAACTTCAGTGAAATTTTTAACTACAGAAGCCAGGAAAGATAGTTGCTCTTGGGTTGAGCTCGTAATACCAGTTTCTGGAGAACCGATAATCTTCTTAAAATTTCTAAGTGCTGTGATTGGAGATGTTAATTCCTCATGTCTCAAATAGGATCGATTACGAAGTGAACTTGCATCCGTATTAAAAGAGAAGTGTAAAAATGTTTTGAAAAACCATTGGATTTATTCTGGATAAACGTGTTTCAACGATATCGTTGTAAGAGATTCAGTGGACAAAAGCGAAAAGTTTTGACACATTTGCACCTCTCAAGCCATATATAGCTGAAATCGAAGATTTTTCAAAGTTCCAAATCTTAAAAGTACTCTGGCAGGTTTGAGGATACTGAAATGTTGCGATCTCGTCGAGGCGGAGATAGAGAAGATAGGAGTTCTAAAAAATAGGGTGATCAGCTTAGATTAGATAACCAATGAAGTCTCTCTTCAAAAAAGGGATCATACATATGATTCAACGAAAACTTTATATAGAAATACCTATCCACCAATCTTCGTAAGGAGGTGGTTGAATGGCTGTGCTCCAAGGAACACCTGTTCTCATACTTAAAGAAGGGACGCAAAGAACAGTTGGTAGAGATGCGCAGAGGATGAACATAACTGCTGCTAGAATAATCGCTGAAGCTGTTAGAAGCACTTTAGGTCCAAAGGGAATGGACAAGATGCTTGTGGATAGCTTAGGAGATATAACGATAACGAACGATGGTGTCACAATACTCAAGGAGATGGATGTCGAACATCCAGCGGCGAAGATGGTGATAGAGGTTGCAAAGACACAAGACAACGAAGTTGGAGATGGTACTACTACTGCAGTAGTAATCGCTGGAGAATTACTGAAAAAAGCTGAAGAGTTACTTGATCAAGAGATACATCCAACAGTGGTTGCTAAAGGTTACAGATTGGCTGCTGCAAAGGCGATGGAAATACTTGAAAACATAGCCATTCCGATAGATGTTGAAGATGAGGAAATACTCAAAAAGGTT
>JANXEF010000008.1 GCA_025057895.1 Archaeoglobaceae archaeon | reverse complement strand
GAATACGTGAACATCGCAGTAGATGGGCATGAGCCATTTGTTGGAATTGCTTTGATAAAGCTTGCTGAGAAGGAAGAAATTCAGAATATGGCAAAGAAGGCTGGAGCAAAGGGATTGAGAATAATTGGATTTATAGAAACAGGACAAGAGATTTTACAACGCATTAAAAGCCCAGTATTTGCTGGCATAGTTGGAAACTGGATCGTGCAGGAATTCGCCTTAGCAACTGGCTGCATCGATGTTTTTGCAGCGGATATGAACTGCGCCTTGCCTTCTTTGCCAGAATACCAGAAGTATGGGGTGAAAGTCATCCCAGTTAGCAGGCTCGTGAGGTTCAGAGGAATTGATCAAGGACTGGATTACAAGCCAGAAGAGGTTGAAAACATAGCCAAAAAGCTGGTAGAGATAGCTGTTGAGAACTTTGGGAGTAGAGATAAAAATAAGGCGGTGAAAATTGATAGAAAACAGAAAATAATAGTTGGATTCTCAACTGAAGCTATAGAGAAACTAATAGGTCTCGATAAGCTTTTGGAAGCAATTAAAAATGGAAATATAAAAGGTGTCGTCGCTTTGGTGAGTTGCACAACGCTTAAAAACGGACCACATGATGCAAATGCGGTTGCCATTGCAAAGGAGCTGATAAAGAGAGATATTCTTTTGCTTTCAATGGGCTGTGGAAACGCTGCGTTGCAGGTAGCTGGACTAACGAGTTTAGAGGCAAAAGAATTGGCTGGAGAAAAGCTTAAAGCTGTTTGTGAAGCTTTAAAGATTCCACCAGTTCTAAGCTTTGGAACTTGCACAGATGTTGGAAGAACAGCTTATTTGCTGAGATTAATTGCGGAGAAGCTTAATGTGGACATTTCTCAGCTACCAGTTGCTGTTACCGCTCCTGAATACATGGAGCAAAAGGCAACGATCGACGCGGTTTTTGCAGTAGCTTATGGACTTCCAACTCATGTATCGCCGATTCCACCAATCACCGGAAGCGATAAAGTTGTGAAGTTGTTGACCGAAGAAGTTGAAAAACTGACAGGGGGTAAAGTTATAGTAGAAGAAGATCCCGTTAAAGCTGTGGATCTGCTTGAAAAAGTAATAGTTGAAAGAGGATTAAAAATTCGAGTTTTCTAACCTAATTATTAATTTTTTATAAAATTTTATTTTTAAATCAAAATTGAACTATCGGCTTCTAGACTCGCCATGAATTATAGCTGAAGCAACTAAGTGTGCAAGGCGAAGTGATTCTGGAATTTTTCCCCTTAGAGTGTTCATTCTGATTAAATTCAAAGCTTCTTCGTATTTTAAACCACAGCATTGAATGTAGACTTCTCCAGTAAATTTTATCTCACCAGCTCTCCTTACAATATCTATCCTCTTTTCATAATCTCTGAAGTTCTTCAAGGCTTTTTCAAACTCTTCTAGATTTGGCATTCGGTTCATTATAGCTACAACAGGAATTTCTGTTTCTTCATAGACTCTCCAAATGTCTACAACATTGAAACCACCAAAAGTTATACCGTTAAGAAAAACTACTCTGATCTGGTCATAGAACTTTGACTTCTTAAGCATTCTTACTATTTTCTCAGTCGAATCTAATCCATCTATCGAGATTTCCTCATACATGAACCCCTCAACTTTTTCACCGCTCATAACACAACAAACTATACAGCAGAAGTCTCTTGAAAAACTATCATCAATACCAGCAATTCTCCAGTTTTTCATAAAGTTTATTCCACGGGACAATATTAAGACGTTATGGATTTAGTGAATTTCATCCACGAAGTGGGCACATTGAAACTTATACCTAGATCTGGTTGGCTAAAAGTTGGAGTAAAAAATCCTGAAAGTGTGGCCGAACATAGCTTTAGAGCTGCGATAATTGCATTTTTGCTTGCAAAAGAAAGTGGAATAGAAAAAGCTCTAAAATCCGCATTCTGTGCATTGGTGCATGATCTCCATGAATCTAGAACGATGGATCTCCATGGGTTAGCAAAGAAATACGTTAAAGTTGATGAAGAAAAAGTGAAAAACGAACAAGTTAGCTTTGGAATTGATTTTAAAGATATTTCAGATGTTGAAAAATTTGTTAAAGATGCAGACAAACTTGAGCTAGCTTTTCAAGCAGTAGAGTATTCAAATATCACCAAATTTGCAATTGAGTTTGCTGAAGAGCTTGAATTCGAAACAGATATAGCAAGGAAAATATATGAGGAATTGATGAAAAGGAAAGATCCCAGATGGTGGAGATGAAATTCATATGTGATAGAATGCTTGGAAAACTTGCAACATGGCTCAGAATTTCTGGATACGATACAATCTACATTGGAAATCTAAAAAAAGAAGATGAAGATGATTTTTTACTTAAAAATCATCTTGATAGAATTCTATTGACTAAAGATAGGAGTTTGTTTAGAAAATCCGAGAAAATTGGACGAAGTGCTTTTTTGATAAAATCAAACGATGTTGCAGATCAGATGAAAGAGTTGAGAACATTGAATGTAAAATTCCAGATAGTGATGGACAGATGTAGCGTTTGTAATAGCCTGCTCAGAAAACCAAGTGAAAAAGAGGCTCTCGAAGTACTGAAAGAGTTAGGATTAAAAGAGGATATGCTCGAGAGATACGAACTTTGGTTCTGTGAGAGTTGTAAAAAACTTTATTGGATGGGAGGGCATTGGATTAACATGGTTAGATTTTTGAAAAAAGTTGAAGAATAAGAAATTATTTCAAATCGTGAGAAAATTATTATCCACATTTTGTGAATCCACAAAACCTACAAGTTGCACAACCTTCGCCGTATTCGAGGATGTTTCCACATTCCGGACAAACTCCTCCAATCATTTTGCTCGTACTCTCTTCACCAGTAAACTCGGTCAAAGGCTTAATTCCTTCAACTTCGAACCTTATTTTCTTATATTCTCCTTTCAACCACTTTTCGAGAACTTTTGCGACTCCATCTGCACAGCTTGTTATTATCTCTCCACTATCAAATCCCACACTTGGACATCTAATACCTTTGAGCTGCCTTATTAGGACTTCAGGATTTATCCAACTTCTCAAAGATATGCTCAAAAGCCTACCTATAGCCTCAGTTTGCGAAGCTGCACATCCACCACTTTTTCCAAGCTGTACAAAAACCTCTGCAATACCCTCACTATCTTCATTTATAGTGACATAAAGGGATCCACACCCAGTTTTTGTTTCTATAGTTCTACCAACTGTCACTCTCGGTCTTGGACGTGGTTCAATGAACTTTGTTGGTCTTCTAAGTTTTTCTTTATCTTTTTCAGTCTTCTTAGTCATTAGAACTTGTTCTTCTCTACTCCCATCTCTGTAAACTGTTATTCCTTTACACTTCAACTCATATGCAAGCATGAGGGCTCTTTCAACATCTGCCCTAGTTGCTGAATTTGGAAGATTTATCGTTTTACTGACTGCGTTATCTGTGAATTTCTGAAATGCTGCCTGCATTCTTACATGCCATTCAGGAGCAATTTCAAGAGAAGTCTTGAAAACTCTTTTCATATCAATTGGAAAATCGAGATTTTGAATACTACCTGTTTCAGCAACCTTTTTTATTAATTCATCGCTGTATAATCTTTTATCTTTCAAAAATTTTTCAAATACTGGATTCAACTCGAAAAACTCCTCCCCATCGAGAACGTTGACTCTCTTATAAGCTAGTGCAAAAACAGGCTCTATTCCACTACTGCAATTTGCTATTATGCTTATTGTCCCTGTTGGTGCGATTGTCGTTGTTGTAGCATTTCTCATCTTTACTCCTCTCTTTTCCCAAACGCTACCATTCCAATTTGGAAAAACTCCTCTCTCTTCAGCAAGGAATTGTGAAGCTTTATGGGATTCTAATTGAATGAACTTCATCACTCTTTCAGCCATATTAAGAGCTTCCTCACTGTCGTATGGGATTCCAAGTAAAAAAAGGGCATCAGCCCACCCCATAACTCCGAGTCCAATCTTTCTGTTGGCTTTTGTTTTTTCTTCAATTTCTGGAATTGGATATTCATTGACATCTATCACATCTTCCAGAAATCTTGTTGCAGTCCAAACAACATCCTTTAGCTTATCCCAGTTAAAATCCCCACCTTTTACGAATTTTGCAAGGTTTATGCTCCCAAGATTGCAAGATTCATATGGTAGCAATGGCTGTTCTCCGCAGGGATTTGTAGCTTCTATCTCTCCAACATGAGGAGTTGGATTGTTTTTGTTTATCTCATCTATAAAAACGATTCCAGGCTCTCCGTTACGCCAAGCCCCTTCTACGATCAAGTTGAAGATTTTCCTTGCAGAAACTTTTCTCACAACCTCTTTCGTTCTAGGATTTATCAGCTCATATTCTTCATCTCTTTTCACAGCTTCCATGAATCTTTCTGTAGCCGCAACACTAATGTTAAAATTGCGAAGAACTCCCTCTTCCCATTTTGCTTTGATGAACTCCTCGATGTCTGGATGATCACACCTCAGTATTCCCATGTTTGCCCCTCTTCTTTTTCCTCCTTGTTTTATCTGCTCTGTTGCAGAATCAAAGATTTTCATGAAACTTACAGGTCCACTGGCAACTCCCATTGTGCTCTTGACTATATCACCCTTTGGTCTCAGTCTTGAAAAGCTGAAACCTGTACCTCCACCACTCTTCTGAACTCTCGCCATATCCCAGAGAGCTTTGAATATTCCATCCATGCTATCTTCTACTGGCAAAACAAAACACGCGGACAACTGTCCCAAGGTCGTTCCTGCATTCATCAAAGTTGGAGAATTCGGCATGAAATCTTGATTCCAAATAATTTCAAAGAACTTCTTTGCCCAGAATTTTGAGTCCCCTCCATATCTCTCCTCCGCAATCGCAACTGCATTAGCGACACGGAAACACATTTGTTCTGGAGTCTCAATAATTTCTCCATTCTCATTTTTCAGCAAGTATCTTTTTTTGAGCACAGTTTCAGCTGTTTTGTTGAGAATCATCTAATCACCAAAAAATCTTCTCTTCTTTAAAGAAAAAGATTGCGCCAATCTTTCTTATCTTTCAAATAGATCAAATGGAATAGCTAAGGAAGCTTCTTTAAATCACTTACAATTATATCGGCAATTTTCTTTCCGCTTCTTAACATTCCCCCAAAAATAGGTCCCATTCTTGGTAAAGATTTTACTGCTGCTACTGCCATACCAGTAACGTATAGTCCTTCAGCTATCTTACCTGTTTTTTCTACTATTAGTTTTTCAGATTTCTCAGCAAAAGCTGATCTCTCTCCAGGAACTTCTATTGCCAATGGAACTTTTCTTGAGGCAACCGAGATCACTTCTGCATCATGTCCAGTTGCATCGACCACTGCTTTGCTTTCCACAAATATAGGATCAACATGAAGACCACTCATCTCCACTGCACTCCACTGAATGCAAACCCCAGTTATCCTTAGTGGGTTTTCCCGAAAAATTAAATCATCAACTGTAACTCCCAATACTATTTTTGCTCCAGCATCGATACATTTTGAAGCTAGTTTTGCCATGAACTCCGAGCTATCACATATTAGTAAATCCTCTTTTTCAACTACTCTTATTCCAAAATCATCCAAAATTTCTTTTACTTCTTTCTCCAAGGCAATCTTGTGGAAAAGCATTGCTCCTCCACCACTTCCTCCACCAAAACTAAGCCTTCTTTCAAAGATAAGAGTTTTATAACCTTTTTCCGCGAGATATTTACCAGCTGTAAGCCCAGAAGGTCCAGCTCCAGCTATTACTACATCGCTCCTGGCAAAATCGATCCAATCTTTTAGAGTTTCTTCTATTATAGCTCTTGTTATTCTGGCCTCCATCGCCCCTCTACTTTCTGAAGAGTTTAAAAAATTTTTGCAGATTTTTCTTTGGCTGAAATGAATTCGAAAATGATTTTAGCTGCAAGAGTTTGTGTTATCTTGTTCAAATCTGGTACTACTTCGACTATGTCCATTGCAACAACTTTTTTAGCTATCTCTGCGAAAATTGGAGGTATTATGCTTGGATTCAAACCAAATGGTTCAGGAGTTGAAACTCCTGGCGCAAAAGAGGGGTCAAACACGTCCATATCTATTGAGAGATAAAATTTTTCATAACCTTCTAGAATTTCCAAGATGTCTTTTACACATTTTATTTGCCAAGAAAATTTGTATTTTATCCCTTTATTGTCAGCGAAATCTTTTTCCTCCCTACAACCACTTCTCACCCCAATTATCAAGACATCAAAGCCCTCCTCAAAAATCCTCCTAGTTGTGCAAGCGTGATTGAATCTATTTCCGTCAAAATCATCTCTCAAGTCAAAGTGTGCATCGAAAACTAGAAAACAAGTATTTTTGAATTTCTTTGATGTTAAAATACTCACGCTGTGCTCTCCACCCATAGCTATTGGAATTTTTTTTACTTTTTTCAGAAAATCACTTACTCTTGTACCGATTTCTTCAAAACTACCATCACAAAAAATGTTTCCAGCATCACAAATCTTAGCGACAGAGAGATCGAAGGAGAAAAACTGTGAATACGCTTCGAGATTCCAACTTGCCTCTCTTATTGCGTTAGGAGCAAACCTCGATCCAGGTTTGAAAGATTGCGTAGCATCGTATGGAATCCCATAAATAACGTAATCCGCAACTTCAATTTTCGAATTCGATATTGAAAAATATGAGTCTACGTGCATTATGCGAATCTCTCTATTTTTCTTTTACCTAGAGATTCTAAATAAATGACCTCTCTTCCCGCTTCAATCTTCCCTTTTAGCTCTTCTGGAATCTGAAGTTCAAAAGTTTCAAAAGTATTCAGATCCATCAGCTGTGCACTTTCTTTTGTAACGCTGAGAACTTGTGCTTTCTTTCTTTCCACTATTGGTACATATATCTTCGCAGTTACGGGCTCGACTATGCTCCTTTTTTGAGAGTCGAAAATACCTATTGCATCGATTCTAGCTTTTGCAGCTCCATGTTTTCCAGGTTTACTCACTGAAATGCTCAAAATCTCACATGGCTCATCATCGATGACAACATAGCCCCCTTCTCTTAGTTGTCGAACTTCAACTTGCTCTTTCATGTTAATCGCAAACAATAAGAAAATTTAAGTTTTTTTGTATTCTTAGAGAGCTCGATTTTATGTTTTTGAATCGGTAATTCTATGCTCATTACTCAAATGAAGATTGTGATTTCAAGTTAGAAAATTTTATATATCTATTATCGAACGATTGTTCGATGAGGCAAATAGAATCTTTTCTGATAATTATAGCTATGTGTGTACCTTTTTTAGCTATAAAAAGAGCTGATATGACTACATACTTATATTGGACAATTATTTCTGCCTTTTACTTAATATTCACAGCTTTTAGGAGGTGGTAGAATGTTAATCTACGCTTTACTCATTTACTTGTTTCTAGGTACAGTTATTGCAATTTTTGCAATGAAAAAAGTTTCCACGGATGAAGATTATTATGTTGGAGGAAGAAAGATAGGTGGAATAATTTCTGCTCTCACGTATGCTGCGACCACCTATTCAGCATTTATGATGGTCGGACTAGTGGGACTAACTTATACAACTGGGGTCGGTGCCTTAGGTTTTGAACTATTTTATCTGGTTGGAACCATCATGCTTCTCTCTTATTATGCACCAAGAATTTGGAAACTCGGAAAAGAAAAAGGTTTTGTGACACCAGGTGATCTGTTATCGAACAGATATGGAAAGACTACAGCAAGGATTTTGGCATTAGTAGTAGCATTGTCTCTCATTCCATACACTTCACTTCAATTCGTAGGCATCTCACTCCTACTGAGCAGGGAGATAATTTTTGAGTTTGGAGTTCTGATTTCAGCTATAATCACAGCGCTTTGGGCCTATATTGGCGGAATGAGAAGCGTTGCATGGACTGATGCGTTGTTTGGTATATTCATGTTGGTAATGGCAATATTTGCAGTTCTATACGCATTTCATTTACTACCTCAAAATTCAGATGTTTCAAAACTCGGAGAACTTCTCTATGTTCCAAACCGTTTTTGGACTTATGATGTCTTCATATCCTATACTCTCCCATGGTTCTTCTTCGCTTTAACAAATCCACAAGTTTTTCAGAGAATATTTATTCCAAAGGATGAGAGGAGTTTGAAAAGAATGGTCATATTATTCGGATTATTTGGGCTCCTTTATACTATTCTAGTTACACTTCTCGGATTGCAGCTCAGGATTTTGACCGAATATGGTTATTTTCCAGTTATCCAAAACAGAGATCTTGTAACACCAAAGTTCCTCGAAATGATTCCATCCTGGCTAAGTGTTGCCATTGCGATTAGCATACTCATTGCAGCTATAACCACTGCGAATTCAATAGTCCTAACACTTTCCTCCATGTTCTCTAGAGACTTGCTGAGAAACAAGAGTATCATTGCCGGAAGGATTTTTGTAGTTTTAATAACAACAGCAATTGCAATCTTTGCGATTCAGAGACCAGCTTACATAGTCGATTTAGCTGTCATGAGCTCAACTATCCTTTTATGTCAGTTGCCTTTGATCTTTGGAATCTTCCACTGGAAACTAGGAAAAGAAATTTCTGCAATTACAACGCTTCTCGCTGGTTTCTTCACAGCTATCCTACTTTACTACACCAAATATACTTTTGGAATCCCAATAAGCGTTTGGGTAGTTTTTATCTCTTTTACAGTATTCTTCTCAGTAGCTTCGATTGAAAAAAGATTTATAACGAAATCCTGAGTGTCTCTCTATGACTCGAATCGATGGAATATATTGTGCAAGGTGTGGTTCTGAGTTCGATCTCGAAGTTAAAAGAACTACGAGTTATTCAGCCCCACTCCACATTCCAAATCTCTACTGCCCTTTCTGTGGCAGTAGGAGGTTGACTAAGAAAAGAGGCATATTTTCAATAAAGATGATTTACTAGATAAATAAACAGTTAAATCTTTATCTCCCAAAATCTTCGAAAATCATGCTTTCTACTTGCATCCAATGTGGTGTATGTTCATCTTCCTGTAGCATGAGATTTAACATGAATCTGAGAAGAGTCATTGCAAATTTTTTATCTTCGGGAGATTTTTGGAATTACGAGCTTTGGAACTGTACTAATTGTCTAATCTGTCAACAGAGATGTCCAAGAGGAATAAAACTCGTTGATATCATAAATGAGGCGAGAGCTAAGATTGTTGAAAGTGGTAAGTTACCACAAGAACTTAAAAAAATGCTTGAAAACATTCAGAAGTTCTCAAATCCATTTGGTTTATTGAAGAGACCTGTTTTTGATGTTAAAATTGCTAAAAAGAAAGATTTTGAGTTTTTATTATTTTTGGGCTGCGCTGTTTATGATCCAAGAATAGAATTGATGGCTAAAAAAGCGATGAATCTACTGAAAATTGCTGAAGTTGACTTTGCAATTCTCGAGAATGAGAACTGTTGTGGCAACGATGTTAGAGCAATCGGAGAGATTGGGCTTTTCGAGTTTCTGAAGGAAAGAAATATGCAAATCTTTGAAAATCTTGGGGTTCAGAAAATCATAACTATATCGCCACATTGCTACAACGCTTTTAGGAATTATTATGGATTAGAAACTTATCACATAACGGAGATCTTGTTAGAAAAGGTAAAAAAAGCTAATCTGAGGTTCACAGAAGTCTTTGAAAGTAGAGTTACTTATCACGATCCCTGTTATCTATCAAGACATAACAAGATCATCTCAGAGCCTAGAAATCTTCTTAAATCGATTCCAGGATTAGAGCTAGTTGAAATGCAGAGGAGAGAAGAACTATCTCTTTGCTGTGGAGGTGGAAGCGGAGGAATAATTCGCGATTTTCATTGGAGACCTTCTTTAGAAAGGGTTCGTGAGGCTATGCTTACTAGAAGTGATTTTATTGCAACATCATGCCCCTTTTGCCTAATAATGTTCGAAGATGCGGTGAAAGTAAAAAAAGCAGAGATAAAGGTTTTTGATGTTGTTGAAATTCTTCATAAAGCTGTATTTGGTTCTATTTGAGTTCGAATTTACTACTTCTTGTCTTCTTCAGCAGCTTTCAAAAATTCTCTATCGAACCTTTCTACTATGCTCATCTCTCTGAGATTTAACAATTTGAAAGCATCTTTCACTACTCTATACCTACCAATGAGGAAGAGCTGATTTAGGTAAGAATCCGCTGGAACCTCTACTACAGCTTTTTCAAAATCTAAAGTTATATTCTTCACATTAATTCCTGTATGGATCACAAAGAGAGCTTTTAGCTTATCTTCAGGCTTTTCTAGTTTTTCTCTGATTTCGTATTCAAAAGTTATCTTCTTACCTGCAAATGGATGGTTGAAGTCGACGAGTACTCTTCTCCCAATTATTCTTTCTACAGTCCCTATCTTATCTCCAATTCTGATTCTTTGCCCAATTTCTGGCTTTTCTTTGAATCTTGTTATGCTGAATGTGTCCTTTTTCTTTTGATCGTAAACACCGAATCCTTTTTCTGGAGGTATAACTGCTATACCTTTATATCCAACTTCTTTGCCGATTAAGTCTTCTTCAAGCCCTTTCAAAATATGTCCTTCACCAAGGACAGCGTATATATCTCCATATCTTGTGTTTTCATTGAAAATACCTTCTTTCTTCGCAATCTCTGCGTCGGTTGTATCGATTACTTTACCATCTTCTAGTTTTGCAGTGTAACTAAGTCTGACGAAGTCACCATTTGAGAGCATACGATCACCTCTGGAAAAGGTCGAAGAGCGATTTATATCTCTTTACACAACTTCAATATCAAAACAATAGACCTTTAGGATGCGAATAATTTTAAAATAATTTTTTTAACTAGTTTTGAATAAAATGATAAAAACAGAAACAATTTTTAAATCTTAAGTAACGTGAAAGTTGATGGGTTTACTCGTATATTTGGACGGGAAATTCGTTCCTGAAGAGGATGCAAAGATTAGCATATTTGATCACGGTTTTCTATACGGGGATGGAGTTTTTGAGGGTATAAGAGCCTACAACGGAAGAGTTTTCAGACTTCGAGAGCACATAGAAAGACTCTATGACTCTGCAAAAACAATAAATCTTCAAATTCCGCTCAGCAAGGAAGAATTTGAAAAGATTATAATAGAGACATTGAGAAAAAACAACCTCAGAGATGCCTATATAAGACCAATAGTAACACGAGGTGTTGGTGATCTTGGTTTAGATCCGAGAAAATGCAAAAAACCAACCATTATAGTAATAACAAAGCCTTGGGAGAAACTTTATGGAAACCTTTATGAGAAAGGTCTCAAAGCTGTAACTGTTGCAGTCCGAAGGAATCCATACGATGCTCTGCCACCAAACATCAAATCTCTCAACTACTTGAACAATATACTCGCAAAGATCGAAGCAAATGCAAAAGGTGGAGATGAAGCTATATTCCTCGACAAACTTGGATTCATTTCCGAGGGCAGTGGAGACAACATATTCATTGTGAAAAATGGAACAGTTCTTACACCTCCAGCAATAAACAATCTTAGAGGTATCACGAGAGAGGTTGTGATAGAAATAACTAAGGAATCTGGAATACCATTTTTCGAACGAAATCTCGGTCTTTATGATCTATATACTGCAGACGAGGTTTTTGTCACGGGAACAGCTGCAGAGATTGCACCAATCGTGGAAGTCGATGGACGCGTTATTGGAGATGGAAAGCCTGGAAAGATAACAAGAAAACTGATTAAGGAATTTGAAAGAGTAACACAAACAGAAGGAGTCCCCATATATGAGTGAACTCTTCACGCTTATAGTTGAGCTAGAGGATAAACCAGGACAGCTATTAAGAGTCCTTGAACCAATAGCAAAGAATGGTGGTAACATTGTTGGAATTGTTCATCAGAGAGGAAAAAAGACTCCTCTAAACAGAGTTCCTGTTGAGATCTCATTCATATCTGATTCAAAGAGAGCTGAGAAGATTTTCAGCGAGCTTCAAAAAGAAGTTGTTGTGAGAAGCTTCGGAAAAATAAGAACCTCCACGATTTCATTACTCCTCATAGGGCATATAATTCACACAGATTTAAGTGATACGATTAAAAGAATAGATAACATCGAGGCTGAGTGTGTTGAACTCAACGTAACGATGCCTGAACTCGATCGACCATCAACTGCTATGATGACGATAAGTGCCAAGGGAGTTGAGGCGCTAGAGAGGGCATTGGGGAGAGTTAAAGAGATATGTAGAGAAAAAGGTATTCTCGTAATAGAACCTGTGAACGATGAGTTATGATTAAGATTGCAATCATTGGGTTTGGAACTGTTGGACAAGGAGTAGCAGAACTTCTTATAAAAAAAAAGAATGAAATAGAGAAAAAAATAGGAGAATTCAAAGTGATAGCGATTGCAGATCTAACTGGAGCGATTTTAGGAGATTTCAAACTCGAAGATGCAATAGAGAGCAGAAGAAGGGGAAAGCTACCAGAGAACAGAGAAGCTATAGACGTAGCTGAAAAGGAGGATTACGATGTCATGATCGAAGTCACAACAACAAAACTTGATGAAAGCGGGATAATGTACATGAAGACCGCATTGAGAAAGGGGGCAAGTGTTATAACAAGCAACAAGAGCATTGCAGTCGCTTTAACCGATTTGCTGAAACTTGCGGAAAAGAAGAGTGCGAAGCTTTTGTATGAGGCAACAGTAGGTGGTGCAATGCCTGTGATAAGATTACTGAACAGCTATTTGGCTCTTTGTGAGATAAGAAGTGTCAAGGGGATACTGAACGGTACTTGCAATTACATACTCACGAGAATGGAAGAGGAGGGACTCCCATACCATCAAGTGCTCAGTGAAGCCCAAGAAATGGGAATTGCAGAAGCAAATCCATCTGCAGACGTAGAAGGAATCGATGCGGCGATTAAACTTGTAATCCTCGCAAACACCATGGGTATTACAGCAAAGTTCGAGGACGTTGAGAGAGAAGGAATAACAAAGATTACACCTCAAGCCTTCAAGGTTGCAATGCAAAAGGGTTACACGATAAGACTGATCGCTGAAGTTAGCAAGAAGTATCTCCGCGTGTCTCCAAGGCTTGTTAGGATTAACAGTCCTCTAGCCATAAAGGGGACTTTGAATGCTCTCATGATAAACACAGATACAGCTGGAGAAATATTCGTTGCAGGAAGGGGAGCAGGAAAATTCGAAACTGCTAGTGTGATTCTTTCGGACCTCTATGAACTCTTTAGAACTCGAAATTCTTGAAATTGTTAAAGTTTCTTTTGTTTCAATTTTTCTAATTTATGCTTGCTCTCTTGACATAAAAAGTAGGGTTGTACCAAACAGAGTTTGGAAAGCAATGTTGATTTCAGTTTCACCAATCTTAGTGCTTCAACTTTATCATAATATCACTATGGATCCCCTCCCACTCCTATTTTCGGTTTTTGGAGTTTTATTCATGTTAATCCTTTCATACTTCATTTACACTATAGGCGCATATGGTGGAGCGGATGCAAAAGCTCTGATGTGTCTTTCAGTTATCTTTCCTCTTTATCCAAGTATTGATCCTTTTCCCATTCTGAATCACGGTTTTGGGATCTTTTCTTTCTCGATTCTCGCGAACTCTGTTATATTTACCCCCTTTATGATATTTGCGATTTTACTAAGAAATATTTTCAAAGAAGGTTTTGAAGGTTTCTTTAAAAATCCGCTCTACTACTTCGCTGGCTATAGAATCTCTGTTGAAAAAATAAAATTTCATAACCTTTTTGAATTCATCGACGAGAATGGAGAACTTAGAAGAGTCAAGAGAGCGATTGAAAGTGATGATAATAAACTACTACTTCTGAAAAAAGCAGGAATCAAGGAGATTTGGGTTACACCAGCGCTTCCTTTCATGATCTTCATAACTATCGGTTATTTTGGAGCATTAATCTTTGGAGATATCCTAGTTGAAATAATTTCCCTTATTTTTGGTTAAAATGTTTGAATAAGAAAATATGGGTTACAGAATGTCAATTGAATATTTTAATTACAAAAAAGTTAAAAAGAAAATTTAGAAATCCAATTCTAATTCATTTTTTTATCGAGTGCTAAACGCAATCCAAGCACGCAAGATTAAAATAAGAGTTAGTTCAAATACTACGATTGTGAAAGTACTGATGAAAGGAGATGAACTGATTGCTGAACTTGTTTCAAGGGTTGCTGGAGAGATTGGAGCTATCCTTTATTCACTTGGAATAAAAAACGAGTTTACTGATGACCAGTTAGCTCTTGAGCTTGGAATCGAAATAAACGAAATTAGAAGGGCTCTTTTTGCGATGTACGAAATTGGACTCGCTGAGTACAGGAGAAAAAAAGACGATGAAACAGGATGGATGGAATACTATTGGAAAATAAACTATGAAAAAGCAAAAGTTGTGCTCAGAAAAGAGCTTGAAAAGACGAAAAAAAACCTAGAAAAAAAGTTAGAGAACGAAACGAGTGCAATTTATTATATTTGTCCTAACATGTGCGTAAAAGTTAGTTATGACGATGCAATTACAACCAATTTTATCTGTCCAAATTGTAGAAGTATGCTAGAGTTTCTCGATTGCAACAATGCAGTTCAGAAGATAAAAGAGGAGATATCGAACATAGAGAGATTCCTAGCAAATCTTTGAGCAATATTTTATTATTTCTTCTCTAATTTTCCTAGCAGCCCTAATACTGGCATCTATTACTTCTTCGAATAGCGACTCACTCAGAAGATAACCACCACTTTTCTGGATTGCAACGATGTTGTCATTCTTATCCACAGTTATTGTCAGAGTCTTCTCCCCTACGCTCATCTCGTCCCTAGTAGGATCTATGAGGAATTTATCACCTACAATCAGTGATGTAACACTAACCGGTAAATCCATTATTGGTAATTCATAATCTTCTCCAACACCGAATCTGCTTGCGGGGACTTTTGTGTTCAGCAAAGCACAAATCGATGCAATTGCAGAAGCGTCGAGTAAATTACCATCATCATCTAGTGCATGAATGTCGACAAAGATGATCCAAACTTTTTTACCTATTTCAATACAAAGTTTTGATAGATCTACAGCTTCACTCTCTCTTATACCTCTATCTACCACGCGAGCAAGTTCTACTGAGTTTTCATCTGGAGGTCCTGGTTCGAAGGTTGGTGAAGCAAGAGGAACAAGTTCTGCGTTTACGATTATGAGTCCCTTTTCTGGAGTATCAGGAAAAGGTTCACCGATCTGCATCTTTATACCAACCACTACTTGTGTGTTCCCAAGCCTAACAAGTGCAGAACCTTCAGCCTTTTCAATTATACTTGTCTTTATCTCCAATTTCCTAAAATCTTCGAATTTTCTTCCATCTATTCTCTCCTCATCTCTCAACTTAGATAGGACGTAATCTTTCTTTATTTCTGAAAGAATGTCTTCAGCCATTTTCTCCCTCTTCAAGAAACTTCTTCATTATAGCCTCCCTCTGCATCTGGTATATTTCCATTGCACCTTTTTTTGCTAATTTTATTGCCTCCTTTATCTCTTCTTTCGTCATTCTTCCATCCATTTGAAGCAAAGCGATTGATTCGATCCTATCTCCCCTTATTAGGAAAGCAAAGGGTATATCGGCTTCGCCAAAGTTATCCTCTTCTTTCATCGGATCAAGAACTAGAACTCCATCAACCTTAGCTACAGCAACAGATGTGAGCATCCCCTTCATCGGAATACCTGCGTCGACGAGAGCTACACTTGCAGCATTTATACATGCAGTCCTACTTCCTGCATCGGCTTGAAGAACTTCGACAAAGATATCTATGACACTCCTTGGAAACAATTCTTTCATTATCACTGCTTCGAATGCTTCCTTGCTTACCTTCGATATTTCAACACTTCTCCTATCTGGTCCGGGTCTTTTTCGCTCTTCAACACTGAATGGGGCCATGTTGTAACGATACCTGATCACAGCTTTTGTTGGATCTTGGATGTGTCTTGGATAAGCTTCTCTTGGTCCATAAACTGCTGCAACTACTCTATTTTTACCCATTTCTAAGTAACAAGAACCATCTGCCCTTTTTAGAAAATCTACTTCGATTTTTATTGGTCTTAGCTGATCTAGAGTTCTCCCATCGATTCTTTTTCCATCAAATATTAGCTTTTCAGGTTTGAACATTCTTTCTCCTCCTTATGAATTCTGCAACCCTATCGGTCAAGCCTTCAGTATGAGCTTCCTCTTCAATTAGGTAAATGACTTCTTCTGCTATAGAAATCTTCTTTCTATCTCCATTTAGCCAGATCAACCCATTCTGACCTACGACTATTTGAACTTCTAACTCGTTTTTTATCAGCTTTATCATACTTCCCTTTTTACCTATCACTCTTGGAATCCTTGCAGGGTTTATTGCAACGATTCTTCCAAACCTAATTGCTCTGCATATCTTCTCTCTCATCGTAACTGTTACTTTCATCCTTGGATCTATATTCACAACCTTCGTAATTACAGAATCTCCCATGTCCAAAACTTCGTTCAGCTTCTTTCCAGGTTTAGTTTCTGGATTTTCGCTGGCTGGTAGAAAAGCTTGATAAGGAGAGTTTATGTCGAGATTCCACCCATTTGCTGAGATCTCATTCACAATACCAATTACTGTATCACCAACAGATGGTGTATATTTACCCTTGAGTGGGATCACCTTTATCGAGTTATCTGTTTCTTCAAGAAGACCAAGAATTTTTGCATAAACTCTTTCTCCCTCAACATAAGTCCCATATGAAGCCAGTTTCGTATTGTTTGAAAGAAAATCCCCAGGAAGCACAATTTTTCTCATCCAAATCTCCTCAGAATCCTAGTTAGTGCCTCACCTTTTGTTATTCTGCCTAACAAATCCATTAGGTCCCCATACATCCCAGTAGGTATCTTCATAACACAGATCCAGCTCCCGTCTCTTTGCCACTCTTCTTTCATAACTCCTCCGAATTTGTAAAGTGCTGAAATTGCTTTACCAGCATAATCGGCAGGAACTTTTATTGCAATTTCTATTTCTTCAAATTTGAGCGGTAGAATTGGTTTTAAAGCTTTGACTATATCTTTTATCTGTGCTTCAACAGATTTGAAGATATCTATGTGCACTCTAGCTTCCTCAAGGGCTCTTTCAATTCTTGATGGAGGGTGTGGTGTGTTTGTTCTTGGATCAATCGCATTCTTGCTAATGAATGTGATTATTTGTTTCTTCTTTGTTTCAAGCATCTCTCTTCTCTGTTCTGCAGTTATCTGAACTTCTCCTTCCATTATTATACTCTTTGCGATCTCTCTGATATCATTAGTGCCAAATATTTTTTGTAAATCCTCAAAGGGTACTCTTTCTCCTTTTCTTGCGTTTTTAAAAACTTCTTCGACTGCTAAAAGCTCGTCAAAATTAACTTCTTTTCCTTCCTTGAGATCTCTGGCAAGATATGGGTCCACAAAGATCTCGAAATCCATTCCACCTCTTCTAAGTTTTGCTATTACAGCTTTTTCAAGAGAAACCATATTACTTCTTGAGCTCGATTTTTATTCTTTCATTCGCTTTTTCAACAAACTTTTTCAATTCTTCAGGACCCATTTCACAGTAAACTTTTTCATCCAATTTTACATATCCGACTTCAACATTTTCTGGCTGAATTTCACTTTCTATACTTTTTCCCATTGCAACTAGTGCCAAGATTAAAGCTTCCTCGAAGGTAAGATTGTCTCTATATTCCTTTTCAAAAAATTCTATGACAATGTTTCTTCCCATTCCAATTGCCGTTGCCTTATACTCAAGTAGTGCACCACTTGGATCAGTTTCGTAAAGCTTAGGAACAGAATCCACACCTGCGATTAAAAGTGAAACCCCAAATGGTCTTACTCCACCAAATTGTGTGAACTGCTGTTTGAAGTCGCAAATTCTTTTTGCAAGCTCTTTAACTGTTATTGGTTCCTCATAAGTTAATCTGTTTATCTGAGCCTCGATTCTAGCTCTTTCGATGAGAATTCTAGCATCTGCTACTAGGCCAGAAGTAGCAGCACAGATGTGTTCATCTATTTTGTAGATCTTTTCAATCGTATCAGCTTCAAGTAATCGTGATCCTATTCTCTTATCTGCTATTAGAATCGCTCCATCCTTTACTTTTATCCCTATCGCTGTTGCTCCTCTCTTAACAGCCTCTCTTGCATACTCTACTTGGAATAATCTTCCATCAGGGCTAAAAACTGTAATAGCTCTATCGTAGCCCATCTGCGGAAGATTCATTATACCACCTCCATTTTTCTCTTGCACTTTTTAATTGTTCCACTAACCCCTAGTGTTACCAAAGCCACATCTACACCTCCAACACAGTCGATTAAAGTTAACGAGATCATAACCTTTTCAAGGCTTTCCAATTTGCATGAAACTATTCCTCTATTATTTTCGAACTCCTCAAGTCTCATCGCGGAATTCATAGTCTCAGTCTCCCCAAACAATGAGATGAAACTCTTCATCATAGTCTCCCATAATACCTCCTTTTCGATGTTTTTTTCAGCTATAACTCTAAAGGCAATATATCTTTTTCTAACCCTCATCGATGACGGAAGTTTCATCATCCATTTCAAAAAACTAGATTTTTTTAATATCAATTATTTCTCTGAAAGCTCTTAAAACGATTTCAATCTCTTCTTTACTCAACCCATATGTCGATAGTTTGAAAAATCTAGTCAAACCAGGTTTTATTCCATGAATACACCTTCTTTTTAGCTCTTTATACAAGAAAAATCTTCCGTCTCTCATTTTTTTTGAGATATCATACAGATTTTCTGCATGGAAAAACATGAGATCGTGATTGTGTGGTTTTTCACCGAGTTGAATTATACTGAGTTCTTCCATTCTTGAAGAGAAATATCTTGCCTTTTCTACTTCTTCATCCCAATTCTTCACTCTTTCTTTTACTGATGGAAAAGATGCTATCATCGTCATAATACTTACTCCTCTCGCTGTGCATCCAAGCAACTCGATCTCCTTGTTTTTGAATCTCGAAGATTTTCTCAAAATTTTTTCTTCCCATTCAGATTTCATACCAAGAACGCCAATTGGACCGCTTGATGCCATTGACTTATGACCACTGCCAACGATAAAATCTGCCCCAATTTCTTTTAACTTCACAGGCATCCTTCCAATTGCATAGGCTGCGTTTACGAGTAAAGGGACATCATAATCCTGGCACAACCTCGCAATCTTTCTAACTTTGGGAAGATTTCCGTAATTTCCATCTGGATAAGTTATAAGAGCTAGAACCACCTCTCCTTTTTTCCCTGCCTCTTCAACAACTTCTCCGAATTTCTCTGGAGTTATCAAAAAATCTGGATAACCACTGTTTGGTACTTCAGCTATGTTTAATCCAGCTCTTTCAGCAGATATATAGCTAGAATAGTGCGCATTAGAGTCCAATACAATCCAAGCATCTTTTTTAGCCAAAGAATGCATAACCGCAAATTTTGCCTCTCTTGCTCCTGTAGTTATCCTTACAACATCGCATCCCAAGAAATCTGGAAGAGTTTTATGAATAAAATCGTAAATTGGGGGGCTTTTGATCTCTTCAAGTCTTCCTGTACAGTAATCACAGACGCTGTATCCATCTCCCCACTCTATCAAAGCTTTTTTAGCCTCTTCAGTCAACTTTCCACCAGTCTGCAGTGGATCAATGTTTATCAGACCTTTTGTCTGTCTTTCGAGCATGAACAAAAATAAAGCCTGGATATAAAGATATTTACCTTTCGTAGAAATACTGTAGAACAAGATTACCTTGCGAATCATATAGATACAATGTATCTTTATCGTTATTCCAAATTGCTTTACATTTAGTAGCTTTATAACACCAATAAAGCTCATTTTCTGTGTTTAGACCACAGCCAGAATATAAAGTCACACTTTTTCCACTCTCAAGAATGAAATCAGGAAAAACAAATATTTTTCCAGAATCATCGCTGACAGTCCAATGACTGAGATTACAAGCAATAGAACAGCCATTTTTAAATACCACAAACTCGTCGTTCGAATTTATACAATCATCGCCCTCAGCATCCCACTTAAAATAGGCAATACCTATACATCTCTCACACTCTTCAGATTCTTCCCAGATTTTGAGCTTCATAGATTTTGCCTTTTCTTCAGCTTTTTTTAGTTCTTCTTCATATTTCATCGTATCAGAGACGTAAGCGTAAGCAAATCCTTCTTCAACCATTATCAGGTTTACGAGACTACCGTTTACGTAAACGTATCTTAAAAGTCTTCCATATCTATCCGTGTTCTTCTTTTCTTTTTCTAAAAGAACCTCCTTACCTTCAACAAGCTCTTTTAGTCTCTCCTTTGCTTCTATATAAAATTTTTGACCTTTTTCGGGAGCATTTATACCAAGAAGACGTACGAGATCTCCGCTTTCAAGTCTAATGGTATCTCCATCGATCACTTCTACAACAAAAGCTCTTTCGACATTCTTACCTGTGATACAAAAGGAGAGAAAGAATAGTAAAAGAATCCAGATTGCGCGATGTGCCATGTGAGTTGAACTTGAAATCTTTTTAAGAATCTTTTGACAAGATTTAAAAGAGTGAGGTCTATCTTTCTACATGGCCAAGATTGATGAGGTTGACCTCGGTATTCTTAGAGAGCTTCAGGAAGATGCTAGAAAGAGCTTAAAAGAAATAGCTGAAAAAGTTGGGGTTGCGGAGGGGACAGTTTATAACAGGATGAACAAGATGAAAAATCTTGGAATAATAAAGAAGTTCATTCCTGTTCTCGATTACCATACGCTTGGTTATGATATAACAGCAATCATAGGTATCACGGCTGAAGGTGGACAAATAGTGGAAATAGAAGAAGAGATCGCAAAGGAGAAAAATGTGACGGCTGTTTATGATGTTACTGGAGATTTCGATATACTAGTAGTTGCAAAGTTCGAAAACAGAGAAAAATTGAATGAGTTCGTAAAAAAATTACTTAGTATGAAAAGTGTCAAAAAAACCTATACGATGCTCGTACTAAACGTCGTAAAAGAGTCGCATTTGATCGAACTTTAGGTCGTATATTCTGAATTTATTCTTACATATTCATAACTAAGATCGCAACCAATTGCAAAATCCTCGAAATCACCTTTATGCAAGTCGATGACTATTCTGAAATCTCTTCTCATAATTTCTCTTGCCTCTTCTTCTTTTCCAGTAATAAAACCATTTTCTACAAGTTTAACACTTTTTTCATCATTTTCAAAGATAACGGTGATCTTATCGTCCACTTCTGCTCCACTGTAACCAATTGTTGAAATTATTCTTCCCCAGTTTGGATCTGATCCAAAAATAGCTGTCTTAACGAGTAAGGATTTTGCGATAGATTTTGCTACAACTTCTGCATCTCTATCATTCTTTGCCCCTTTGACTATGACTTCAAAAACTTTAGTGGCTCCCTCTCCATCACTCGCTATTTGCCTCGCAATACTATAACAAACTCTTCTAAGTTCTTCCTCGAAGATTTCCTTTGCAATCTTTTCATCTCCAAGTGCAACGAGAAGAACTGTATCGTTCGTAGATGTATCTCCATCGACTGTTAATCTGTTCAAGGGTTTAATAGCATTTTTAAGCATATCTTGAAGTTCGGTTGCCTCAAATTTTGCACTAGTAAAGATAAAGCAAAGCATAGTAGCAAGATTTGGAGCTATCATCCCTGCTCCCTTTGCTACTGCAACTATTTTCGCTTTATTGCTATAAGCCTTCTTTACGAATTTATCTGTAGTCTTTATCGCATTTGAAAACCTTTCTGCACATTCTCTTGTTTTTCCAAGCCCAGCAAATACTTCAGAGGCTTTTTTTCTTATCCATTCGATGTCGAGTTCTCTACCTATGACACCAGTAGATGCAACTGCAATTTCTCTCGCATCGCATTTCAGCAGTTTTCCAGCAATTCTACACATTTCTCTTGCTCTCTCAATTCCTTTTTCTCCAGTGTAAGCGTTTGCATTTCCACTGTTAACTATCAGTCCTTTGGCAAATCCTGAGCTTATGTTCTCCCTACAAACTATTACAGGAGCAGCTTTTATTCTGTTGTTTGTAAAAACCCCTGCAATTGTTCCATTGAACCTTGCAAGTGCGAGTCCGAGTTTACCTTCTTTTAAACCATTGCAAAGAATGTTGAGATCTGTTATCTCCATGATTCGCAATTGAAAGATCGATTAAAAAACTCTTTTAAACGAAAGCTGATTTGCGTTATGGATCTACCAACTCTGGACAATGTTGGAAAATTTGCTTCAGTTTTACTTAGAATTGATGTAAATGCGCCAATCGTGAATTCGAAAATTCTCGACACTTCTAGATTCAAAAGCCATGTTCCAACGATCCGTGAACTTGAAGATAAGAAAATCGTGATACTTGCGCATCAAAGCAGGCCAGGTAGGAAAGACTTCACAACTCTCGAAGAGCATGCGAAAGTATTTTCGAGACTTCTTGGTAAAGAAGTCCAATACTTCGATGAAATCTTTAGTAAGAGGGTTGTCGATAGAATCAGGGGATTAAAAAATGGTGAGATTTTACTGCTAGAGAACGTAAGATTTTACTCGGAAGAGCAACTCGATAGAAGTGCAGAGGAGCACGCAGAATCGATTCTTGTTAACAGACTTTGGAAACTTTTCGACATTTTCGTAAACGATGCTTTTTCTGCTTTTCACAGAAGTCATGCATCTTTAGTTGGTTTCATTCCAGTTCTTCCATCTTTTATAGGAAGACTTGCAGAAAAAGAGATCAGAGCTTTGAGTAGAGCTCTTAGGCCAGGAAAAACAGCTTTTGTTCTTGGAGGAGCAAAGATAAAGGATCCAGTAAAAGTCATGAAAAACGTCCTTCAGCAAGGAATAGCAGAGAAGATCTTTTTGACCGGAGTCGTAGCAAACTACTTTCTGATGCTCAAGGGAAAAGATCTAGGCGAAGAAAATAGGAAAGTAGTCGAGGACAACAAGGAAGGTGTAAAAGACGAGGAGGTCAAGATTCTTATCGAGAAATTTGGAGAAAAAATAGCCTTACCAATAGATTTTGGAGTTGAGAAGGAAGGAATCAGAGAAGATGTGACAATAGATGAGTTCGATGGAAAAGGAAAGATAAAAGACATCGGTGTCGAAACCGTAAACGAGTATACTTCACAGTTGTCGAACTTTGAAACTGTCGTGATCAACGGCACAGCTGGAGTTTACGAAGATAGCAAGTTCTCGCTCGGTACATATGAGCTCCTAAGAGCTGCTTCTAGGACATATGCCATTGTTGGTGGAGGTCATACGGCTTCAGCTGTTAATATATTCGGCCTTTCTGAGAGAATAAGCCATGTTTCTATAGCAGGTGGAGCTTGTGTAAGATTTCTAAGTGGAGAAAAGCTTCCTGTAATCGAGAAGATCAGAGAGTATTGGGAAAAGAAGTGGAAGTTGAGAAAATAATATTTTAATATTTTTATTTTAAATTACTCATTGTATTATTGTTTCATCTGAGTCTACTAGCGTGGTTAGATCGGTCTTTTTAATCAATTCTCTGAATTCAACCCCTTCCTTAGTTTCACGCAAACTCTCGACAAAAAAGAACGAAATCGGCTGATATAGAAGTTCAACTTTCACTTTGATAGGTTTTTTGAAACTCTTTTTAACTAGATAAGTAATTTTATCACTTCCAGGTGAGAAGTTGTCGTCTTCAACTCCTACTGGTAGCGTATCTGGATGAGCTGACAAAAAGCTAAAACCTTTTGGTAAAATTCTGTTATCCTTAAAGTATCTGTAGGCCTTCAATAGATCGAATGTCACTCTTCCATCCCTTGACATCATGACACTCTCATAAATTTGAACCTCATCTTCTGAGTCAATTAACTCGTAGTGTCTCTCAGGATAATCCTCCCCCACAACTCTTCCGTCTCCAAGAATTTTTCCAGACTCAAAAACGATTCCACCTTCATCTTCAACTACCAAGTGAACTATCGCCCTTCTTGAAGGGAATCCAGTTGGAAACTTGTGCCCTGCTTTGTTTTCGATTTCTACGACTATTTCTAACTCATTTTCATTAATATTCAAAGATTTTATCCTTATTTTTGCAGAAGATTTTAGAACTTCTTCAGCTCTTTTAGCCCCTTCATTTTTGCCGAGTATAGAAAGGATTTGAGAATTAGCACCTGAAAAGTGGTGATGCTTTGCATTTCGTTCAAAAAGATTTCCAGGTTTTGTTGAAATCTTAAAACGTTCTTTTTTCATATGACAGCTTTGACATGGCTTTTCTGGATTATAAACACTGTTATGCCATTCAAAAAACGTAGTTTGCTCAGGAAAGTAGCTGATTACACTGCCATTCTCTATGGTCGGAGTATAGACGACATGACAACTACTGCAAAAATCTGCTTTTAAAAAGTTCTCAGATCTTGTTGGGAAATAACCTGAACTCCTATACATCTCTATACCATAAAGAGGAATGAATGGCCCATATATAGCTCTTTCGGGTTTTCTATAGTTTAAATCGACTGAATAATTTCCACTAATTCCGTTTCTTTTTATTTGATGACACAATGTGCAAGAGATTCCACTGATTGCGAATCGATGAAACTCATTTGATTCGCTCAGAAAACCATTTGAAAGGATTATAACTTCTTTTTTCTCAATTTTTGCCTCGATAGTTGCTTTTGGTGTGTGGCATTTTGCGCATTCTTTTTCGATAAAATTTCCAGCAAAAGTAACTTCACTACTGAGCTTTGCAATGAAATAAGGATCTTTTGCAGAACTAGAATGCATTGTTTGGCTCCAGTTATCATAAAAGACTCTATGACAATCCATACAGTTTTCAGGTGTTGTAAAGACTTTTTCCGGATATGTAAAATTGGCAAAAAAGATCAACGTAGAGAGAAACAGTAAACAAAGTGAATTCGACATAATAAAGCTTTTCAAATTCAAAGTTATAAATTTTTCGTAAGATTTATTAGGCAAACTTAAAAATCCGCTTCTGACTAAAAATATTATGAAATATCTTTTTTTCTTCGACTCAGAACTTGAGAAAATTCTTGTTTCAATCAAAGAAAAAGCTAGACCAGCATTCAAGAAACTCAAATACGTCGAAATACTTGCTGAAGGATTAGACATCGTTGTTGGTAAATACAAATCAATGATATTTGTGATCTCGAATTATGAGATACCAATGAAACCTCTCGAAAGATTTGAAGTTCTCATAACAACTATTGAAGAGGGAGAAAAATTTCTATATGGAAAATATAGAGCGGGTGAATCGATAGAGATAGAAGCAAAATTCGAGGAAAATTTATTCTATGACATTCTTCCAGCCCTTTTTTCTGAACTAACTATTGCAAAAATAATCTCGAAGGATTGTATGAAGTTTTCAAGCTATATTTCAGAAAAAGCTTCTAAAATAAAGGATATTTTAAAGATGGAAGCTGAAGATCAAGAAAATTATGCTTTTAAACTTGTAAAAGAAAGAGATTCTTTTTTTGTAACTTATTCGGATTTTAATTCAAGATTGAAAGAAATTGAAATCGCATTGAAAAATGCCGAGTTCTTCTCTTCAAAGCTTCATGGTTTCATGCACGAAGAGCTCCTAAAACTTGAGAATGATTTAAATTTTGTAAAGAAGATCTCAAATGATTTCGAGAGAACACTGAATGAGATAGATAACAAATTCAACTTAATATACCTCCAGATCGAAATGGATAGACGTAAAGAGGAGTTCGAAATTCATAAAAAAACTTCAGCAATTACAGCAGCAGCAGTTGTAATAGAGTTTGTAGCTGTTGCATATTACTCTCTAAAGGTTTGGGAAAGCTATTTACCTGTAGAAAAATTACCAAAACCATTATCTTTCACATTGCTGATACTCTTCACTTCTTCTGTAATTTTACTGACTGAGGCAATAGGGGATCATCTAAGAAATAAAAAGAAGAAAAAGCTATTTTTAAGTTTTCTCGCTGTTCTTTTGTGTATAAAGTTGATGATCATTTTTCCCCTCTTTTACCGAGCAGTTTGAGAACTTTTAGTCTATCATTTATGATTCTAATATGTTCCCTCTCCTGCGAAATCAAGTAATCCAGGATATCAGCTGTTTCAGTGGTTGCATTCTTTCGCATTTCATTGTAGATTTCTATTGCTTCTTTTTCAAGCTCAAGCGCTTTTTTGAGTATATCTTCGGGCGTCATTTTTCCAGGTAAACTGTAGCAGTTTTTGGAGTTTTACCTTTCTTTACTAAATGATAATATTCGTAGGTCATAACTTCTACATCCTTTAGAATATCAGCTTCTATCACTTCACCTACGAAGAGTGTATGTGTTCCGACGTCGTATTCATCAACTACTTTTGCCTCAAAAAACGCAACCGTATAATCAATAACTATTGGAGAACCAGTTTTTCCAATTTTAAAGTTTATTCCTTCAAATTTATTGAAATCTCTGCTACTTCTAAATCCAAATCTTCCAATAAATTGTAAAGGAGTATCTTTTTCAAGAACACTTACAGAAAAGACTTTTGAATATTTAACAAACTCATGTGTAGTATTTTTTTTATTCAAACAAACCGCTATTTTTGGTGGTTCGGAGGTAACCTGGAAAACTGTGTTTGCTATCTGACCGGAGAAATTTCTATCTTTTACAGATGTAACGATGTATAGGCCATAGCTAATCTTGTATAGTGCCTGAAGATTCATTTTTTACCTCTGATCGCCTTTTTTCAAGCTCTTTATCGAGGAAAAGCATGACTCTTGTATCGTTGCTAGCCATTTTTAGCTTTACAACGATATCTCCAAAGCTGTTCTCCTCTTCAACTTGCTCGTTCACAAACCACTGGAGCATGTTGAAGGTTGCATGATCTTTATCGCTCATAGCAAGTTCTACGAGATGTGCAATTCTTTTCGTAACACTCTTTTCATGCTCTAGAGCTAGCTCAAAGGCATCAAGAGGAGACTTCCAATCTTTTTGTGGAGCCTCAATCGTATAGAGCTCCACTCTACCACCACGGCTTACTATGTAATTGAAGAATTTCATCGCATGCATCAGCTCTTCTTCCCATTGTACTTTCATCCACTTTGCAAATCCTCTTAAGTTGAGAGATTCAAAATACGCAGACATGGAAAGATACAGATATGCAGAATATATCTCCCTGTTCAGCTGAAAGTTTAATTCTTTCACAATTTTTTCACTAAGAGTCATGTGATCACCTTAAATCTTTCCAACACAAAATTTATAAACCTTTCTGAGTTGTGTATAGTAAAAATAGATGTAAAATCGAGTTTTGATTTTACAAATAATAATAGAGGATTCTTTGCATACAAATAGTAGCAGATTATATTTTCATACAAATAGTAGCAGATTATAGCTTTTATATGGAATGGGGATTCACAAAACTTATAATTCGATTTGAAGAACTAATTCTATGCGACTTACACTGATGACATTGCTGATCTTTTTCACGATTATCCAGACAGTTGATGCTTTTGAAATTCAAAAGTCGATAAAAGCAGTAGCAGTTACGAGTGGTGATGAGCCTAAAGGAGCAGTGATAAACATTACTGTCATGATAAACAGTGGGAACGGTAGAGTTTTTGTCTCTACAACACCTTTCACTGAGATCGATATGCAAGGTAGCACCCAACTCTCTGCTATTACAGCTTGTGATTTGCTCGGAATAGATTTTACAAAGTTTGACTTCTTTTACATAATCGAAGCAGATGCTCCAATCGTAGGTGGTCCCTCTGCAGGAGCTGTGATGACAGTTGCCACGCTTGCTGCGCTTAAAAACCTGGAATTGGACGAGAGAGTTTACATGAGTGGTATGATATATCCCGACGGTTTCATCGGACCGGTTGGTGGATTAAACTACAAACTCGATGCAGTTGCAAGAAATGGAGGTAAAATTTTCCTTGTTCCAAGTGGTCAGAGTGTCATAAACGTGGAAGAGAGAACAATTCGAAGAGTTGGAATTATAAATATAATCACAACTGAACTGAGAGAATTAAACTTGGTAGACTATGGAAAAAAGTTGGGAATAGAGGTTATTGAAGTCAAGACTGTCAACGAAGCTCTTCGCTACTATACTGGCTACGAGATAGTTAGGCAAGAAAGGGAAGTTAACATAACCATCTATTCTGACATTCTGAAAGTTCTTGCGGATAGGATGAGAGAGGGGGCTGCAGAGTTACAAAATTATGCAACTAAAGAAGCAAGGGATTTACTAAATAGAGCGGAACAGAGCTATAAGTCGGGTAACTATTACACTTCCACTAGTGAGTTCTTCCAGGCAAAGATTCTGATGAGGTACGAAATGTTCAAAAAAACTTTGGCTTCAGCGCAGCAAATAGATAGAGAAATCGAAACAATCGAAAGTGAAATTTCGAGACTCAAGGAATATCTGAAGAGTGAACAGATGGGTGTTAACTCTATCCAAATTATTGCTGGAGCTCAGGAAAGGGTTGCAGAAGCAGAAAAAGCTCTAAAAAAGGCAAAAATTGCTAGAAGTGAAGAAGATATTCTCTATAATCTCGCATATGCAAAAGAACGAGTTGAAAGCGCAAAAGTCTGGCTTTCACTTTTGCCACAGATGAGCAGCGGTCAATCTCTCAACAATTCAGAGATAAAGAGGAGAGCAGAGTTTTACATAAATCAAGCAAGTTCAATAATTGTCTACGCTTCTTCTCTAGAAGGTTATACAGATCTATTGCAGAATGCTTTTGAATCACTTGAAATATCTAAATCACTCTATTCAGAATCTCTTTATGCTGGAGCAGCTTTTGAAGCTTTGAACGCTATAACCGATGCAAGTCTATCGATTGAAGTAAAATACGGTGAAATAGCTTCAAAAGTTGAAGAGAGAAAGAGAAATGCAAAAATTGCAATTGGAGAGGCTGAGGAAACTTGTTATCCTATTTTACCCATAGCCTACTTCGAATACGCAGAAACCTCGAAAAGTGTTTATGCAAAACTTCTCTACTACTCACTTTCGGAGAGAATCGCAAAATTCATGTCAAACGTTGCAAAGACAAAAGGAGAGAGAGAAGTTGTCCATAGAGGTTATGTCGATATAAAACCAACTACTCCAGAAACTAGAGAATCGATCAGAGAAATTTTAGAAATTCCTGGGTTCGAAATAGCTATCTCTTTGTTTGCAATTCTAATCCTAACCTATAAGATTAGGAAGAAGTAGCAAAGCATTCCAGAAAAAAGCGTTGCAAGGAAGTTCACTGCAGAATTGTTCAGATAGCTCTTTTCTTCCAATGTGGCACCAAGAAGGCTATCGATGTGAATTCCAATGAAAGAAGTTAAGATTATCGGAATCGCATATTGAGACCCTACTATACCAAGGACAAAAGAAAGAAGGAATACAATGATGCACCCAACCAGTGCAGAGATCTCACCTATAATAGATATCCCTCCACTTGTTCCGGGTCTTACTTTCTTAAAGTTCGTGATCAGATATACATTTTTCGCAGTTTTTCCAATCTCACTTGCCATCGTATCTCCGAGAGCAGTTGCTACCGATGCTATGAAGGCGATGGCAAAAAGAGGATCATTAGTAACACCAAAGTTCATTGCAAAGAAAAGCGGAGCTAAACTGTTTCCAAAAACATTTGAAAAACCTCTTGCTCCTCCCGAAGGCTCTGCTATGCCTAGATCGATCTTTAGAGAGTATTTGTACTTAGTAGTTATCGATCCAACGAGATAGAAGAGGAGCAAGACTGTAAAAAATCTTATATCTGTAAAAAGAATTGTTATAGTTCCAACGATCGTTGCACTTATGAGTCCACTTTCATCTGCAATCTTCGCCTTAAGAGCTAGTAGAGATAATATGAAAGAGATTGCAAAGGCAAATGCAAGACTTGAAAGAGAAGCAGAGGGTATATAGATCTTGAATATTGCGAAAGTAGTAGCAACTCCAATCAACATTGTCATTCTTTTGTCTGCTGTTGTTTTCACGGTTTCGACGAGAGTGGCTGAAAGAGCTCCAGCTAGAGATACGAAGATTATGTACTCTGGTGCAGTGTAAACATTGTTGAGGAGACCAAAGAGAGAGAAGTAAAGAATTCCTGCTGAGGTGTATACTGCGATATCCAAGAGAGGGTTTTTCTTAAAATCGTAAAAAAATATCAGAAATATTGATGCATAGATTATCTCTTTTTGCATAAAACAAGCTAAAGCTGATAGAACAGTTGCAGTGATCAAAACTTTGAAATGTTCTCCCGAAAAACGAGTTGCATAAGAAAGAGTGAATACGAACATTATTGCGAAGATGAGCCTTGGATCTAAGTAAATTCCAAGCAGCGCTACAATTGCCATTAGAGCGGGAAACATTGAAAAAGGTTAAGTAGTTGGACATTTAAATCTTTAAGTGCTAAGATTGCTATATCAATTCATACTTGAGAGGAAAATAATTAGAAAGGGAGTTTTTCCAATGCACATAGTTCTGATTTATCCTGATCTAGATGAGAATTTTAAAAAGTTCGTTTTATGGTGTAAAAAGTTTGGAATAAGTGAAATAACTATTTGCACTCGTTCAGATAAACTTGAAACTCTTGGAGACACAAGATTTGACGGCATAAAATTAAACTTCGTTCATAAATCAGGCAAAGAAGAGATTTTAAATACTATAAGAAAGATTGCAGAAAAAGTCTTGAAAGGAGAGCTTAAATTGGACGAAATAGATGAGAAAACTTTTGAATCTTTTTTAACTTTAAAATCACAGCCTGATATGATTGTGAAAGCTGGAAGAGAAGTTCCCGAATTCATGATATGGCAAAGCATCTACAGCGAACTCTTTTTCACAGATTTAGACTTGAAATTCATGCGATATGTAGACTTTCTGAGAATAATTCGTGAATATCAGAAGAGGGAAAGGAGATATGGTAGATAGACTTAGAATCGTGAGAGTGATCGCGGATTATCAGTTTGGTAGTGGAGCAGGAAAAGCTTTATTTCCAGAGAATTGTGAATTTCTTATGTCACAAAAAGGTAAAATTAGACAGATAATTTATAATGGAAAGAGAATTGCTACTTTAAAAGCTGACTCAGGACTTTTCACTCTTAGCATTGAAGGTGCTAGGAGATTGCACTCTTTTTTTCCATTTCCAAAGCTGAGAGTCGTGGTTTTAAATGAAATCTCGGATTTCATAATAAATGGGAGGAGTGTTTTTGCCAAACATGTGGTAAATGTTGATGAAAAAATAAGAGCAAACGATGAAGTACTCGTTGTTAACGAGAAAGATGAACTACTTGCAACGGGAAAGAGTTTACTATCTGCTTTTGAGATGTTGGTATTGAAAAAGGGTGTAGCAGTAAAGATAAGACAGGGGATGAAATGAAAGTGGATAAAAAGAAGGGGATTTTGATAATTGAGAGCTTCACCGAGCTGAACAAGAGAATAAGATTCGAAGGTTCGATATTGGTCGGTAGAGGTTGTAAGTTGATTGATTTGAACGGAAAAGAGATTTTTATAGGGAAAGGATGCATCTTCAAAAGTGCAAATGCTGAAAGGGTGATCGTAGGAGCATCTTCTACTTTTAATTCGATTAAAGCATATTTTATAATAGTTTTGAACGACTGCAAGGGTAAAAAAATTTCTGGAAATATGGTAAAAATTGGAGAGAGATGTAGAATAGAAGAGATAGATGCAATCTCCCTTGAACTTTCAGGAAACTCAAAAATCAGTAAAATATCTGCTGAAAAGTTGAGATTTTTTGGAGATATCAGATGAAATGACCTTTCTGTATTAAATCAAGAGGTAATATCTTCTTGTGAACTGCAGTTGCGACAAGAACCCCTTTGCAACCCATATCTCTTAATTTCTCTAGATCTGAAATACTACCAATACCACCACCAATAAAAACTGGATTCTCCGAGATATCTAGGATTTTAGAGGTAAGATCAAAATCTGGAGTTAGAGAACCGATCTTTCGCATATTCATCACGATTACACCTTCGAGTTCGAGCTCATTCAGGAATTCAACAACTTCCACCCAGTTATGGAATTTTCCTGAAGCTTCAAGGAAAGAGTCTCTAAAGTCGAGACTAACATAGCATTTTCTATTTATTTTAGTTATGTCAAAAGTTTCTGTTCCAACCACAGGTTTGAAATCAATCTTTTCGAGTTCATCAGCATTTCTAAAACCGCAATCAGCAATCATTTCTTCTACGAGTTTGGATATCGATTTTAGAGTTTCAAAATTATTTCCAATTCCAGAAATTCTATCCAGATCTGCGACATATAGATATCTTGGTTTTAGATTTTTAACGACAGCAATAGGATCATTTGTCTTCAAGATCGAGCTCCTATATGATATAGGCATGTATTTTTCTCTTTCACCACGTTCTGCTAGTACTGCGATACCTTTTTTTATGTCAAGGACAAAAAATATTTTCACAACAGGATTTTCTTTGGAAAGCTTTTAAAAGTTTTTCAGAAAAAATTGATATTTTATGCTATTTTATGCTAAGTTTTATCAAAAAATTCATATTATTCTACTATAAAAAATTCTGATATTTACTTTAAAAAAGTTTATATGTGAAGGGAAGTAAATTTGATTGGTGGTCAAATGGTTCTCGAGTTGAGAAAAGGGGCAATATTCGTAGATGAATTGAGAAACATCAGTATAAAAATAGGAGAAGTTGCTGAAGAAGAGGAGGAATGGGCACCGATGGGTCCAACGCCCTTTCCACAGATTGAAACGCTCCGAAACTGGGATTTCACTCTTTTAAAGCGCTATAAACCATCTTACGCCCCTTATTGCGACATGTGTTGTCTTTGCACGATGGGGAAATGTGATCTTACTGAGAACAAGCGCGGAGCATGTGGAATCGATCTGATGACTCAGACTGCAAGAATCGTTGACATCGCAGTTGCTATAGGCACTTCATGTCATACAGGACATGGTAGGCATATGCTTCACGACATAGAGCATATAACTGGTAAAAAGCTCGAGGAGATTCCAGTAGATCTAGGTCCGGAGATTTCTGAAGTTGCACCAGTAACACAGCTAATAACTGGGATAAAGCCAAAAACTTTAGCAGATCTAGAAAAAGCGTTGAAATACGTTGAAGAGCAGATAGTCCAGGTTGTGAGTGCTATTCACACTGGACAAGAGGGAAGTTATTTGGATTACGAATCAAAAGCCTTCCATTTAGCTATGATGGATGCACTTGGTAAAGAGATTGCAGACATATCTCAGATTTGTGCATTTAATTTGCCGAAAGGAGAGAGTAATCAACCTTTGATTGAGGTAGGAATGGGCACTCTCGATAGAAGAAAAGCTATCGTGCTTGTAATTGGTCATCATGCTCCACCAGCGTTTAACATCGCAGATTACATAGAGAACAACAAACTAAGTGACGAAGTTGATCTAGCAGGCATTTGCTGCACATCCCACGATGTTAGCAGATATTGGCCAATGTCAAAGATTGCTGGTTCGCTTGGAAGACAGTTAAAAGTGGTGAGATCTGGTCTTCCAGAAATAATAGTGATTGATGAACAGTGCATAAGGGCAGACATTCTTTACCATGCAGGAAAGCTTGGGATACCAGTTCTCTGCACGAATGCAAAAGCCATGCATGGACTACCAGATATGACGAAGAAAGATCCAAAGGAAGTGATCAAATACTTGCTCGATGGAAATCCAGGTGCTGTTGTTCTCGACCCACTGAAGATTGGCGAAATAGCTGTTGAGGTCGCAAGAGCAAGAAGGAAAAAGAGGGGAGAGATTAAGCCAGTTTTGACTGAAGAGCAGTTTATGAGTTACGTTAAAGCTTGCACACAATGTGGCAACTGCACGATTGCATGTCCACAGAAAATAAGAATTGGAGAAGCAATGGATGCTGCAGAGAAGGGAAATAGAAAGATTCTAGAAGAGAAATGGGATGTATGTATAACCTGTGGTAGATGCGAACAAGTTTGTCCAAAGAAGATTCCAATCATCGATGTTTTCAATTACGCTGCATGGAACAGGATAATAAATGAGAAGGGTAAAGTGAGGAGAGGTAGAGGCCCAATAAGGGATTCAGAGATTCGAAAAGTTGGAGCACCAATAGTTCTTGGAACTATTCCAGGAGTAATTGCACTGGTGGGATGCAGCAATTATCCGAACGGAACAAAGGATGCCTATACAATCATGAACGAATTTGCCTCAAGAAATTACATAGTTGTAACATCTGGATGTATGGCGATGGATTCAGGGCTCTACAGAGATGAAGAGGGCAATACGATCTATGAAAAGTATCGAGATGACTTCGATGGTGGATGTGTTGCAAATCTTGGAAGCTGCATTTCAAATTCCCACATCTACGGAGCTGCGATAAAAGTTGCGAGAATTTTTGCTATGAGAAATATAAGGGCTAACTTTGAGGAGATTGCAGACTACATACTCAACCGTCTTGGAGCATGTGGAGTCGCTTGGGGAGCATACAGCCAAAAAGCTGCAGCAATAGCTACCGCAGTGAACAGATTTGGGATTCCAGTAGTTGTAGGACCTCATGGGAGCAAATATCGTAGAGCTTTCCTTGGTCTTCCGTACAGAGAAGAAGACTGGATGGTCTACGATGTCAGAAGTGGGCAAAAAGTTAGAGTTGAGCCTGCTCCACAAAATCTGTTTGTTGCTGCTGAAACAGTAGAAGAAGCGATTCCATTGATTGCAAAACTCTGTTTCAGACCAAATGACACAGATAAGGGTAGAGCTATAAAATTAACACATTACATCGATCTAAGTCTAAAATACTTAGGCAGGATGCCAGATGACTGGCATCTTTATGTTAGAACTGAAACTGACCTACCATTGGCCAAGAGAGAGGAACTTCTCAAGGAGCTTGAAGAGAAACATGGTTGGAAGATAGATTGGAGTAGAAAGAAGATCGTTGAGGGACCAATAAGACCTTATCATGCCGGCTTCAATCCAACATGTGTTGAGAGATTGTTTAGAGAGGGATTCTCCAGCTTGGCAAAGAAGTGAGGTGATCTGATGCCAAGGACAATTGAGCAGCCTTTCGATGCTGCAAATATTCCAGGACCAAAGATGGCAACACTACTTGAGAGGGGAAAACCAGTAGCTCTTGCAGTTAAGAGGGCAAAGCATCCGCTACTGATCGTTGGACCAGATATTACACCACCAATGGTTGAAAGAGTTAAAAAATTCGCTGAGAAGGGCGTTACAGTAGTTGCGACTGGAAATGCGATAAGAAGGTTAACCTCTGCTGGGATAAACGCAAGATACGCAGTGCTGCATGAACTTGCGCAATTCTTAGTAGATCCGAACTGGAAGGGCTTCGATGGAAAAGGAAACTATGATGTAGTACTGATGATGGGTAATCTTTACTACCACGGTTCTCAAGTACTAGCAGCAATCAAGAATTTTGCTCCACACATAAGAGCAATATCAATTGATCGCTACTATCATCCAAATGCAGCATTGAGTTTTGGTAACCTTTGGAGGAAAGAAGAGGACTACCTGGCTTTGCTTGACGAGATAATCGCAGAACTTTAAATTTTTATTTTGTATTTATTTCTATGTTCCAAAAATCTTTTCAAGTTAAAATCAAGAAATGCTTTTTACAAGACCATGGAAATATTATTTGGTCCTTTTTGAAGATCAGAAAGAGTAACTAATGCTTTCAAAATTTCAATAAATAAGTTGATCTTGTAAGCATAGCTAACAGGAAGTCTTTAGAATTTTTTGAGATTTTTGAGTTACACAATTTTTACGATACACCCCATCTGATGGAGCTCTTAAATTCCTTGGAAATGAGACAGAAAAATTTATAAAATAAGGTGTAAAATGTTTTTGTGGCATTAAAGATAACCATTAAAGGAAAAGTACACGGAGTTGGCTATAGAGTTAAGTTGATAAACATCGCTTTGGAATATGGAATTGAAAGATTTTCTGTTTTTAACACTCTTTCAAATGATAAAGAGTCTGTTCTCGTTTTAATAGATGCCCCAAAAGAAGTTCTTGAAGTCTTTAAGGAAAGAATAAAAATAGAAAAGCCAGAAAAAGCGATTATAGAAGCGATCGAATTTGAAGAATATCATTATGCAGTTCCACCGATAGAGAGATGTATGCAAGCTTTCCAAATGGAGCACTGGGGAAAAGCTATTCCAATAATGCTAAACATGGTTGAAAAACAGGATTTGATGATCCAGAAGTTGGAAGAGACAAGAGAAGAGTTGGGAAGGAAGATAGATTTAACGAGAGAAGAACTTGGAAAGAAGATAGAAATGACTAGGGAAGAGTTGGGAAGTAAGATCGAGTCTATTTCAGAAAAACTAGAAGAAACGAATACAAAACTCGAACTTCTCCGCTCCGATTTTAGAGACTATTTAGAATCAAACATGAACGAATTGAACGCAAGGATTTCTAGGATAGAAGATGCTTTAAGAAGAGCAGGAATTATGTAATCTTCCACAGCTAAAAGTAGACAGAAGATTCTAAACTAAAATCATAGGCCAAATTTGTATAAAAAAGAAGCGATCTTCAACACTTATAATAAAAAATAAATCTAAATCTTCTTCTAATTTAATTCCTCCCACAGATCCCACAGATATATGAAAAGATATCTTGATGATTCAGCAAATAATCGAATGCGCATCAAGTTGGTGAAGTATTAAAGGTAAAGTAAAATTTAAATATTTGGTAGTAATAATTCAAATGTAAATTTAGATAAGAGGGGGTGGTTTAATGCCACAAATTAGAAGTTCGTTGATCTTTGTTTTTCTGTTGACAGTTTTGGTCTGCATTCAAAGTGAGGTAGAGAGCGCCATAGTCTCCCCAGCTCCTTCTCCAAGTCCAAATGTTCAGATATTGGGTGTTGGCGGAACTACATTGTCTCTTAACCCTGGTCAGTCGGCCTATTATAATCAGTCGTTGAATTCTGGTGAGAAAATCAAGGTTGAAGCAAAGAATTTCACTGGAGGAACAGGAGTTAATATATGCATTTATATCGAGAGTAATCCAGATAGAACATCTTTAGCTTCTCAATGCGGTTCCACTTCGCCGATTTCGGTAGAATATGAAGAAAAAACAGTCTCCAAAAGGAATATTTATATAGGTATAGAGGTTAAGAGTGCTCCCTCAAGGATAGATAACATACACCTAACTTGGACTAAATACGTTAGAAGTTGGGGTTTTTGGGTAGATAAAGAAGAGGGGAGAAAGCGTGAAGCACCAGTTGAAGTTTCGGGGGGATATAGAATAGAGGGGACTTTTGGAACTTATGGTGAGCCATCGAATTGGTATAAATTCATTTGGTCACTGCCAATAGATAAGCCAGCTGGATACATAACTGCAGTGGTATCCCTTAATGGGTCAAACGGAACCAATTTTGATATGAGAGTATATAATAAAGCAGAAACATTAATAGCTACAAATACTTCTTCAGTATATCCAACTTACCTTTTGGTCAAAGATACGGAGTTTCCAATCAAGGTTGAAATTTATCATCCTTATAAAGCATCAAATAAAACCGAATATCATCTTGCAAATGGATACATACTCATAAATGATCGAACCGTGTCTCCCACTTCTGTAAAACCTGGACAGAGTTTTACAATTGGCTATAATATAAATAGCTATGTTTTCCATAGTATTCCAGTGATTTTGGGAGCAACTATTAGGAAAAGTGATGAAACGAGTGTATTCTATCATAATCCCGGAAACGATACTACTGTAACAGTTCCCTATGGGAGCTCTACGCATAGTAGAAGCTTTTACGTTCCAAAAAATGCGAGGCTTGGAACTTACAATCTCGAAATTGGACTTTGGGGTGTAAAGAATCCTGATGGATCCTTAGATTACAATTTCCACTGGAGGATATTTCAAAATCAGTTAAGGGTAGAGGTGCCGAGGAATCCTGAAATAACAACCGCTTCAGCAAGTCCGAGCACTTTGGCACCAGGAGATTCGACGACTCTAACTGTTAAGTGGATATTTTACAATGCATGTCCTTCTGGCTGTCTGGTGTATGCCAACGCCTTTGGAGATTGGGCTAAAACGACAGAGTTGTGCAAAATATATGGAGGTTTTGATAGTGATTATGGGAATGAAAAAACAAAAAGTTGCACGATTCAAATTCCACAAGATATAACTCTCGGAACGCACTACATACGAGTTGGTTTCTGTTATCAATCCTCCTATGCTCGAAGTTATGATGAGTTGGCTCGTTGCACATACACAGACGTGCCGATCAATGTTCAAAAAGTTAGCACCTCAGTCTCAATATCCCCATCAAGCTTCAGGATTGAGTCAGGGCAAACACAGAACTTTATTGCTCGACTTATCGACAGCAGTGGTAATGGAGTTGCAAACAGAGTCATATCTTTTACCTGCGGTATTGGCCAAGGTTCTTGCAGTTGTAATCCGTCAACATCTTATACAGACTCCAGTGGTTATGCATCTTCTGCCTGCACAGCAACTGTAAGCGTTGATACTACAATGTCTGTAAGGGCAGCTTTTGGTGGAGATTACCGATACTCCTCATCTTCTGCAAACGCTACAGGTTCAGTTGTAGTTCCAACGTATCAAGTAACAGTGAATCCTAACGGAGGTAGAATTTACGTTGATGGATCGCCAATAACAACACCTACAACATACAATTGGGCTTCGGGCACAAGTCATACACTTGACCCAGATTCTGGTTACGAACCAAGCCCTGGAGTTAGAAAGATCTTCTCAAGATGGTCTGATGGAAATTCAGAGGATCCAAGAACGATCGTAGTAACTTCATCAGCCACATACACTGCAATTTGGCAAGATCAATATAGACTAAACATCTCAGTATCTCCAAGTGGAGCGGGAACAACTAATCCAGCTCCTGGAATTTATTGGCATAATCAAGGAGCCCCGGTTACAGTTACCGCAACTCCAGCATCTGGCTACGCCTTCTCTCATTGGGAACTCAATGGTGTAAACGTCGGAAGTTCTCCAAGTTATACAGTGACCATGAATAGTCCGAATAACCTGACAGCTGTTTTTAGACAAGCTAACCAAACGTATCAAGTAACAGTGAATCCTAACGGAGGTAGAATTTACGTTGATGGATCGCCAATAACAACACCTACAACAT
>JANXEF010000007.1 GCA_025057895.1 Archaeoglobaceae archaeon | reverse complement strand
TGGGTTCGTCGCTGATGCCGTAGATTTTGCAGAACAGTTCGCCATCTTTTTCACCTAAGACTGCTTTGACTTCATTGGGATGCCAAAGGTAGAAAGCGCCTTCTTCTTTTCGGGGATTGGGGATCGGGGACTGGGGATTGACAGGTAAAAGGCTTTCGGCGTCAAGGGCAGAGTAAAAAGCGCCCTCGAGCGAGGTCATTTCTCGCAAAACGAAATCGTAAGTTTCGGTTGCAATTCGGCGAAAGAATGGGTCGCCAGTTAAACTGTAAGCCCAAGCGTAAACTTGAGCCAGTTGAGCGTTGTCGTAAAGCATCTTTTCAAAATGCGGGACAAGCCATTTGGCGTCAACGCTGTAACGATGAAAGCCGCCTCCAATTTGGTCGTAAATGCCACCTAAAGCCATCTTCCGCAAAGTCAACTCTGCTGCTTCCCACAAAGGCAACCGTTTTGTCGCTTCGTAACACTGAAGCAAAAACATTAAGGCTTGATGCGGCGGGAACTTGGGAGCGCCACCAAAACCGCCATTGGTTTTGTCAAGGTTGCGAAGCAAAGAATTTTCGTAGGATTTCAAAACCAAGTCAGCGGAAGTTTCATCTAACGGCTCGGCAACTGGCATGGTGATTTGCAATTCGGCAGCGACGGCACGAGAAACCTCGCTGGCAACTTCCAAAACCCTTTGCCTTTCATCTCGCCACAAGCGAGCAATTTCCAGCAGGATGCGTTTGAACTGTTCTGGCGGAAAATATGTTCCGCCGAAAAAGGGTTTTCCTTCTGGCGTCAAGAAGACCGACATCGGCCAACCGCCATGTCCGTTGGTGAAAATCAAGACCGAGCGCATGTAAATTTCGTCAACATCAGGTCGCTCCTCACGGTCAACTTTGACATTGACGAAATTCTCGTTCAAGATGGCAGCGATTTCCTCGTTCTCAAAACTTTCACGCTCCAACACATGGCACCAATGGCAAGTTGAGTAACCGACCGAGAGAAAAATCGGCTTGTCTTCACTTTTGGCTCTCTCAAAAGCCTCATCGCCCCAAGGGAGCCAATCAACAGGGTTATCGGCATGCTGAAGCAAGTATGGGCTCGTCTCTTTTGCGAGACTATTTTTCTTTCGTTCAAACATTAAACAGTACCTCCAAACAGAGTTCTAACCCACTCTACAATTGAAAAATTTTTCGGTGCAATAGATCTAATCTGGAAGCTTGAATACAGTACTGAGATAAATGAATGGTGTATCGAGCAGAGCTACGACTAATTTCATTGCATATGAAGTTATGAATATCTCAAATATTCCGCTCCAACCAAGAATTGTAAGAAACTCTGGATTGAAGATTATGAAAAAGAGAACTGTAAAGGTAAAGTTATCTATGAGCTGAGAAACCATTGTAGAAGCATTATTTCTGATCCAAAGAAACTTGCCTTTCGTCTTTTTCTTCCACATCTCGAAAGCCCAAACATCGTGAATTTGAGAAACTAAATAGGCAGTAAGACTTGCTACCATTGCAGATGGCATGAATTGAAAGACTTTCGCCATTGCTTCACTGACAACATCGTTTTCATGAGGTTTAAATAGAATCGTTATCTGAATTATAAATGTTGCAAATACCATCGCAAAAAAGCCTATGAGCACAGCTTTTCTTGCACACCTAACACCATAGCGTTCCGTAAGAATGTCTGTTACTAGAAAAGTCGAACCATAGATCACATTACCCATTGCTGTGACAAGACCAAATACTTCGATTATCTTCGTAACTTGTATGTTCGCTATGATTATCGCCATTGCCATCCATGCATACAAGCCAGCTTTACCAAAAATTCTAAAAAAAAGAGTTATTCCTGAAAAGCAGACAATAAGAAGAATAAAACCAAGAATCTCATTCAACATAGCACAAATATGACACTATTCCGAGTTTCTAATTTTTCTGCTTCAAACCCTTCTATAACTCTTCTTATTTCAAAATCAAACCATTCAGGTCTTAAAAATATTTTCTCACTGTTGAAATTCACTTCAATCCCCTCAAAACAAAGCTTTAGTTTTTCTTTACTTTCGAGAGCTTCAACAATCTTAGCGATTTCTTTAGACTTTTCTCTAAACATCGGACCTATGATTGAGAATCTAGGTTTTATTCTGACAACTTCCTCTCTTATCTCTGGAAATTCCTGTGTTAATTCTACACTGGAGTTTGTTGCAAAGCTCAAATCTAGGATATCTATTTCAAGTTTTGTGAAAATGAGTATTTTCTTTAAAGGTGCATTTAATGCAAGCCCTCTATCATGTTTTAGTTTTCTTATCACCGAAAGTATTTCCTTCATTTCCTCACCGGCTTTTTCTGACTTTTCATCTATGAAATCTTTTTCAACTTCAGGATATCTCTGCAAATGCACACTGTCACATCTGAACTTACTCCATATTTCCTCTGTGATGAATGGCGTTATAGGTGCTAAAAGTCTTAGAATTCTATCAAGAACATATTCAAGGGTGAACTTTGCAGAATCGGCTTCTTTTCCAGAATAAAGTCTTCCTTTAACTAGTTCAATGTAGTTATCTGCGAATTCATGCCAGACAAAATTTCTGATAGCTTTTAGCGCTTCATCGAACCTATAAATTTCCATTTTATCGCGAACAGAGGATATGAGTTTGTTAAGTTTTGAAAGAATCCATTTATCAGTAATCCTCAGATTTTCAGGTTTTCCATTTCCAATGTGCATCAAAACAAATCTTGCTACGCTCCAAAGTTTTTGCTGAAATCTGCTTGAAGCAATTACTTCTCTCCAACTGAAGATGAGATCTTCACCAATAACTCCACTCGCAGCCCATTGACGTAGAGAGTCAGCACCGTATTTCTCTACAACTTCCTCTGGAGTTATGATGTTTCCGATACTCTTGCTCATTTTTCTTCCATCCTCCCCGAAAACTATTCCGTTTACTACTATTTCCCTCCAAGGAATTTTGTTTACAAGTGAAATGGAACGAAGTATAGTATAGAAAGCCCAAGTTCTAATTATATCATGTCCTTGAGGACGTAGAGAAACAGGATATTCCTTCAGCTCAGGCCAACCAGCTATGACGAGTGACGTAATACTAGAATCCATCCAAGTATCGAGCACATCTTTTTCAGCATCGAATTCATCACTTCCACAATCACAGCTTTTTCTTGGTCTCTCCTTTATTGGATCCACTGGAAGCCAATCCTCTTCTGCTACAACTGTTTTTCCGCACTTCTTACAGTACCATACTGGAATCGGTGTTGCAAATATTCTCTGTCTGCTTATAACCCAGTCCCATTCCATCGACTCGACCCATGTTTTCAGTCTTTCAAACATGAACTCAGGAACCCATCTGACCTCCTTAGCCATATTCAGAACTCTTTCTTTATCAACTCTCACAAACCACTGCTCAGCTGGAAAGATTTCAACTGCAGTTTTGCATCTCCAGCAAACACCTATACTGTGCTCAATTTCGATTTGCTTGAGCAATATTCCTTCCATCTTGAAATCCTCTATTATCTTTTCTCTTGCCTCTGAAATTCTCATTCCTTTGTATTTTCCTGCAAGCTCATTGAGTGTTCCATCTCTGTTTATGATGACTCTCATCCCAAGCTTATGCTTCTTCCACCACTTAACATCCTGTCTATCACCGAAAGTGCAGATCATGACAATTCCTGTACCAAAATTTGGATCGACAGATTCATCTACTAGTATCTCAACCTCTTGCCCTGTTATCGGAACCTTAACTCTTTTGCCAATAAGATGCGAGTAACGTCCATCTTGAGGATTTACAGCAAGAGCAACACAAGCAGGAATCAATTCTGGACGAGTTGTCGCAATCAAAACATCTTCTGAGAACTTTATAAAGTTGAGATGTGTTTTTCCTTTCTTGTATTCTATTTCAGCAAGAGCTATAGTAGTTTCGCATCTAGGACAAATGACAACAGGATGATAACCACGATAGATTAGTCCGTCCTTGAACATTCTAACAAAAGAAAGCTGCGTTTTTGAGTAGTACTCAGGATACATTGTCACATACTCGCTACTCCAGTCTATGCTGAAGCCAAGTCTCTTTGCAGTAGCTCTCATTTTTTTAATATTCTCTTCTGTGAAGTTGACACAAAGTTCTCTAAATTTTTCTCTCTCTATTTCGTTCTTCCTTATCTTATACTTCTCCTCAACTTTAACTTCTGTCGGTAATCCATGACAATCCCAGCCTTGAGGAAACATGACCTCATATCCATTCATCCTTTTGTATCTTGCTATGAAATCGATGATGCACCAATTTAGTGCATGACCAATATGGAATGATCCTGTGGGATATGGAGGAGGAGTGTCAATAATGTAACGTGGCTTTTTTGAATTCCAGTTGAAATAATACATTTCTTCATACCATTGCTTCAACCACTTCTCTTCGACTTCTATACTTTTGTATTCTTTGTCCATGCCTTTGAATCGATGCTGGGAATATATCTTTTGCCTAGCTCGATTTTTGAAAGAATTAAAAAATTTTTAAAAAATTAAGATATTTCATGAAGCTCAGGTTTAGATTTGAAAGTGTTGAATGCATAGCAGAGATCTTTGAAGATTTTGTTCCAGAGACTGTAAAAGCAATAAGGAAAGCTTTACCGATAAAATCAACAGTAAATAGATGGGGAGATGAAATATACTTCGAAACTGGAATTGACTGTGACAAAGAGGAGAACAGTAAAGAAGTCGTTGAAATTGGTGACGTAGCTTACTGGATTCCAGGAAAGTCAATATGCCTTTTCTTTGGAAAAACACCAATAAGCGATGAATTCATTCGTCCCGCAAGTGCTGTAAATGTGATAGGAAAAATTTTTGATTTTAAAGGATTAAGGAATGTAAGAGAGGGTGAAGTTGTAGTTGTAGAAGAGATTAAATAGAAATTTTCTATTTTATTTTTTCAAGAAATTTAAATCTTATAAAGTAGATTCAATTTATATATTTCGTTAGAACTTTGAAAGAAAAGTTTTCACATGTTCGTCAACTTTAAAATAGTCATAAGAACAGACAGCAATGTTCCCGACAGGCGTTCCCTTGAGCTTTAATGGATTAAAAGGTTCTCTTCTTTCATAAAAGACCAAAGTATCACACCTGTACTTCGTTCCGTTTACTTCCACACCTTCTACTCTGTTTTCTCCAAATACTTCAATTTTCTCGCCCATATCAACTATTTCTAACTGATAACCCATTTCAGAAAATTGCTTTTCGGAAAGTTCAACTATTGGTTCTCTCTTACAGACAAAAAGAATTTTTTCTCCAATCCTCTTTTTATCTGCAATTATCCTTAAAGCCTGGTCGAGTGAGTAAATGCCTAATATTTTTTTACTTAAAACGTTTAGCTTTATTGGCAAAACATCTGCTGCACCCGTACAGAGTAAAGCTCTTCTAGCTTCGAATCTTTTTAAACCATTCTTCGAACTAACGATAACTGGTTTGGACTTTATTACAGTTCCTATGTCTACAGGAATCGTATCTTTCAAATCTTCAATTTTTTTTATGAAAATTTTATATTTTTCTGCAAAATTATCTAATCTAGAGAAAACAGCGAGTTCACCTCCAACTTCGCGCATGTCAAAGACGAGGACATTAAAACCCTTATCGATCAATCTTCTCGCACAGTGTAGTCCAGCATATCCTGCACCAATGATGACATAATCAACCGAGATCATCCTTGATCACTTCTCTCCCAGATATCCTTTCATCTCTGTATAAAAAATTTTGTTGGAAATCTTCGCTGGTCTAACATTCCTAACGCCATGAACATCAAAGTCCCACTAATAGATAGAAGAATTTTTAAGTTGCAAAAATAGCAAAAACATGCTCTTCATAACATCGAATAAGGGAAAATTCAAAGAAGTAAAAGAAGTTGCAAAGATTTTCTCTATTGAAATAGAATGGTTAAACAGAGAATACGAAGAACCACAGGGTGAATCCCTAGAAGAGATAGCGATCAAAAGTGCGAAAAAACTCGCTAAAGAAATAAAAGAACCATTTTTCATTGAAGACAGTGGGCTGTTCATCGAAAGTCTTAACGGTTTTCCTGGACCCTACTCAAGTTATGTGTTCAAGACCATTGGTAACAAGGGAATAATAAAGCTGATGGAGGGAATAGAAAGTAGAGGAGCATATTTCAAAGCAGTTATAGCATTTTTTGACGGTTCTGAAATCAAAACTTTTGATGGAATTGTTTATGGAGAAATATCAAGAGAAATAAGAGGAGGCGGGGGTTTTGGATTCGATCCAATATTTTTGTATGGTAACAGAACTTTTGCGGAGATGGGTGATGAAAAAAATCTCGTCTCACATAGAAGAAGGGTATTAGAAAAGTTCTTTTCTTCACTTAAAAAACAGGCCTAACTTTTCTTGCTCCAAGAATAGCTCCAACAAGCATTAAAAGGCTACCTATCCAAACGAAGATTATCAGTGGAACTCTGTAAAACTCTATAATGATAAAATCTTCTGAAAACGAGTTCAGAGCTACATAATAATCATAGAAAGGTGTCATGATAATCGAAACTTTTTTCAAAGGTTCCCAGTTATCGTAAAAGTGGATTTCTGGTTCAAAGATTCCAATTTTGCTTGAAATCCTAACCTTTAGTATCGACTTTTCTCCATCGTGCAGGATACTCGAATTCTGAAAAAGAAATTCAAATTCTTCTACCCCACTATTTTTATCAAGTAGAATTGTCTTTTTTTCCTCAAAAAACCAGACAGAAACTGAACCTATGAAGAGAAGAATTACTCCCAAATGGAGGATCTTCCTTTTTGAATTTTTTAACTTATATATTATCCCAAAAACCGCAATCAGAAAAAGAGGAGAAAATGTCAACAAATAGTAGCTTCTATCAACGTTTCTAAATAAATTAGCAAAAGTTCCGAGAAATACAACAATAATCATAGCAGAGAACAATAAAGAAGAAGAGCAAAAGTCCTCAATTTTCCACTTCCTAATAATCGGTATTAAGAGAAGTAGAAAAATTGCAAAATATGCAAATCCGAGAGGATCTTCTCCAAATGTATGTACAGATTCCAAAATTCCACTTCTCGTTATAAAGGCTGTAAAGATGACAAAAACCAAAGCTAGATAAGCAAAAAACTCCTTACTCTTTCTAACATGGAAATAAGCTGTCAAAGACAGCCATGGTAAAAGTGATGCGTTCTCAACTGGGTCCCATCCCCAGAAACCTCCCCATCCAAGAGTTCTGTATGCCCAGAAACCTCCAAGAACTATTCCCACAGTGAGAAAAATCCAAGCTGATATTACAATATATCTATCCTGGATTCCAGAGAGATGTGAAGAGTAGACAAGTGCTACAAGAGCATAACCAAAGAAAACAAATGGGGGATGAAATATCATTTCAGGAGTTCTTAATACAGGATTCATACCAATTCCGTTTATATGTGTGAATGGGATCTCTTTGAATGGGTTTGTAAACAAGTTTAAAATCAGAAGTGTTGAACTTATGGTCATCAAAATGGTCATCGCTCTGATTTTTTTCACATCCTTTTTACCATAGTTCACGAAGATGGAGGCAACTAGAAGATTTGCAAAGTTCCAGAGTAAAAGAGACCCCTCTTTACCTGCCCAAAGGGCACTAATCTTGTATATTATGCTCATTTCTCTCCGAGAGTTGAGATAGACGTATAAATTTGAGAAATCATCCGTAATAAAGGAATTGAGGAGCAAAAGAATTGAAGTTAGGCAAAAGGAAAGCGAAGAATAAAGAAGAATTTCAGATATTGTTGCATATTTCAAATTTTTTGTAGATAAGAAGAAAAAAAGTGTGGAAGATGATGCTAATAGTGTTGAAATCAAGAGTGATTCAAATCCAGCCACTTAACCACCATACTCTGTGTGACACTTGCTTAGAATTTCTTTAACATAAAAAATCTTTCCATCCCAATCGCCTCTTGCGATTATTTCACCTGATGACACTTCACCTTTGTAAACAGCCTTTACTCTGTTCAAATCGTCTGAAATGTAAAAATAACTCAAACCATTTTCAATTTTGATCATTTCAATCTTTCCTTTAATAGCTATATTGTAAGCGCTGTCCATAATAGTCAGATCTGAAGGTTTCAACATGGAAGATGTGCTATGATAAAGAGTGAATATAGCGAGCGCAAGAAATACGAAGAAGGCCAGGAATGCTTTTTTTGCCATGATCAAATTGTTTTCGTTGTTTATAAAAATTTTGCGATCTAAAAATTCGCAGGGGAAAATTTTGAATAAAAATCTTAAAAGAAATTTATCCAAAATATCCCTAAGATCCAAATTTGGATCTACTGATTTTTTATATTTGCTCGAAGATCTAGAAAAATTTAAAAATTCAAAAAATATGGGGTGTTAAGATACGAATAAAAGCTGTTTATGTAAAATATTTCTGTCGAAGAAATTAAAGGAGTGATAAAAAACTTAAAATTCTAATTAAGTAGGTGTGAATTAATGGAAGAGAAAAAAGAGTTGAGTTTAATAGAAAAATATTTGACTTTTTGGATCTTTTTAGCCATAATTCTCGGCGTAACCTTGGGATATACTTATCCAGATGTTTCTAACATCATCGCCGCGATGAGCATCGGAACAACTTCCGTTCCAATAGCTATTGGATTGATCTTAATGATGTATCCGCCGCTTGCAAAAGTTAGATATGAAGAGATGGGAAAAGTTTTTCATGATTTGAAGCTCCTTGTATTTTCTTTAACTCAAAATTGGATTGTAGGACCACTACTCATGTTTCTTCTTGCCATTTTCTTACTCAGAGACATGCCAGAGTTCATGATTGGAGTTATCTTGGTTGGACTTGCAAGATGTATTGCAATGGTCATCGTTTGGAACGAACTTGCTGAAGGTGATAGAGAGCTTGCAGTTGGCTTGGTTGCTTTCAACGCGATTTTTCAAATTTTATTCTACGCTTTTTACATTTACATATTCATAACTCTTGCATTGACAAAAATTGAATTTTTTGGGAGAGTCGAGGCTGATATCGGCATCGCAGAAGCTGCCAAAACCGTTTTCATTTACCTTGGTATTCCCTTCATTGGGGGGTTTGTCACTAGATACGCTGTTTTCAAGCTTAAAAGTAAAGAATGGTTTGAAATGGTCTTATCTCCAAAGATTGGTCTGATAACCCCCATAGCACTGCTCTTAACTATTGTAATCATGTTCTCGCTGAAAGGAGAATACATCGTAGAACTTCCCTACAAAGTTTTGAGAGTTGCAATCCCTTTAACTCTCTACTTCCTCATAATGTGGTTTACAACGTTTTTTATTGCTTACAAATTCAGAGTTAATTATAATAAAGCTACTGCAGTCTCTTTTACTGCTGCAAGCAACGACTTTGAGCTTGCAATAGCTGTTTCAATTGCTATATGGGGAATCCACAGTGATCAAGCTTTTGCTACCGTTATCGGTCCACTCATCGAGGTACCAGTACTGATAAGTCTTGTTAATGTTGCTTTGAAACTAAAAAAGAGATTTTATGGGGTCTAATTTTGAATCTTAGCACAACTATCAGACTATTTGATTCTCAAAGCTCACTAAAAGTTTCAGGTACTTCATTTTCTCTATATATTTTTCAAAAATTTTTAATAGCTAAAAATCTAATCTTAGGCTTCAAAATATAAACTTGCAAATCTATGCGGGGGGAGGGATTCGAACCCCCGAACCCCTACGGGATAGGACCCTAAATCCTACGCCTTTGGCCACTCGGCAACCCCCGCAATTTGTAGATGATTAGATCCTATCTTTTCAATCGAGTTTATGAAATTTATGTTTGCATTCGAGTAAAGTTTTAGTCTAAAAAGCCCAAAAGAATTCTAGAAAATGTAAAAAAAATAGAGAACTAAGCATCAAAAAGCCTTAAATATCCAAAAACCAATGAATAATGTGCCGCCGTAGCTCAGCTGGTGGAGCGGTGGCCTGTTAAGCCATTGGTCGCAGGTTCGAACCCTGCCGGCGGCGCCACTTTCTTTTACTACAAGAATTAATACAGACTCTATTTGCTCTTTAAAGCTTTTTATGAGCTTTTCTATGAATTTTGAAGCATTGGTAACGTTTTCCTTCAGATACTCATAGACTTCTTTAGAGACGGTTATGTGCAACCTTGGTCTTGTTCAGAGAACTTGAGAGCAGATTATTGGGATTTTTCTCATCCAATTAGATTTTTGAAGCTATTATACTAATTGGAAAGTGGAATTATCGTAAAGATTGAAGAGCAAAAAATGAAAAAATGTGGTTCAGAAAAAATTGATACAAGCGAAGTAGGAGTATTATAATCCTAAAAAAGATCAACGACCTCCTCTTTTAACTGCTCCTTTTCCAAAAGATCTAGAGAAATTATAAACTCGTCTTCAACTTCTCTCTTTGTTCCTACAACTAAATATTTTTCACCTTCGATGATCTCGATTTCTCCCTTCGCAACAACTCTTTCTCCTTTAAAAGCTTGTCCCACGAATGTGTGAGTGAAACATAAAATCGCTCTTATATCGTGATCCAAAGGGTAATAAGCAGGATAATCGAATATATAGCGATCATCAGTGACAACTGCACTTATTATCCTTTTTCCAATTTTCTTTCCAGGTTCTTCGGGAATTCCATTATCGATTTCCTCATAAGCTCGCACATATAGTAGATCAAAGTACGTATCTCCTAAAAAAGCTCTGTGAAACTTTCTCTTTTCATGCACAACGAAAACATTGAATGGAATATTTACCTTTCTTTTTTCATATATGAAGTCCCAAAAACTCTCATCAAGCTCAAGAATCTTGCCAATTTCAATTCCTTTTTTCAACTTTTCTCTTGCCAAAAACCACCAATTCCCATATACAACGAAATCAACATCAGAATCATTTTCATGCAACCCTATGAGCCTTGAACCTGTTACACCCATTTCCCATACTGGAATTGAGCTGAAAAAATTCACTATTTTTAATACTCTAGAATCCATTACATCTTTTAACCTTTCTTCAGGCTTAAATACTTCTTCGATTTCTTCATTAGGAATTCTGAAAATTTTCCCGTCAAAGTACTTAACTGCAAACTTATGCATAATTGCCTCTTCATGGGTAAGTTTTTTGAACCTCTTTCCATCTTTTACTCTATCTCCGTCGCTTCTTGGAGAATATCGGAGGAAGCACTTGACCTTTTCATAATTATTGTAACCAAGCACTGAGAAGTACATATCCTCAATCCTAACGAAATCTCTAAGGCGTATAGGTCGCATAAACTCTCTTTATATCTTTTGCAAGTGCTCTCTCACCTTCTTTCTTGAGCAAACCACCATTTAATAGCTTTATTCGGTGTATCCTATACTTTTTCTTCTTTAACTCGATTATTTCACCTACAACGAATTCTGTTTCTCCATCGAACTTCATTTTATATGGAGTCGTAACAGTTCTTTTATGAAGGCTGAATTTGATTGTAACCTCGCCTACATTTCTTAACCAAACCGCATAAACGTTTTTAGCTTTTGAAAAATCTGAAATTCTACCATCTTTCAATTGAAGTGCTGTAACTCTTCCTATCTTGCTCTCCTTTTCAAAGTCAACCACAAGTTCAGAATCTCTGAATATTTCCTCATCCTCAGCCATTCTTATTTTTCCGATTTCCGTTTCACTTCCACTGCTGAATATTGCCTCTATTTCTACTTCTCTTTTTGGAGTAAAATTTATATGGGTTCCGCAAACCGAACAACGATAGAGATTCTTTTTTACAACTTCGTGTTTTGTGACTCCCTTACAACAATCGCAATATAATTCCATAAATCGAGCTCTCATCTTTTCTTAAAAATGTTTGGTACTTTAATCCCATGATTTTAGAAGGACAAAGTTTTTAAAATGCAGCGATTAGCGAGTTAAATGGGAAAGACTGGTAGTGTAACTTGGGTCAAGATAAAGAAGAGAAACAGTAATGAGTATCGTCTAGTTCCGACAAAATGGCAGAATTACAAAAAGCCTGGTCCAAATCAGAAGTTCATGGCTAATGGGAAGAAAAGAAGAAGGATAAAGAGATCATCAAAGTCGATACTAGGTGTCAAGAGCTAAATTTATTTACTTATTTCTCGTTTATGTGATTAAAACTTAAGTATATCCAAAGTATTTTTATACATGGAAGATAAAGAGTTAACTGAACACGTCTCAGAATTGAGAAGAAGATTAATTAGAGTTCTCATTTTTCTCATTATCATCATTCCAGTTATTTTCCTCTTTTCTCCGAGTTTGATCAAATATCTTTGGCTTGAACTCGTTGGAGAACAAATGTTTGTCTTTGGAATTATGGAATGGATTTTGTTAAACTTAACCTTTTCGCTTATCCTTTCACTCGTTTTTATTTATCCATATGCATCGCTTGAATTCTATCTTTTCGCAAAACCTGGGCTATATAGAAATGAAAGAAAGTTTTTAAAATTTGTTTTATTTTGGAGCTACATTCTTTTTATCTTAGGTCTCTTTTTAGCTTTTAAGTTCTTGATCCCAGCACTCTACAGCCTTTCATATGGTGAAGAGTATTTTTCTGTAGGACGAACACTGAGTAATGCTTTGAGAATCGCTTTCATTTTTGCTCTCTCTCTTCAGATTCCTTTAGCAATCTTCTTACTTAACCTTTTTGGAGTTCTGGAATATAAGACCATGAAAAACTTTCGAATACCAATATATTTGATCATGGTATTTTTGATGTTCAATTCTCCAACAGATCTTTCTGGACTAAGCCAGATTACAGCTTTGATACTATTTGTTCTCATGTTTGAACTAGGACTCGCTCTGCTGGGTTTAAGTAAAAAATATATACAAAGGAGGGCAGTAAAGAATAATGTTGATAGTAATCGCAGGAGCAGGTGAAGTTGGCTACGAGTTAGCTAAGTCACTTTCTGAAAAAAACGACGTCTATATTATAGACAAAGATAAAGAAAAACTCGATAGGTTTGCTGAACTCGATGTAATTACACTAAAGGGTAATGCAGGAAATTTTAAAGTCTTAAAAGAGGCTAAAGTTGAAAAAGCAGATTATTTCCTTGCAGTTACTGGTAACGATGAGGTGAACCTAATTTCAGCACTTACCGCGAAAAAATTGGGAGCTAAAAAGACCTTTGTAAGGATTGAAAACCCAGAATATGTCGAAACTCCTGTTGTAAAATTTCATCCTCTTGGTTTCGATGTCGTAATTTGCCCCTCGCTCGCATTAGCCCAAGAGGCTGTGAGAGTGGCAGGAATATTGCCTGCTGTTGGAGTAATACCACTTGGCGGAGAAATGGAGATACTAGAAATTCAAGTAATACCAAATTCAAATCTAGTGGGAAAAAGTGTTAGCGATCTAAAGCTACCTCCCGAGATACTAGTGGTTTCTATACAAAGGAATGGAGAAGTTCTACCTCCTGGAATCGAAAAAATAGAAGTTGGAGATAGAATTGAAATGCTAGGGAAGGATTCAGAAATTAAAAGATTTAGAGAGGTTTTTGGAGCACCGATGGTCAAGAGAGTTACTCTTTTCGGAACTGGGAATATATCCAGCTATATTGTTGAGATTCTAAAAGAGAGTGATGTAGCAATAAAAATCTTTGGAGCCAGTAAAAAAGCTTGTGAAGAACTCAACGAGAGATTCAAAGACATAAAGGTAATATTCTGGAACTACCTCGATGTCGACCTATTGGTTGAGGAGGAAGTTGGAAAATCAGATGTGATTTTAGCAATGACAGATAATGATGAGAAAAATCTCATGTTATCCCTCTTGTGTAAAAAATTAGGAGCAAAGAAAACAATAGCTAAAGTTGAAAATCGTGCCTATGTTGAAATTTTCGAGAAGGTTGGAGTTGATAAAGTGCTAAATCCCAGAGCAATTGCTGTTCTCGAGGTTTTCAAGCAGATGATGATGGAAAAGATAGATGTTAAAACAATAGCAGAAATAAGAGGTTCAGCAATCATAGAAGTAGTCGTTAGAAATGAAAAAATTGCAAATAAAAGAATTTCAGAACTAGGATTACCAAAAAATTCTTTTGTAATAGCAGTAATAAGGGAAGAGAAAAGTTTTTTGCCTTACGATGAAATGCTGCTGAAAACTGGGGACAGAGTTCTGATTAGCACACCATGGGATAAACTGGAAAAAGTAGGAGAGATTTTTCAATGATTTATCGTTACTTTTTTAATACTGCTGGGAACATTTTGTTCATGTTATCGCTAACTTTCAGCGTACCTATTGCTGTTGCATACGTTTATTCAGAGAGAGTTGAAATTTTTCTAGTCCCTCTTTTCTTAACACTTCTTCTAGCTATCATTTTTCTAATCCTATCGCGAAAAAGATCTGTTGAAACAGTAGGAGAGAGAGAAACTTACATTACAGTAGCATTGATCTGGTTGTTGATACCTCTATTTGGCTCAATTCCGTTCATTCTTAACAATGTTAGCCCGATAGACGCTTTTTTTGAAAGCTTTTCTGGTTTTACAACTACTGGAGCAACAGTATTAGTCCCAGAAAATCTTCCAAAATCTTTGCAGTTTTGGAGAGGAATGATGCAGTGGCTTGGGGGTTTTGGAATAGTCATTTTAACTCTCATTTTTCTTCCACAGATCAAAAAAAGTTCAGCTCTTTTCATGGCAGAGTATCCATCAGTCGTCATGCCTAAGATAAAGCCTAGAATCCGAGATATGGCAATTGTAATTTTTCAGATTTACTTTATCCTAACAATTCTAGAGATCACGATTCTCACATTACTAGGTGTTGATCTTTTCAAAGCTGTAGTCCACTCCTTCACTACAATTTCCACAGGGGGGTTTTCAACAAACTCTGAAAGTATTTCAGCTTTTCAGGATGTAAGAGTTGAAGCAGCAATAGCATTCTTTGCCTTTGTTGGAGGAATGAACTTCGGAATAATATATGCGTTGACGAATAAACAACTCAGATCACTCGCAGACCTTGAGTTCAGATACTATTCTACTTTCATATTGATATCTATTGCAGCTCTCACGTTCATAAATCTGAACCACTATGGCTTTCTCGACTCCATTCGGTTCTCAGCTTTTCAAGCCATTTCGATTATGACTACTACAGGATTTACAACAGCAGATTTCAACAGCTGGAGTGACTCTGCAAAAATGATAATTCTGACTCTAATGTTAATAGGAGGTTGCAGTGGATCAACGGCTGGAGGTATGAAAGTGATAAGATTTGTTATTCTAATAAAATACATTTCCCTTCAGATATATAGAATCATGGAACCGAGGGCAGTGAGAACAGTTAGATATGGAAACTATGTACTGGAAAAGGATTACGTTGAAGAAATTCTCGCTTTCTTTGTTTTATTCATTTTTATCTTTTTTATTTCCTCTCTCTTCCTTTCATTAATAGGATACGATCTTGAAACTTCGCTTTCTCTTTCTGCTTCGAGTCTTGGAAATGTTGGACCAGCTTTTGGAATGGCTGCAAAAAATGTTGCAGAATTCAGCGAATTTGCAAAGGTAATTCTGATCATAAACATGTGGGTTGGAAGACTTGAGATAATACCTGTATTTACTCTCCTTCTCTCATTAGCTCAGAGAGAAAAGTGGTGATATCTTCAGCTCTTACATCGAATTGTTTTCCAGTAGCGAGATCTTTAACTTTGAATTCCCCTCTACTAACCTCTTCTTCCCCAATAAGAATCGCATAACTAGCTTTGATGTCATTAGCATAGCTGAGTTGTCTCTTCAAACTCCTTTCCATAACATCTACCACTACTTTTAAACCTTTGGATCTCAGTTTTGAAGCAACCTTAAAAGCAAAATTCTCAAATCCTGGAAAGTTCACAACTACAATCACTGGAGATTTCTTTGGAACTTCAGAAAAGAGTTCACAAACCCTATCGAAACCTATTGCAAATCCAGTTGCTGGTGTTCTCTCACCACCAAACAGCTGAGCAAGTTCGTAACTTCCACCTCCACAGATCTGTCTTTGCGCTCCAAGATCCTTAGCATAGAATTCAAAGACAGTACCAGTATAGTAGTCAAGTCCCCTTGCAATTCCTAAGTTTAGTATATAATCAACACTAAGCGATTCAAGCAGACTTAAAAGTCTTTCAAGATCGTTAAAATCAAATTCAACAATTTCTTTTGCCTCTTTGATAACTTCCTTTCCCCCCTTTAGTTCCATAATTCTGTAGACTTTCTCCTCGATATCTCTTCCGACATTTTGCTCCGCAAAAAACTGCATTAGTCCCTTCTTATCTTCCTTGTCTATCAATCTCATAGCTTTCGATGCTCTTTCTCCCAAAGGACTCAAGAGTTTACGAAGTATCCCAACATGTCCGATGTTCAATTCGAAATCTATTTTCAAACTTTTAAGCATGTTGTAAGCGAGAATTATTACCTCCGCATCCGCGAGATAAGATGCAGAACCAATTAGTTCGACTCCAAACTGCCAGAATTCCCGATACCTTGCTTTCTGAGGTCTTTCATAGCGGAAACAGTTTCCAAAATAGTAAACTCTTATTGGTTTTGGAGGTCTGCTATATTCGTTTACAAACATTCTGATAACTGGAGCAGTCAATTCAGGACGAAGAGCTATTTCTCTCTTTGATTTATCTTGGAAGATGTACATTTCTTCCACAATTCCTTCTCCTGACTTTCTTTTGAAAAGCTCTGAATATTCGAAGGTAGGAGTTGCAACTTCCCTGTATCCAAAACTTTCTACTATTTCACGAAATCTTTTCTCGACCTCGCGCCTTTTTTCCATTTCCTCTGGCAAAAAATCTCTTGTACCTCTAGGTCTTTCAATCTTCACAGCAGAAGTAAATACAGGGGTAAAAATCTTTACCTTTTGTGGTCAAAAAATTAAGAATTAAGAAAAAGCTTTTTCAAGAGGGGGGACGACTTGTTTCTTCCTACTCATCACTTTGTCTAGCCAAACACTTCTTCCTTCAAGTCTTTTGCCAAAGGCTTTTTCAACTACTTTAGGATCATCTGTAATTACGAGGAGTTCTGTTCCTTCCTTCATGATATCTGTGAGCATCAGAAATACACTATGGTAACCCTCAGCTTTCTTTTTCGAAAGCTCTTTATAAATCTCCTCTTTTCTATTCACGATCAAAGATAGATCAAGAAGTTCTATTTGGCCAATACCAACTTTCTTTCCTCCCATGTTGAAATCTTTAAAGTCTCTCATTATGATCTCTTTTGCACTCATTCCTTGAACCTCTGATAGTCTCCCTTTAACCTCAACTCCAAATTTTGTGATGTCCATGATTCCAACAACCTTTGCAAGTTCTTCCGCAACCTTTTTATCTAATTCAGTGGTGGTAGCAGATTTGAATATCACAGTATCGCTCAGAATTGAGGCGAGCATGATACCCGCAAGTTCTTTTGGTATAATCATTCCGGTTTTATCAAAGAGAATCTTTAGAACAGTAGCAGTGCTACCAGCAGGTAGGTTGAAAAATAGAATTGGATTTGGAGTCGTTATGTCTCCTATCTTGTGATGATCTACAACTGCAACGATCTCAGCTTTATCTATGTTATCAACAGTTTGAGATCTCTCAGAATGATCTACGAGAGCTATCTTTTTCCCAGAACCATCTGTAAGTTTTAAAGGAGCTTTTATACCAAATTTTTCGAGCACAAACTTAGTTTCAGCGTTCAATTCTCCCTGAACAGCCGGAATTGCATTGCCCTCAATCTTCATAATTTTGCTCAAAGCTCCGGTTTCTCTCCATTTATTCCAAAGATATGCAAAAACGATCGCAGAACAAACCGTATCTGTATCTGGGTTTTTGTGCCCAACTACATATACTTCTTGCACCATGATTTAAACTTTGGAATGGATAAATAACATCTTCGGAATTTTTCAGCAAGCTTAATCTAATCTTTTAATCGTGTATTTTAGGTCATTGAACATATCGCATCGACTTCATTTACACATGTAACATTTTTTCGATTAAAATTGTCAGCACTATATTCACTAAGCTGTTTAAAAATAAAGACCAAATCAATAGTAGAGTTGAATCCGAAAAACATAAGCCAGGGCCCGGATTTGAACCGGGGTCAGCGGATCTGCAGTCCGCCGCATTGCCCCTCTGCCACCCTGGCATAAAAAGTTTGCAGTAAAATTTAAAAAATTTTTGGTTCAATTTTTCTATTCAGAATTCGCGACTCTTTATAAAAAGTATTAAATTAAGAATGAGCTATTTCTTTCACCTTTGCGTATAGGGTTGGTAAAAAAAGTCCAACATCAGTTACAACGCCGATCGCCTGATATGTCCCACGATCGATCAGTTTCATTACAGTAGCTGGATTTGTGTCAATACATATTGTTTTAACCCATGAAGGGAGTAAATTTCCAACTGCAATGCTGTGAAGAGTAGTTGCAAGCATTAAAACCATGTCTATGCCTTCAAGAGCTTTTTTCATCTCTGCCTTCGCAATCATAACATCTGTTATGACTTCCGGCAGAGGACCATCATCTCTGATTGAACCAGCAAGGATGAACGGAATTCTCTTACGAATACATTCGAACATTATTCCATCTCTCACCATTCCTTTTTCAACTGCGTTTTTTATACCACCTACTGCTATGATCTTGCTTATCGTGTATAAGTGATGCCTATTTCCTCCGGGTACAGGTTTACCACTCTTTATATCCATACCTAGAGAAGTTCCAAAGATTGAGATCTCGATATCGTGTACAGCTAAAGCGTTTCCGGAAAGTAAGAGATCGACGAAACCGTCCCTTATTAATCCTGCAAGCGCATCTCTTGCAGCAGTATGATTTACAGCTGGTCCTGCAACTACAGCAATTTTTCCACCAACCCTCTTAAGTTCCACGATTTCTCTAGCTATAATCTCTATCATCTTTTCTGTTGGTCTCTCTGAAGAAACTTTTCCCCCCATGAACTCAAAATAAGTTGACTTCCTAGGCCTTTCAGGCGGGATTATTCTAACTCCTCTCTCCCCAATTACCACAAGATCTCCTTTTTTTACTTCATTTATTGGTAAACAGATGGCTTTTCCATTCTTCAGCACTATAACTCTATCCATAGCTATTCCTTCAACTTCAACCCACTTTCCTATATGATGGATGAAGGTTCTGTTGTTAGTTGTCACATAGAAGTTATCTGGTAAAACCTTGTCCTCTGGAGCAGGAGAGACCTCAACTTCCTCTGATTCCGGAATCTTTGCACCCATCTTGTGCAACTCCTTCAAAATAAGGTTTAGATGTTCTTCATTCTCTCCAAATACAATAATTCTCGCATAACTGTAATCTTCCTTCTTTTTACCGATTCTAAATTCTACTATTTCGAATTCTCCTTCAAGATCAAGAATTAAATCGAGAACTTTTGGAAATATCATCGAATCGATCAGATGTCCTTCGAACTCGAGTTCTTTCGCGATCATGAAAATCGTTCAAGTAGTGGATTAAATAATCTCTCGTCTCAATTATTGAATTTATTTCACGAGTTTCAATTGTAAAATAATGGTCAAAGCTTTCCAAAGGAAAAATGCTAAGATCAACGTTACCTCTACCAAGGGCAAGATGTTCATCTCTTTTACCATCGTTATCATGCAAATGGATGTTGACAACTCTTTTGAAATTTTCAATGAAAAAATCACATTTTTGAATATTGTAATGTCCAACATCTAGGGTTAGCGCTAGATTGGTTTCACTAATGATATCATCCAAAGATCTCTCAATTCCACCTTTGAAAGAAATAGTATTCTCAAGAGCGAGAAGAACTGGACACTGTTTCAGAAAGGGTTTCAACTCCTCTTTTAAAATTTTTTCATTATGTCTATCGAAGATTTCATAATTAAAATAAAAATTCCCGTTATTTATGATTACTGGATTCCAACCGAGATGGAATGTGGTAACTTCAGCACAACATTTGTCTGCCAAGTAGATAACTTTTCTCATTTCTTCATAGCTTGCCTTTCTCCAGCTTTTGCTTATTGAAAGAAAATTCATACTTGTCGCAGGGGCGTGGATTAGTAATTCAACATCGTAACTCCAAATAAGCTCAATCAGTTCGTTGTAGTTGAGTGATTCTAAAGAGTAAAATGGATGGTCCATCAGAATCTCGATGTGATCGAAACCACTATCTGCGATGAACTCGAAAGCTTCTTTTGGACTCTGACGAACATCTGGCTGCACGCCTATTTTCATAACTCCACCATTGTACCTATACCCTCCCTTGTAAATAGTTCAAGTAGAATTGCATTTTTTCTTGAACCATCGATAACATGAACCCTTTCAACTCCCCCCTGCAAAGCTTTCGCAATTGCATCGAATTTTGGTAACATTCCTCCTTTCAATAATCCTCCTCTGTGCATCTCTTCGAGTTCTGAAAGCTTTATTCTAGATATAAGAGAATTTTTATCTCCAATATCTCTGAGAATTCCAGGAACATCGGTTAGCATTACGAGCTTCTTAGCTTTCAAAGCACTTGCAATTTCACCAGCAACATTGTCAGCATTCAGATTGTAGATGTTACCATCAAGATCTGCAGAAACCGGGGAAATAACAGGAATAAAACCGTTTTCAAGAAGAATTTGTAAAATTTTTGGATTGACGAATTTGGTCTCTCCAACAAAACCAAGATCGACCATTATCTCCTCAGATCCTTTTTTAAGTTTCATCAGTTTCTTTTGTGCAACTACTAGTAATCCATCCTTTCCGCTCAATCCAACTGCTTTACCTCCATTTTTTATGAACATAGAGACTATTTTTGAATTTATTTTACCATCAAGAACCATCTCAACGACTTCCATCGTTTCTTTATCTGTAACCCGCAAACCTTCTATGAATTTTGGCTTCAAACCAAGTTTTTCCATCTTTTCCGTAATTTCTGGTCCTCCGCCATGGACAACTACAGGTCTTATTCCGATGTAGTGAAGCAAAAGTATATCTCTAACAGTTTCTTCGAGGATTTCATCACTCAGCATCGCATGTCCACCAATTTTAAAAACCATAGTAGTGCCATGAAACTCTTTTATGAATGGCAAAGCTTCTAGAAGGACTTCAATGTTTTGCATGCTTGAATTTCAGCCATGGAGTTAAGAACTTTGCTCAAAATCTCAACTTCAAATCTTGAATCTATGTTCTTTTTTGCCATTTTTCCCTAAAGATTTCAAATATCAAGATTTTTTGGATTATATTTTCTGGACTACCAAAATTTTCATAGCGATTCAGTCCCCAAATGTTATAACTGGGCTCGTTCCAATTCTCTTTGCTCCCATGTTTCTCAGCACAGGTTTTAAGAACTTCACCATAGCCCTATCTACGATTATGTGTACAGCAGCAGCTCCCTTTGCAAGTGGAGATATTGTAGGATCAAAACCCTTACTCATGAGATATTCGACAATTTTTCTCAAATTCTGCTCTTCTGGAACATTGAAATACAAGCTAACGAGGTTTCGTGAATTTATCACTTCTTTTATGTCTGTTACAAGATTTTCTAATATATCCCTTTTTTCCCGATTTTCCAGTGATTCCTTGTTTGCTATGAAGACGGATTGAACTTCTCTTATAACATCTATTATTCTGCACCTATTCTCTTTCAAAGTTGTGCCGAACTCGGTTACTTCTACTATCAAATCAGCCTCAGGAAGGGGTGGAAGAATTGAAGCTTCTGTTTTTCCTATTGGGTCAAAAATCACTGCGTTTAGTTCATGACTTTCTGCGTATTTTCTCGCAATTTCTGGGAATTCAGAAGCGATATAAACTCTTTTACTACCAACTAGAGCTTTAAAATCCTCTAGATTTCTAACAGTTGGATAAACTTCTTCTGATATCGCTGCAACTAATTTAGTAGGACGAAGTGGTAATATGTCAAGAATTACTACATTTTTTAGCTCCATTTTCAAATTCCAATTCTCAAGTATATCTCCACCAGTTATTCCAGCATCACCTTTTCCAAGTTCTACATAAAGAGGCATTATTTGAGGACGAACTTGTTTGAAGATGAGTTTTGGATGATCAACATCTATGAGATACCCTCTTTCGCTTTTTCCAAGTCTGTAACCAGCGCTCACAAGCGCATCCCATATCGGTTTTTCAAGGTGACCATCAGGGAAATAAACTTTGACAAGCATATAAATACTTCGATGACTCTCAATAAAAACTATTCGATTGCGTTACCAATTGCCATGTTTGTGGCAAAAGAAACTGCTGACAATCCTGTTTTTTTGCAGAAATCTATTGCAGAATCAAAAATCGCAGCTTTTGAAACGATTAAAGGAATTCCAGCATTTAAACACTTTCTTGCAATTCCAACTGAGATTCTACCAGAGAGTAATAGAAAATACTCGTCGAGATTTGCTTTGTTAAGTTTTGCAAGTCCTATCGCTTTATCCACTGCATTGTGTCTGCCAACATCATAAGCTCTGAAAAATTGGTTTTTTCCAACTACAGCTGCTACATGGTATCCTCTTGTTCTTCTGTACTCTTCGATTTCGAGCAAGGAGAGACTCCTTCGAAGATCTTCAAGTTTAAATTTTACACGACATTCTATTTTTTCATCTATTTTTATCTTAACTTCAGTGGCTTCAAAATTCTCTTTTGACCTCATAGATTTCACAATAACAGTGTCATCAAAAATTTCGACACTCAAATCCTCGATCTTTCTTACAAGTCCTTCAGAAACTAAAAAACCTATTGCAAGTTCTTTTAGCATCTTCGGTGTGCAGGCTAGGTAATAACATCTCCCATTGATGATCAAAGTTATTTCCTTTTCCTCTGCTATTTCCAAAGGTTTACCGATAAACCTGATCACAACAAAAGTTTTTGATATCTACTAAAAATTTTTCTCTAGAAAACATGAATTCATAGAAACATCTCTTTTATAACTATCTCTCCCTCCTCTCTATTTCCTGAAAATTTTGTCTTACCGCTGACAAGAACATAAATTTTCTCTGCAATTTTTAGAACTTCTTCAATCTCATCATGTGTTACAACAGCTACTGCTGCACGATTTGAAATCTCTTTAATTATCCTTATAAGCCTAATTCTGATATCTCCATGCAATCCTTGGAATGGTTCATCTAGAAGAAGAAATCTACAATCCATTGCCAAAGCTCTTGCAAGAACGACCATCTGTCGCTCCCCACCACTTAAATCTTTTCCTCTTCTTTTAGAAATCTTTTTTAATTCTGGAAAGAATTCATAGGCTTTCTCAACGTCTGAAAATCGAAGATTATCTTCAACTGTTAAATTCAGCGCTATCTTCATCCTCTCAGGAGCGAGAACAATTCCAAGCTTGACCCTCTCACTTGGAGGTAGAAGAGTTATGTCCTTACCATCGAGGAAGACTTTACCCATATCTGGGATGAAAATGCCTGCAAGGACTTTTAAAAGTGAGCTCTTTCCACTGGCATTTGGCCCAGATATGAGTGTGATACCTTTTTCTAGTTTGAAATCAACAAAATTCAAAATTATCCTATAATTTTTTTCAAGTAGGATTTTCATAGCTTCCAGCAATCTTACCACCCCTAATTTCAAAGAATTTGTTAGCAATTCCACGTAATAACTTGGGTCTATGAGAAGTTATTATCATAGACTTTTTTCCTACTAGCTCTTTCAAGATCTCGATTAAAAGTCTAACGTTCCCAACATCGAGTCCTGCAAAGGGTTCATCTAGTAAAAGCAATCTTGGATTAGTTGCATAAGACATTGAGATCTGTAAAAGCTTTATTTTTCCTTGTGACAATTTTTTCGCAATAGTTTTTACATCCTCCTCCAGTCTAAAAGTTTTTACAACTTCTTTAACCTTTTTTTTATCCATACAAGCCAAAAATATGTTTTGCTCAACATCTAGATTCCAGAAAACCCTCGGTAATTGAAATGCGATAGCTATTCCCATTTTCACTATTCTTTGCGGAGATAGCCCAGTTATCTCTTTACCTTCAAAAAAGACTCTACCACAACTTGGTTTTTCGAAACCAGAAATTATTCTCAAAAGTGTTGTTTTACCACTCCCATTTGGACCAAAAAAACAATAAATACCGTCTTTTAATTCAAGATTTAACCCACGAAGGACTACAGTTCGTCCATAAACTTTTGAAAGATCACAAATTCTCAGCATTTTTCTTCACAACCGCAATCATCATTAAAACCACTGAATAAAGAATATAATGTGTTTCTGGTAAAAATGCGGAAAGAGAGTGACTCAAAGAGACTATAACAAAACTGCCAACTATGCAAGCCCAGCGTTTATCGAAAGAGATCTTTGAGACTACAAAGGGAAAAAGAGCGTAGAAGGGAGAAAATACACTTGGTGAAACGTGTGAGAAGCTAACTGCATGTAAAACTCCAGCTACCGAAGCGAATGTTGTTGAAAAAAAGAAACCAACGATTTTAAAACGAATTGGGTCGATTCCAACGCTTTTTGCTGCAATTTCATCATCACGAACTGCTTTTATCTTCAATCCCAGATTCGATTTTGAAATTATTTCAAAGAAAACATAACAGAAGAGCAAAAGAGCCATTGAAAGTGTGTATAGATTCCCCAAAGACATTGAAAATGGAACTCCAAAGCCTTCTTCACCACCTTTTCCGTTTAAAACAAAATAGTGAGAAACGTTCCAAAGTGCAATAGAAGCTATGAAAGTTGCAAAAGGAAAGAGTCTTCTTCCAAAAAAAGAAAAAAACAAAAAAATTAAGAAAATAAAAGGAGTGAGAAAGAGAAGTGTTGGATTTAAGGCGAGAAGATATGCTGCAATTCCAAATGGAACCGAATGTCCAAAACTAACCCAACCAATCTCCTTTTCCATGAAATGCCATGAAATTGTTAAGATCCCAAGTATGATAGAGATTAGAGCGATAAAAGTAGTGTAATAACCAAGAAAGAGTGGAAATAACAAAAATAAGGTGATCAAAAGAATTTTGGTAAGCATGTTATCACAAATGCGAATAAAATCGCAAAAAGATATGCTCTCTCAAAAATATTTGCAAGAGTTGCGATTATTACTGAAAATATTAAGTATTGCCAGCCAAGAGTTGGATAAACTATTCCTGGGTTATGAAGACTCCCAAGAAAAGCGATAAGTGTGCCTGTTATTGTCAAAACGATTAGTCTCAATCTTTCGGTTCTAACACCATATATCTCTGCAAGTTCTAAATCCTCTTCCATCACTCTCAAATTTATGGACTTTTTGCTTAATAAGAAGCATAAAAAGATAGTCACAAAGGCTGTTGAGATTAGTCCAGAAATAGCATGAGATCCTACTACCATCTCACCAAAAAGAGTGATTTTTTGAACTGGAAGAATTATATACTCAGTTCTAAAGTAGATTCTAAGTATCTCTTCAATTGCAATTGCGAAACCAAGCGAAAAAATAGTAGCATTTGCTATGCTTAGCTTTTTTGTTAGCTTATGTAAAATAAATCCCGCAGAAGCTCCAAAAGGAATTGCAAGCAATGGATTCAAGATACTCAGATAAGCTCCAAGAGTAAAGAAAGATGCAAAGGAAAGATTAAGGATTTTTCCAACACGATAGCAGAGGAGTATGGAAATGGAGAAAGCTGTGTAAAAAGCTGAAGTGAAAATTTCAGATATCATGTCAGTATTTCTACTTTTCCACTACGAAAGATTCCAATGCTACCTCTGAGCTTCTCACTGCCCCATTGGGCTTGATGGTTTTCAAAAGTGTAAATTCCAGCAGCACCAAAAAAACTTCCTTTTTCGAGTTCTTCAATCAGATTTCCTTTCATTTTAGCCTGTGCAACTATTAGAATTGCATCATAAGTGAGGAGTCCCGCATAGTTGTTAGCATCTTCTTTAAAAATTTCTCTATAGTTCTCGAAATATCTCTTCGTAAGTTTCGTCTTCTCCTCCCCCTCGATTGCTGCAGCCTGAAAAGCAATATTATCTATTCCCAGTCCCCTAAGTACACTCATTAAAGCAAGTGTTCCACCTACAGAGTAAATTGTTGCTTTCCCTCCTTTCATCGCGTATTCTCTAACAAAGCTCACACTCGTCGCTCCAGGATCACCAAGGATTATTACTTCTGCATCACTTATCAATGCTTTTTCTACAGCTCTTTTATAATCTTCAGGAGCGACACTTGGTGACTTGAACCAATCCTCTCCTTTTAATTCTGCTTTTGTTGAATTCTTGATCAAAATAAACATTGCTGTGTTAAAGGTGCGTAGTGGATCGTAGCCAATGAGATAGTAGCTCTTTGCATTGGTTATTCTAAGAAATTCCGCTGCAAGAACTCCCCAATAACTTGTGTTGTATGCATTTCTAAAAACATATCTATTCCCTTCTCTAATCTTGCTTTCCAAATCTGCAGAAGCTACACTAGCGATGTAAACGACTTTCAATTCATTAGCTGTATCTGCAACAACAAGAGCTTGTGGACTCGAATAGGCGCCAACTACTGCGACTACTCCTTGTTGAGCAAGAGAGACGAAAGCCGTCTTTGCGGTCTCAGGTTTGTCACCACAATCTGCAATTACAACTCTGATGTTGACCCCAAAGATTTCTTTAGCATGCTTTTCAGCTAATTTAGCAGCATTTTCCATAACAATGCCAGCTGAAGAAAATTCACCTGTCTTAGGTACGAGAACTCCAATCTTTATCTCTTTATCTTCCTTATCTTCCTTCTGCTGAACACAGCCAGAGATTAAAAAGGTAAAAATAATCACAAAAATTAAAACTCTTCTCATTCTCTAGTTCCGAATTTCGGTGCTCTTTTCTCAACAAAAGCTCTTATTCCTTCTTCAGCATCCTTACTTGCAAAAGATAGGGCGAAGAGGTCTCTTTCATATTCTATACCATCTTTAAGGCTTCTCTTAAATCCTCTGTTTACCGATTGCTTTACCAACATCAAAGCCTTTGGAGATTTTGCTTTGAGTTTCTCAGCCAAAATCTTAACTTCCTCAATGAGCTTTTCATGTTGAACAACTCTATTTACAAGCCCAATTTTTTCAGCTTCTCTCGCATCTATTCTATCCCCAGTCAGACAAAGCTCCATTGCTTTCTTCCACCCAACAATCCTTGCAAGCCTCTGCGTACCTCCAGCTCCGGGAATTATACCAAGATTAATCTCAGGTTGACCAAAAACTGCTCTATCACTCGCCAATATGATGTCGCAAGCCATCGCAATTTCACAACCTCCCCCCAATGCTAATCCATTGACTGCTGCGATGACGGGGATTTCTAAATCTTCAAGATCTTCGAGAGCTTTTCCTAGATCTTCTATTATCTCTCTTGCCTTATAAGCATCAATTTTAGCGAACATCTTCACATCTGCTCCTGCACAGAAAGCTCTACCTTCACCGGTTAGGACCATCATTCTAACTTCTTTGTCTTCCCTAGCAGATTCAATAGCTCTTCTCAGTCCCTTTACAAGATCTTCGTTTATAGCATTCAAAGCTTCAGGACGATTGAATTTAACCCATAATATACCATCTTCCTTCCTTATCTCGACTGACATACTCATCGATAACTCTTTGGAAAGCCAAGAACATGTTCGGCTATGTAATTAAGTGCCATCTGCTGTGTAACAGGTGCCAAGCGGATCAGATTTATCTCTCTCCACCACCTTTCTACATCATATTCTTTAGCATACCCATAGCCTCCAAAGGTCTGCATTGCCCAGTAAACCGCTTTAATTCCAGCTTCAACTGCAACAGCTTTTGCCATGTTTGCAATAGCACCAACTTCTCTGTAGCTCGCTTTTTTATCAAAGAGCCAAGATGCTTTAAAGTTCATAAGCTTCGCACATTCAAGCGTTGCATATGCCTCTGCAATTGGGAACTGTAGACCCTGATAACTTCCAATAGGGTCTAAAAATACTTTTCTTTGCTTCGAATACTCCACGGCTTTTCTGATTGCGAGTCTACTTATTCCAATCGCAGCTGTTGTGAAGGACATCCTTTCAGGATTTAGCGTATCGAGTAAGCAATACCATCCTTCGTCAAGTGGTGGCATCAAAGAACTCTCTGGTAAACGGAGATTGTTAAAGCTTACTTCACAACTTTTCGAATAATTTATACCATGTTTCGGAATAGGATTAACCTTTACAGCCTTGTTTGGTAAATCCGCAAGGAAAAGACTTATACCATGTGTCTTCTTCGGTGCCCTTTCCAAAGGCGTCGTTCTCGCAACTATTAGCATACCTTTTGCTCTGTCTGCACCGCTTATCCAAATCTTATTTCCATTTATAATCCATTCGTCACCTTCTTTGACAGCTCTTGTTTTTATTGCCAGTGTATTTGTTCCAGCATCCGGCTCTGTTAAGGCCATGCAGAACTCCAGTTCTCCTTTAGCAATCTTTGGTAAATACTTTCTTCTTTGTTCTTCGGTGCCATGCCTAACAATTGTGAGCGCCCCAAAGCATTCTGTTAGTACTAGATACCAAACTCCTGCCATTCCACAGCCATTAGCTGCAAGTTCTTCCATTGCAATGAGTAACTCCGTAAATCCATAACCCGAACCACCATACTCTTCAGGAACTACTATTCCAAGAAAGCCAGCTTTTGCAATTGCCTTAAAGAAGTCTTCTGCAAACTCCCCATTAGCGTCTTTCTCTCTCCAGTATTCTGGTGGAAAATCTTCCGCAATTTCCTTTGCTGTGTTCGCTATCATTCTCTGCTCTTCGTTTAGTTCAAATTCCATAATATCCACCTTTAATAAATAAAAAATTAAACTGGCTTGAAATACTTTATGTCACTAATAGTTCCCGTCATTTCATCTACTTTTTTCAGCACAGGTTTAACTTTCATCCCAATGCAGACATCCTTTGCTTCTCCGATGAGATGTAGTATCCTCCCATCGGTTCCTTCGAGTTTTATAAGAGCGATTATTTCTTCCATTGGATTCTCGTTCAAGTCGAGTTTTGCAATCGTAAAAGCCTCCACACAACCTTCTCCGCTGATTTCGAAAAACTCTGTTTCACTGAAATCAAATTCACAGAAAATCCTTGGTGGGAAATAGCGTCTTCCGCACTTCTTACATCTTGCTGCAATAAATTTTCCTTCTCTAAGCTTTCTGAAGAACTCATTTCCAGCCTTACCACTTGTGTAAAGCCAATAAAGCTCTATTTTTCCACCACCAGGTGGGAAGTGGCGAAGTTTCTCAGGATCAACAATCTTATCTATCATTTTCATCCCTCCAATGGTTTCCAGTATTTTATGTCTGTTATTGTCCCTTTTCTCTCACTTTCAGGTCTCCAAACTGCTTTTACACGCATGCCGATGTAAACTTTTTCAGGTTCAACCTCGTCAATTATGTGCATAATTCCCATATTTGGGGATGCACCATCTATCGTTATTACAGCAACGATTACTGGCTTTTCTAATGGCTTTGCATCTGGATCGATAAAGGAGATCGAAAAAGTTTGCACAACACCTGTGTCCTTGATGTAAACCCAATCATCTATTGGCTTGTAGCAGAGCTCACAGTATATGCGTGGAGGGAAGATTACACGTCTGCATTTTTCACACTTCGTCGCTATTAACTTTCCATTCTTCAGTTCATTCAAAAATCTGCTCATTGCTTGGCCAGCTGTCCAAGAATAGGCTAAATTTGGATGATCTTCGAAATATGTCACATTTTTCTGGCTTATGTCAGCATCACTTAAACCTGTTCCTTCCGCAGATGGAGGGCATGAAATCTCCTTTTTTCCAACTGCCATGATATCACCTCTTATTTGACATTACCATGACAGTTCCAATTTGCATCAGATCTCCCCAAGCTTGACATATCCCAGTGGTCACTTCCTTCGCTACTTGCCTTTTTCCAGCCCTGTAAGCCAATTGCCAGTAAATCTCACATACCTTAACACCCATCGCTGCAGAGATTGGATTTCCAACACCCAGTAAACCACCTGATGGACAAACTGGTAAATCTCCATCTCTCGCTGTAACCCCCTCTTTTGTGAGAATCGGAGCTTCTCCCTTTTTTGCTAGACCAAGACCCTCCATGTGATGCAATTCCTTGTAATCGAATGGATCATATGGCTCAGCTACATCTATCTGCTTTCTCGGATCGGTTATGTGAGCCATCCGGTATGCCATTCTTGCAGCTTCAGCAGTGTAACGTGGGAAATAAAGGTCACGATTTGTCCAGTGAGTTGTGTCAAGATTCCAGCCAACTCCCGTAACCCACACAGGATCGTCAGTCAACTGTCTTGCTATATGCGGAGCAACCATTACCAACGCAGCTGCTCCATCGCTTGGCGGCGATACGTCAAGTCTTCGCACAGGTAATGCCATAGGTTCACTGTTGAGTACGTCTTCGACAGTTATTTTTCCTGCAACATGTGAACAAGGATGGTCGAGTGCATTTGCTTTGTTTTTCACCGAAACAAGAGCTATATCCTCATGTTTGACATTGTTAACATGCATATAACGACGCATTTCTAAAGCAAATATCCATATCAAATTTGGCTTAAGTGGTCTATCGAGAATTGGGTCCCAGATATATTTGAAAGCAGACTGGGGATGAGGTTGACAACAAGACATTTTTTCCTCACAAACTACTAAGCAGACATCGGCTAAACCACTTGCTACATGCCAATAACCAGCGATGGGGGCGAAGACTGCAGTTCCACCTCCGACAAAGTATCTCATGTAAGGACGATCGCAACCTCCAGCACCTTCGAGCAAGTATTCTTCCTTCAGCGATATACCGTCAAAAGCATCAGGAGCTGACCCGAGTACAACCATCTCTACATCCTTTATATCGAGCCCAGCCTCTTCCAAAGCTTGCTTAACAGCATAATAAGAGAGTTCCTTACCAGTTTCAAGCATTCTACGCTTGAAAGCTGTCATTCCTGCTCCAACAATTGCAACATCTTGCTTTTTGTGAAACTTCAAACCTTTAATAACCTCGACCTCCATATCTCACACCCCAAAAACCGCTACAGCTCCACTCGCAGTAGGTATATAACGCCAGCATTGCGCTACTCCTAATTCGCAATCAATCTGCCTTCTCCCTGCCTCTCTACGAAGCTGTAAAACAACTTCGAGCGATTTTTGTGCACCAGTAGCTTCGAGGAGATTTCCAACACCAAGATTACCACCAGAAACGTTCACAGGTAAAGATCCATTTCTCGAGAAGTAACCTTCACGCATGAGTTCACATACTTCAAATTTACCAGCAAGCTGTAGAGCTACAATGTGTTGCAATTCTTTGAAAGCAAATCTATCGTCGATCTCCGCAATGTCGATTTCTTTTACTGGAACTTCAATTCCAGCCATTTTATAAGCCATTTTTCCAGCTTTGTAAGCATAAAGAGCTTCAAAACTCCTAGTGTCATAGCTACTCGTTTCGCTCCACCATCCAATCCCCTTGATCCAAACAGGAGAGTCTGTTATTTTTCTTGCAATTTCATCTCTTGCCACAACAAAAACAATAGCACCATCAGCTCTTTCAGCAATTTCGATTTTTCTCATTGGGTAGAAAACAAATGGACTATTCAAAACACTTTCAACAGTTAATTTTGCCCCATAAGGTGCAGATTCATTGAGAATTGCGTTTCCTTTATTTTTAACCACGACTTCTGCAATAGCTTCCTCACTTATACAATATTTGTTCATGTAGTAGCTCATTTCAAGCGCTGCGAAGTAATAAGGATGTGCTCTAGTAACTCCCTTAAGCCAAATCGGATCCATAGCATGCCTTATTATTTCTCCAAAAGTTTTCATATCACTTGCCTTACTATGCGCTTCTACAACAGCGATGTCTGCGAGACCACTTTCGATTTGCATATAAGCTGTTGCAAGCCCGTAAAGGAAGTCTGCACAAACGGTACAGGTTGGTTTCACAACAGCACCAAGCTGATCCGGAACGAATTCATCGAAGATTGCAAATCCTTCATAGAAATCCTCAGCACAAGTTACAAAGCTGTCTACGTCTCTTCTAGGATCTATGCCTGCATCTTCGTACGCACGTACCGCAGCTTCGTACATGATTTCTTTCCAGCTCATATCTGGTGTGTTTGTGTTAAATCCGTAGTAACCAACACCAACCACAGCAGGCATTCCATCACCAAATCAATCACATTTCTTTTCTTATTTAACCTTTACTTTTTCGAATCATCAGAATTAGATATTAAAAAGATTTAAAAAATTAAAAAAGTTTTTATTGTAGATTGAGAAAAGTCTTTATGAGAGTTATATATGAAGAAAAGGGGAAAGTCGGAAAATTGATCTTGAACAATCCTGAAAAGATCAATCCACTATCTCTTGAAACTCTTAAAAACTTGGAGCAATTGATAAGAAAGATCGCAGAAGAGAGAAAGGTCAACACTATTGTTCTCGCTGGGGCAGGAAAAAATTTCTCTTCTGGACATGACTTGAGAGAAATTCTTGAAAAGGATGCTATTGATGTAGAGAAACTCTTCTTACAATGTTTCAAGGTCATGAATGCTATTCGTAACGCTCCTCAAATCTACATCGCTATGGTTCGAGGTGTTGCTTACGCGGCTGGCTGTCAGCTGGTTGCTGCATGCGACTTAGCAATAGCTTCAGAGAGATCAAAATTCGCCACTCCTGGTGTGAACATTGGTCTCTTCTGTTTCACGCCGATCACTTTTGTGAGTAGAAACGTTAATAGAAAAAAGGCTTTTGAGCTTGGATTTCTGGGAGAGCCAATAGATGCTGAAGAGGCACTTAAGATTGGTCTTGTAAACAAAGTTGTAAAAGATGAAGTGCTGGAGATTGAGACAGAAGAATTTGCGAAAAAAATTGCGAGATTTCCGCTTGAAGTTCTAGAATCAGGTAAACGCTTTTTCTACACTCAAATTTTCATGGAAGATTTTTCTGCGCTGCAATACGCAACAGAGACAATCGCATTGCATTCAACCTCACAATTTGCTAAAGAAGGTATAGAAGCATTTCTGGAAAAGAGGAAACCAAAGTGGGGTGATTAGATCATTGGATCATGATTCCTCACAAATTTAGAGCTTTTAAAAACGTAGTTTACTTATTATAATGCTTTTTTGAAATTCTTTCCAGATTTTGTAAAATGGAAGAAGAAGAGATGAGATGTTCGATATAAAGAGTTAAGTTTTTAAATTCTCTAAATGAGTATTTTTATGCTTGAGATGAAAAGGATAAGAGTTCTCGTAGCGAAACCCGGGCTTGATGGTCATGACCGGGGAGCAAAAGTTGTAGCTCGGGGTTTGAGAGATGCGGGTTTTGAAGTCATATACACAGGTATAAGAAGAACTCCTGCAGAAATTGCAGAAACTGCTTTACAGGAAGATGTTCAAGTTCTTGGACTGAGCATTCTCAGTGGCGCACATTTGGAGCTCATTCCAATTGTAATAGAAGAGCTCAGGAAAAGAGGTTTAAGACCAGGAAAAGATTTAGTTGTAATTGTTGGAGGAATAATACCAAAAGAAGATGCAAAAATGCTTAAAAATCTCGGAATTTCTGCTATCTTTGGACCAGGTACGAGAATTGGTGAAATTGCAGATTTTATAAGAGAAGAGGTTTCGAGACTCGAGAGGTGATTCTTGTGAAGATAGACCATATTGGAATAGCTGTTAAAAGTCTTGAAGAGGCAAAAAAGACTTTCGAAGGGGTAGGATTGAAAGTTAAAGGAGTTGAGGAAGTGAAGGAACAGAAGGTAAAGGTTGCGATGCTCCCGGTTGGGGAGAGCAAGATTGAACTACTCGAAGCAACAGCTGAAGATTCTGCAATAGCAAAATTCATAGCTTCCCGTGGAGAGGGGATTCATCATATTGCTATCAACGTTGAAAACATAGAGAAATCCCTTGAGATTGCAAAAAAGTCGGGAATAAAGCTTATCGATGAAAAACCTAGAATTGGTGCTGGAGGAAAGAAAGTCGCATTTCTACATCCAAAAAGCACACATGGTGTTCTTTTAGAATTTGTGGAGGGTTAAGATGGAGGCATTAAAGGAGCTTTATAAGAAAAGAGAGAAAATTTTAAAAATGGGGGGAGAGGAGAGGATAGAGAAACAGCATGAACAGGGAAAACTAACTGCGAGGGAAAGAATAGATATTCTTCTTGACCCTGGTAGTTTTGTAGAACTGAATCCCTTCGTTGAAAAGAGAAACACAGACTTCGGCCTTGACAAGATGGATCTACCTGCTGATGGTGTAGTCACAGGTTATGGCACTGTAGATGGGAGACCTGTGGCCGTCTTTGCTCAGGATTTTACAGTCATGGGGGGTAGTCTTGGAGAAATGCATGGTTACAAGATTGCTTATCTCCTTGAATTTGCAATGAAGATTGGAATTCCAGTGGTTGGTTTAAACGATAGTGGAGGTGCAAGAATTCAAGAGGGTGTAGATGCTTTGAAAGGCTATGGAGACATATTCTACCGTAATACTTTGGCAAGTGGTGTTATACCACAAATAAGCGTAATCCTTGGTCCTTGTGCTGGTGGTGCTGTTTATAGTCCAGCTATTGGAGATTTTATAGTTATGACAAAGAATCAGAACTGTTACATGTTCATAACAGGCCCTGCTGTCGTTAAAGCTGTTACTGGTGAAGACGTTACATCTTTTGAACTCGGTGGTTGGGAGGCGCATGCATTTAAAAGTGGAAATTGTCATCTCGTCGCTGAGAACGATGAGGAAGCAATGAAACTCGTTAGAAAACTTCTGAGCTATCTACCACTAAACAATATGGAAGATGCTCCAAGAATTCAAAGTAACGATAGTCCTTCACGTTTAACACCTGAAATTTACGAAATAATTCCTGAAGATCCACAGAAGCCCTATGACATGCATACAATCATAACCACAGTAGTTGATAACAATGAGTTTTTTGAAATTCACAAGTATTATGCCCAAAATGCAATAGTTGGTTTTGCGAGATTAGATGGTTATAGTGTTGGAATAGTCGCTAACAATCCAGCACACCTTGCAGGTTGTCTCGATGTAGACAGTAGCGATAAAATTGCGAGATTCGTTCGCTTTTGCGATTGTTTCAACATCCCGATCATAACCTTTGTTGACGTTCCTGGATATTTACCAGGAATAGAGCAGGAATACGGCGGTATAATAAGGCACGGAGCAAAGATTCTTTTTGCTTATAGCGAAGCAACAGTTCCGATGGTGACCCTGATAGTAAGGAAAGCATATGGAGGAGCATATCTCGCAATGGGGAGCAAACATCTCGGTGCTGACATAGTTTACGCATATCCAAATGCAGAAATCGCAGTTATGGGGCCAGAAGGGGCTGCGGAAATAGTTTTCAGGAAAGAAATCTCTAGTGCGAGTGATCCAAAAGCGATGAGAGACTCAAAGATTAGAGAGTACAGAGAAAAATTTGCAAACCCATATAGAGCTGCTGCACGTAGCTATATCGACGATGTCATAGATCCGAAATTTACAAGAGTAAAGATAATCTCAGCTATAAGGATTCTCGAGAGTAAAAGGGAGAAATTACCTGCGAAAAAGCATGATAACATTCCTGTGTGATGCTTATGACGCCAGAAGAGTTTGTGATCGCATTAACAGCAATTCATAAGTATTTGAAAGAGAAAGAGAGACCAATTGAAATAAAAGAAACTCCAAAGCTCTGGAAAATCTCAGCAAGGGTGATGTTATGATATATAGGGTTGAATTCGGTAAAAAAGTTTACGAAGTTGAGATCGAGGAAGTTGGCGCGAACCTTTTTAAAGTTAAGGTGAATGGAAAAACAGCTTTAGTCGAAATGAAGCCTAAAGTAGAGGTCAAGAGTATTGGCGTTGAACCACCAAAAGAGAAAAAAGTCGAAAAAGTGGAGAGAGTTGAAAAAATAGAGGGTAAGGTGATAAAAGCACCCATGAATGGGATGATAACAAAGATATTTTTAAAAGTAGGCGATGAAGTTAAAGAAGGAGATACCGTAGCAGTGATAGAAGCTATGAAGATGGAAAATCCAATAAAATCGACTATGAGTGGTAAAGTTGTGGAAATTCTTGTTAATGTTGGAGATAAAGTTACGAAAGATTCGCCTTTAATAAGATTGGGGTGAGGTTATGAATAAAAAAGATTGGGAAGAAAAAATCGTTGAACCTTTCGTTAAAAAAGCTCCGGAAAGAAAGAAAGAGTTCAAAGTCAGCTCTGGATTTGTTGTAGATCGTCTTTACACTCCAGAAAATGTGAGTATAGAATATTCAAAACTAGGCTTTCCTGGTGTTTATCCCTTTACCCGCGGAATTTATCCGACAATGTATCGTGGTAGGTTTTGGACAATGCGCCAATACGCTGGTTTTGGAACTGCAGAGGAGACAAACAAAAGATATAAGTTCCTACTTTCCCAGGGACAAACTGGTCTAAGTGTAGCCTTTGATTTACCAACACAGATTGGATACGACAGCGACCATATCATGGCTCTTGGAGAGGTTGGAAAGGTAGGTGTTGCAATATCGACAATAGAAGATATGCAAACTCTTTTTGATGGCATTCCTCTGGCAAAGGTATCAACTTCGATGACGATCAATTCAACCTGTGCTCAAATTCTTGCCATGTATGCAATAGTTGCCCAATCGCAAGGAGCTAGTATAGCTGAGCTTCGTGGAACTGTACAGAATGACATGTTAAAAGAATACATTGCAAGAGGGACTTATATATATCCGCCTGAACCTTCTCTAAGACTTGCAACTGATATAATTGTTTTTTGTGCAAAAGAAATGCCAAACTGGAATTCAATAAGCATTTCGGGATATCATATGGAAGAAGCTGGTGCTACTCCAGTGCAAGAAGTTGCTTTCACACTTGCAGATGGAATAACTTATGTTGAAAAAGTGCTTGAACGAGGAATAAACGTTGACGATTTTGCTCCACAGCTAAGCTTCTTTTTCTCTGCCGGTAACAATCTCCTAGAAGAAGTCGCCAAATTCAGAGCTGCTCGTAGATTGTGGGCAAAGATTATGAAGGAAAGATTCAATGCAAAGAAACCTCAGTCGATGATGCTCCGTTTCCATGTGCAAACTGCTGGTTGCACTCTCACAGCGCAACAGCCCGAGCTCAACATAATTCGCGTTGCGATGCAGGCTCTAGCAGCTGTGCTTGGAGGTTGTCAGAGTTTGCACACAAATAGCTTCGATGAAGCTCTATGCTTACCAACTGAGAAAGCTGTTCGCATTGCTTTGAGGACACAACAGATCATTGCAGAAGAACTCGGTGTTGCTGATGTCATCGACCCTCTCGGAGGAGGATACTATTTGGAATGGCTTACTGACAAAATAGAAGAGGAGGCAATGAAATACATTGAGAAAATAGATGAAATGGGAGGTATGATCAAAGCGATCGAGGGTGGCTTTGTGCAAAGAGAAATTCAGAAGTCTGCTTACGAAAAACAGAAAGCAATTGAAAACGGAGAAATGACGGTAGTTGGAGTTAACAAATACCAGATTGAAGAAGATATACACATGGAGCTCCTCAAAGTTCCAAAGGAGATAGTTGAGAAACAGGTGACAAGGGTGAAGAAGTTCAAAGAAAATAGAGACAAAACAAATGTAGAAAAAACTCTGGAAAAGCTGAAAAAAGTTGCTGAAACCGATGGTAATTTAATGCCCTATGTCTTTGATTGTGTTAGAGGAAAAGCAACGCTTGGTGAAATAGCAGATGCTCTCAGAGAAGTATTTGGAGAGTTCAGAGCTCCAGAGATATTCTAAATTTTTAATGGAGCATGAATCAAAAGCTTTGCTGGAAAGTTATGGCATAAGAACTGCAAGCTGTGTTTTTGTTAAGAATGAAAAAGAGTTACTCGATGCTTTAAAGTTAGTTGGTTTTCCAGCTGTTTTAAAGGTGGCATCTCGTAGAATAGTACATAAGAGTGAGGTTGGAGGAGTAAGATTTGTAAAATCTGAAGAAGAAGCTTTAAAGAATTTCAGAGATCTGATTTCTATTGAATTTGTAGAAGGTATCAACGTTCAACCAATGCTCGAAAGAGGACTCGAAATCTTCATTGGAATTGCTGAAGATGTCCAGTTTGGAAGCTTTTTAGCCATTGGCCTTGGTGGTTTCTTTCTCGAAGCTTTAAAAGATTATAGCATTCGTCTGGTTCCAGTATCCAGAAAAGACGTGGAATCTATGCTTGAAGAGTTAATTTCAAAAGATATATTTGATTATCGCGGGAAGAGATTTGACAAGAAAGCAATAATTGAATTAGCACTCAAAGTGAGTGAGATAGTTGAAAAAGAAAACATTTTAGAAATGGACCTTAATCCAGTTTTTGTTTATGAAAATGGTTATGCTGTCGCCGATGCCAGGATAGTAATAGGAAAAAGAAGAAACTTTGAAAGAAAAACAAAATCTCCAATTTTCAATCCTAAAAAAGTTGCTGTGATAGGAGCTTCGAACAATCCAATAAAAGTAGGCTATGCAATTCTTCAAAGTTTAAAGACAAATAGAAGTATTGAAATCTATCCAGTTAATCCTGCTCTATATGAAATCGATGGTTTTAAGGTTTTTAAATCCTTGAAAGAGTTACCAGAAATCGATCTTGCGATAATCGCTTTGCCTGCTGAGAAAGTAGTTGAGACTGTAGAAAATCTAATTGGAAAAGCCAAGGAAGTTCTGATAGTTTCAGCTGGATTTAAGGAAGCAGAAGTAGAGGAGGGAAAGGAAAGAGAAAAGAAATTAATGGAAATGAGTGAAAAAATTAGAATAATAGGTCCAAACGTTTTTGGATTTGTGAACGTTTTACAACGCATAAACGCAAGTTTTACACCAGAGTTCAATAAGTTGAAACCTGGAAAAATTGCTCTTGTTTCACAAAGCGGTGGAATCTGTCATTATGTACTCCATAAGTTCAATGACGTTGGTTTCAGCTACATAATTCACCTTGGAAACCGTTGTGACATTGATTTTCCAGATGTTTTTGAATTTTTGTCCAAAGATGAGAAGACAAGAGTAGTTACAGTTTATGTGGAAGGACTCGAGAATGGAAGAGCTTTCTTCGAAGAATTAAAAAAGATCACAAGTTCTGGAAAATTTGCAGTTGTGATGAAAGCTGGGAGAAGTAGGGTTGCAGACAAAGCTTCTTTAAGCCACACTGGGAGTATTGCAGGAGATTATAAGATTTTTACCTCTGCATTAAAACAAGCAGGAGCAATTGTTGCTGAATCTCCAACCGAGTTGATTGATATAGCTATTTTACTCGAGAAATTTGGAAGAGTTCGCAATGTTGCAATAGTAACGATACAAGCTGGCCTCGGGATCGTTTTTGCAGATCTACTTGAGAAGAATGGGGGAAAAATCATAGAACTTAGTGATAAAACAATAGAAGAGCTTAAAAAGATTCTTCCACCTCTAACACTAAGAGAGAACCCTTTGGATTTATCTTTTAGCGGTCTAGAGATCCCAAAGCTAAAGAAAATTTTAGAATTACTCAAAAATGACAAAAAAGTCGATGTAGTTGTTTTTTGTTATGCTGTGGCTCCTCCAAGCTGGGTAATCCCTGAAGAAGTGATGAATGAACTTTTCAAAGATGAAATTGTTGTTTACATATCGGAGAAAGAAGATTTCGAAAAAAAGAAGAAAAAACTAAATTGTATTCTCTTTGATTCCATTGAAAGAGCTTCTCTAGCTCTTGCAAGACTTTCGCATAGCTTCAACTGATTTTTTATAACTATCGATCATTGGTAAAGGAATTCGCAACGCAGTGTTCGGAATTGGATATCGAATTCCGCGTTTGTGTGTTTCTTCTAAACCTCTTGCAATTTCATCTGCAATTTCGAATGGAAAAGCAACAGCCATTTCATGATCTTGGGTTAAACCAAAAATACGATCCCCATAACATGGAATCACGATCTTTAGCCTTTTGTGAATGAAAGCTTCGAGAAACTCTGCACATGCTCCTCTGCCTAGAATAGATGTTTCAACTTTTCCACCTTTGTTATAAAGATAGGCATGAACAAAGCGTAAAATTTGTGCTGGTGTTGCATAGACAACTACGAAGTCTGGATCTGCAATAAAATCTTCCCTTTCAAGCGGTGCAACGAGACAAGATTTGTAACCTGTGACTCTTGGTACAACTTCTTCGAATCTCTTTCCAATCTCTTCATCTATAGCATAACCAGCTTCATAAGCTAACTTCCCCGCTCTATAAGTCTCATCTGGTTCAGCAAAGCCATAAGCAATTATTCCAAGGGGACAAGTCGTTTCTATGTCAAACTTTAAAAACCAACCATATCTACGGGAGATGTTGTATACTTGACAGATTGCGAGATCCTTTAGTTTCCTTGCTTTCTCGTCATCTCCGAATTTGAAGGAGAGAGGAAAAGTTTGTGGATGAATGAACTTATCGATCACGTTTGCAAGTTCTCTTGGTTTCATACAACTCTCCTTAGCTTTTCAACAGCTTCTCTTATTTCAACTACTGAAGCCTCCTCTTCTATTGTGGAGAGATCACCAAGCTCTTGCCCAAGAAAGAGTCTTTTCATTACCCTACGCATTATTTTTCCGCTCCTAGTTTTGGGTAACATGTTCACAAACTGAATGTCTTTAAAGACGACTATCGGACCAAAAGTTTTCCTAACATGTTCAAGAATGCTCTTCTTAAGTTCTTCACTTGGTGAAATTCCCTGTTTAAGAACTACGAAAGCAGCTGCAACTTCTCCACGAATTTCATCCGGGACTCCACAAACTCCTGCTTCTGCTACTGCAGGATGACTAACAATTGCGTTTTCAACTTCTATAGTTCCAATTCTATGTCCTGCTATCTTTATAACCTCGTCTGCCCTGCCTGTAAACCAAACATAGCCATCTGAATCTACAAAAGCCGCATCACCTGTGCAATAAAGCTTTGGTATACCAACCTCCCAATATGAACGTACATATCTATCAAAGCTATCCCAAAGAGTAGGGGTCAATCCTGGGAAGGGTTTTCTAAGATACAGAATACCTTTCTCGTTCGTTTTTAGTTCTTTTCCAGTTTCATCAATCAAAACTGGATCGATTCCAGGTAAAGGTAATCCTGCAGATCCGGGCTTTATGAATTTTTTCACTTCATTTCCAAGCAACCCATATGGGTAACCAAAGATAGCTCCTGTGGTTTCTGTTTGCCACATATGATCTATTACAGGAATTTTTTCCTCAAAAACATCTCTGTAGAGCCATAACCATACTTCTGGGTTCAAAACTTCTCCAGCACAAACCACCCGCTGAACGGAGCTTATATCATGCTCCTTTGCTTTATCAGCTCCGATCTTTCGAAGAATTCTAGCTCCAGTTGGAGAAGTCCAGATAAGAGTTGCTCTATTTCTCTCAACTGCTTCCCACCATACTTTAGGCTCAGGATAATCGGGAGTTCCATCGTAGAGGATACAAGTTGCTCCTGCAAGCAGGGGACCGAAGATCATGTAGCTCTGCCCAACAATCCAACCTATATCAGAGGTGTTAAAGATTATATCATTTTCATTCAATCCATAGATCCACTTAGATGACCAGTAGTTCCAAAGCTGATATCCTCCCTGAACATGAACAACTGGTTTTGGTTTTGCAGTGGTTCCAGAAGTTGGCATTACAAAAATAGGATCCATAGCATCCATTTCTACATAATCACTACTTTCACCCTTTCCAATTTTAAGGAAATCCTTAAGAAGTAAATCTCTATCTGTCAGTTCAATCTCGATCTCTGGCATAGCTCGCTTTACGACAACTTTTACTTTTTCTCCTATCTCAGGTACTAAATTGAGTGCGTTGTCAACGTTCTCCTTGAGTCGTACAATTTTTCCTCTCCTTGAAGCAAAATCTTGAGTAAATATCAATCTCGGTGTTGTCAATTCAATTCTATCTGCAACTGCTCTTGGTGAAAATCCTGCAAAGACTGTAACTGAAATCGCTCCGATTCTTGCACAAGCTAAAAGCATAGCTGCTGCCTCTATTGAATTTGGGAGATAAAGAAGTACTCTGTCTCCTTTTCCAACTCCAAATCCACGTAATGCAGATGCAAACTTCTTTACGATGCTAAAAAGCTGGGAATAAGTGACTGAGTAACTTAAATCAAGCTCGGGATTTTCATAGATGTAAGCTGGTTTAGATGAAAACTTCCTAACTTTGTAATCGAGACAGTTGTAAGCTATATTCGTTTTTCCACCTAAGAACCATCCAAATCTTGGATAATTCCACTCAAAAACCTTGTCCCATTTTTTGAACCAATAAATATCTTCCATTGCCTTTTCAGCATGTTCATTCCAAAATTTTTCGGGACTTTCTTTTTCAGTCTTCCAAAGTTTTCTAAAACTTTCCATACAAAACCACCTCTTCAAAAATATTTAAAAAAATTTTAAATTCAATTCAACTTTTTTCAAAATTTTTCTATTTGTTTTTTTAAACTTCCTTCGTAAGTTCTACACAGTATTTCTGCACTCTCTCCTCCTCAGGAGGCTTCGTCAACAGTGAGACTATTATGAATAATATGAAGCCCAAGGGAACTGTCCAAATTTGATGCGGTGTGATCAAAGCATTGGGATTTCCAAAGATTATATCGTTTAGGAAGAACCTCGCATGGTGACCAAGAATGAAGTATGCTCTCATCCATGCGATCATGCTGACAACGAACATCACTATCGCTGTAAACCACATTGCAGCTTTTGTAGCCCTCTTCCACCAGAGTCCAAGAATCAAACCAGGACCTATGGAGCAAATTATGACTATGAAAGCCCAACCGCTCAAGTCAAGGACGAGTGCTGGAGGCTGAATTGCAATGATGAAGCTGATCAACAGGAATATGAAAGCCACAATTCTTCCGTAAAGAATTGGTTTCTCTTCAGCCTTCTTTGACTTCAAAAGCTTTACCATCCAATCTCTCGCAATAACTGTGTTAACCACGACTGCCCATCCAGCTGCTGTAGACATCGCAATTGCTAATCCGCCTGCGCACAAAATGCCAAGGATGACTGGATTGCCAAGAGCTTCGACTGCTGCTATCATCGAGTAATCTGTAACAGTACCTATACCATAAGTCCTTTGAATCGATGCTAGAACTGCTGTAGCGCTCATGTTCCCTCCAGCTGCAACTGCAATTGGGTGACTCTTTTCAATCATGTACTTTGCAGTTATACCAATCAACTGCAGTGAAACATAGAACGCGCCTGCAATCAACGCGCACCAAAAGATGCTTCTCCTTGCAGTCTTGATGTCCATGACTGTGAAGAATCGAACGACTGTATAGGGCATGGTAGCAAAACCAAGATGCCATACAAAGTACCAGCCAATAACACCAATCCAAGTTCCAGTGAAAATATGCGAAACTTCTGGAGCATTTGCTGGACTGTTCCATATCCTTGCATATGATTTCTCAGCTGCTATATAAACACCTTCAAGACCTCCAAGCTGCCAAACAATCGCTATCGCTGCAATGATTGCAGCAAAGCTCATAACCAATGCCTGCATCGCTGCATTCCAGCTAGTAGCGATCATTCCTCCATAGACGACGTAGAACATTGTAATAATTGTTCCTATAACCAACGCGATGAAGTATGGCATTTTAAGAATTGCAACCATGAAGAGGGCCATGCCTACCAGCGAAAGCGTTATGTATAGAATCGTACCAACGATCACAATTATTCCTATCCACCATCTTAGCCTTTCATCACCATAACGATCTGCGTAGTAATCTGCAAAGCTAACTGGAGCATATTTTCTCAAAGCCGATGCTGTTAACAAAGTTGCAAGTGGCATTCCGCATATAATAGCAACCATTGCCCACCAGAATGGATAACCCAACAAGAATATGAAAGCTGGTAAACCGAGCATCGAAGCAGGACTGAGATATGTGGACTCCAAAGCAAGTCCGTTTACAATACTACCGAGCCTTCTTCCTGCAACATAGTAATCCATCGCACTCTTCAACCTAACTCGGGAATAGTAACCTATTACGACGACTGCAATCAGATATATGGCTACAATAATTATAACTATTGGGTCAACACTTCCAGCCATTCACTTCACCTCCTTTTTCTCTTTTGCTCTCTTCTCGTCAGCCTTCTCTGGGAAGTAGAAGTACAATACCGAGACTATCACAGGAAGCAAGAAAGTTCCCCATATCGCTGTATACCAGATTGCTGCGGTTGGTATCTTGTTCATTCTAATAGTCGCTTCCATCAACCAACCAAGAACTGCAGTGCCATATATCAACAACAACCCTACCCAAAACACCTTAGGTGGCCAAGGCATCCCATCACCAATAATCACTTTATTTCTCACTATTTAAATTTTTCTAATTTTACCATTCATGATAGTGAGAGAAGAAAATTTTAAAATTACATTGATTTACTCATGAATTAATGTTACCTCCAAGAGAATTCATAAGGAGAATAAAGCCTTTCGATCTCCTAACGGAAGAGGAATTAAACACTATTGCTACTAAAATCGACGTCGAAGCATTTGAAGAGGGTGAGTTGATCTTTTCCAATTCTCCAAAAAAACTCTATATAGTTTTCTCCGGTAACGTTTGTCTCTATAGGGATGAAGAATTGCTCGAAGAATTCGAGAGGGGAGACATCTTTGGATTGGGCATCTACGGAAAATCGAAAGCAATCGCAAATTCAGATGTAATTTGTTTCACTATAAAACGTGATGTAATAGACAAAATTTCGTCTGAAAACAAAAATTTTCGTGAATTTTTTGAAAAAATAGCAAGTAAGGATTTTAGAGGTTTGATTTCGCTCTTAGAAGGACAAGAGTTCAGTGATGCACTTTTGAGAAAAGTGGCTGATTGCATTACAAAAAATCCAGTATTTTGTGATATTTATACTACTATAAGAGATGCCGCAGTGAAGATGGAATTGAATGGAGTTGGTTCAATAGTTGTAGTCAAGAACGACATGACTCCAATTGGAATATTTACGAATAGAGATCTCAGAAAATTCGTTATACATGGAACAAGTAAAGAAGAGAAAGTTTCTGCTTACATGAGTAGTCCAGTTCTGTACATAGAGTTTGATCGCCCACTCTTTGAAGCTTATCAGCTCTTAACTTCAAAGAGAATAAACCATATCGTCGTGACGAAATATGGAAAACTCCATGGTGTCATTTCGGCTAAGGATATAATGTCCCAATTCGAGCCTTTCACTTCAGTTTCTATCTTACACAGAAAACTTGGCAGAGCCACGAATCTAGAAGAAGTGAAATCAATAAACAAAAGAATTATAGAAACGATAAGAGCCCTTGCAAAAAGGGGAATGAGTTTCTATGAACTTTCATTCCTAATTTCAAGCTTTTATGATCTGCTTACAGAGAAGGTAATAACGATTGTTGAAAGAGAAAATCAGAGTGAACTTGGAAAAATCGTAGATTATGTATGGGTTAATATGGGAAGTTCTGCAAGAAAGGAACAGATACTTGCGACAGATCAAGATAACATGATAATCCATAGTGGAGAAGGAGATAAGTTGAGAGAGTTTGCAAAAATAGTTAACAATACACTCGAATTCGTTGGAATCCCAAAGTGTAGCGGTGGTTACATGGCAATGAATTGGTGCATGAGTATTGAAGAGTGGAAGAAAAAGTTCGAAGAATGGATGAACAAGTTTACTCCAGAGAACATAAGGTATCTAACTGTATTTCTAGATTTAAGAGCAATTCATGGTAAAAAAGATTTGCTTGATGAACTATTGAATTTTATAAGTAATAAAATAAATGCACAAGTTCTTAGATATCTCGCAAACGATGCTGTCATGTTAGAACCTCCGAAAGTGGGAGGAATAAGAGGAGTAAGTGAAGTAGACATAAAGAAATTTGGTATATACCCTATAGTGAACTGCACTCGAGTGCTCGCTCTGGAAAATAGTATACAAGAGATCATGAATACAAGAGAAAGAATTCTAAAATTGACTGAACTTGGTGTTCTAAGTGAAAACTACTCGAAGAGTATTCTGGAAAGCTATGAGTTCTTACAAAATTTGAGGCTCAGGAATCAGGTTGAAGGGAAGGGCAATCTTGTTAAGCTCAAAGAAATCGGTCGAATAAACCACTTCATTTTGAAAGATGCTTTCAGAATTGTTCAGGATTATGAAAAGTTTCTAAAAGGGAGATTCTTCGTGGAGAGTGGAGTATGAATCTCAACGAAGCCAAGTTTGCTTCTGTTGATTTGGAAACAACAGGATTCAATCCCTATAAGGATGAAATAATAGCGATTGGAGTAGTCCCAATGGAGGGTTTGAAGATACTCTCGAGCAAATCATTTTATTCCTTGGTAAAATCAAAAAGTTTTGATGTAAAAGGGCTTAAAATTCACGGGATAAGCAGCAAGGATCTAGAGAGAGCACCGAGTTTTGACGAGATATCTCCAAAAGTTTATGATTTACTTAAAGAAAGTATAATTGTTGGTTTTTGTGTAGAGTTGGACTATAGATTTCTGAAATCTGTCCTAAAAGAACTCGAAACAAAAACCATTGACATCATGAAGATAGATAGAGTTCTAAGCAGATATATTGGAGAAAAATATATAGTTTCACCAGATCTTGATTCTCTTGCAAAAAAATATGAGTTAAAGACACCATATAGGCACAATGCACTTGCAGATGCATTTATCAGTGCACAGATTTTCCAATTGCAACTTTTGAAAGTGCTCAAAATCGGAGTTAACACTGTTGATAAGTTGTTCAATTTTTTAAATGAACCAGAACAACCAATTATATAAAATTATAATATTAAAATTAGAATGAATTTATAACGCAAAACCTTAAATATCGTGTAGAAAGAAGTATTTTGCCGACGGTCATAGAAACGGGGGAAACACCCGGACTCATTCCGAACCCGGAAGTTAAGCCCCGTTTCGTTCCGCGTTGTACTGGGTTCCGAAAGGTCCCGGGAAACGCGGAAACTGTCGGTATTATTAGTTCTCTATGACTTCCAAAACATCCAATTTCTCAACATAGGCTTTAAATTTTTTAGAGAGATTTGGTTCTGTTCTGCCTTCATCTCCACTGACGAGTTCCTTAACATAAAGTCCCGCATCTGTCTCGAATTTCAAAACTGCGATTTTTCCAAAATGTTCTAAAATCTCTGCTCTATAAACTTTTCTTAATCTAAATACATCTGCCCTTCTATGAAGAACTCTCTTTGGGGTTCTCTGCTTGATTTCTCCAACTATTCTTTTTAGAGCAATTTCAAGCTCTTCTCTACTTATTATTCTATCAAAAACTACTTTAGCACGATATATTTTTCTGAACCTCTCTTTCTTAACAATTTCAACATCGCGTAAAGTTGCAAATCTTAGGCTTTTTACTTCTACTCTACCTCCGCAAAATTCGTTGATCGCTCTTTCAACCTCAAAAATATCTAATTTCCTTTTCTTAGGTTCAACTATTTCTAAAACAAAAGGTCTTCCATTTCCAAGCATTCTAGCATCGACATCTTCTCTCCCAGCGCCGTGAAGAAGTGCATTTTTTGCATTGAAAAGTCTGATTACAGGAATGGATATCAACTCTTCCACAGATGTGGCAAATCTCTTTCCGCTAAAGTTACAGATTTCGCATCCAAAACCTTTACAGAAACCGCAAAGCCACCTCGTTTGAGAAATATTACGGACTCTCTTTATATATCTTCCATATAAAAACAAAGGTTTTATTTCAACTCTGAAAGTGAAATCCTCCGGACTGAAAGTTATGAGCACGTCAGGCTCATGAGATATCTCCCTTTGAGTCAGATCTCCGATTTTTTTTTGTAAAACTCTTTTAATTTCTATCTTCAAATCGTAATCAAATTTACCTTCAAAAAATTCCTGAAGAGCTCTAAAGCTCCCTTCATTCCTTATAGCCACGTTGAAACTATTGAACTCAAAATCAAGATTTTTAAATATTTCAAAAGCCAAATCATCAGCTCTATCAAAGAAATTACAACAAATAACACAATTTTCACCTTTTCCCCAGCGTAGCTTTTCGTTGCAGATCTCACAGAGCATTGTAAAAGAAAGAATTGTTTAAATAAATGTTTTGCCCATATTTTATATGGAACTCATTAAAAAGGTTGCAAGAGATCTTTTAGAGTCGAAATACGCTATAGCTTTTACTGGTGCTGGAATTTCAACTGAGTCAGGAATTCCAGATTTTCGTGGACCTTTTGGAATTTGGAAAAGAGATCCAGAAGCTGAGAGAAGAGCTTACAAAGTCTACACCAAATTCCTGAAAGATCCTAGAGAATACTGGATAGAAGTACAAAAGTCCACTATTTATCCGATTATCGACAAGGCTTTACCCAATTCCGCTCATAGAGCTCTTTCAGAGCTCGAAGAATTGGGGAAAATAATGTGTATAATAACACAGAACATTGATGGTTTACATCACAAAGCTGGTAGCAAAAATGTGATTGAGTTTCATGGTAGTGTATCAAAACTTCGCTGTATTTGCTGTGGTAGTAGATTTGATAAAAAAGAATTTATAAATTTAATTGAATCTGGAAGAGTACCAAAATGCAAAATATGTGAGAACTTTCTGAAACTCGACGTTGTTCATTTCAATGAACCGATTCCCCCAGATATATACATAAGAAGTTTTAATGAAGTTATGAGGTGCGATTTGATGTTAGTCTGCGGCACTTCTGCAGTAGTTTACCCTGCAGCAGAGTTGCCTAGAATTGCAAAGAGATATGGAGCAAAGGTTATAGAAATAAATCTCGAAGAGACAACACTTACTTTCGAAGGAGTTTCGGATTACATTATAAAAGGAAGGGTTGGTGAAATCTTACCAAAAATTGCTGAAGAGGTGAAAAGATCAAAGAAAGAATAATAAGATGTTACGAAGTTGCAAAATCCAAGAATTGGAAACCATGGGAGTTGCAGAGTGAGCTTCAAAAAATCGAGAACGTGATTGCAGTTGGGGATGATCTTTCCTTCACTTTAAGACTGGAGTCTGAAATTCCGGTGGAAAAATTCGAGGAGTTGAAAAGACTCGGAAAACAGTGTAAGATTTATCCATTTAAAAAAGCTATTAGATTCGAAAAAGGTTTCTTGGCATTAGATGGGAAATTTCTCAGAATTAGCAGAGATCTAGATAGAAAAGTACTTGAAGAAGCTCTTGAAATTCTCTTCAAAAAATTCTAGTACATCAAAATCTGAAAATTTTAAAAGACGTAGAGAACTTTGTATTGTGATCTATCTCGGAGGAGAGGCAGAAGTGATCATTGGAGATATAGTCTCCAAAAAGAGAAAGCCGAAAAGATACAGAATAAAGGAAATCGACGAAATACTTAGATTCAGAAGAACTAAAACAGAATCAAAGTTGATTTCTATGGCAAGAAAAGTTGGAGTGCCAACACCAATAATACTCGATGTCGAAGGAGACACCATAGTCATGGAGAGAATCTACGGAATTCCCGTGAAAGAGTGTATGAGTGAGGAAATAAGCAGAGAAATTGGAAGAATGGTCGCAAAGCTTCATTCAGCAAATATTGTCCATGGCGATATAACTCCGATGAACATGATACTCAGCGCTGGAAAGATCTATTTTGTTGATTTTGGTTTGGCTTTCATCGATAACAGAATCGAAGCTAAGGGTGTTGATGTGCACGTTTATTTTGAATCCCTAAAGGCAGGATTTGAAAACTGGGAAAACCTAAAAAAAGCCTTCATCGAAGGCTATCTTGAGCTTGGAAGTGAAGAAGTTATCAAAAGAGCTGAAGAAATAGAGGAGAGAGGAAGATATGTTGAGAGAAGATTAAAGTGATCTCCTTGTTTCTTCAAGGTAACCGATAATACCATCAATTGCTTCGCTCAATATCTTTTTGTTGTCGTAAGTTCTAATGATTTCCTCTATTTCCCCCTGGCTCATATTCATCATCTCTTTTGCTAATTCGATCATCTTTGGAATTGCTCTAATTATGTTATCTACAATCGTTACATCTGCCATTCTCGCAGTCCTCGAAAGAGGATTAAGATCGATTGCTATCACTTTCTTTCCATTTTTTTTCAAAATCTCACATCTGTCTCCATCTTCTAATGGTACAAGAACTACATCAGCAATCAAAATTCCCCTACTATCCACTATTCTCCTTGCTGAACTCAATCCTTCTAGTTCCGAATCACCAGCACAGAGAGCATCAATTCCAAAGTTTGAAAGGAACTCTGCTATCTTTGCAACTCTCTCTTTGCTATAGTGAAAAACATTTATCTCAATTTTGGCATTTAAAATTTCTGCAAGCTCTTTTATTTTATCTGGTACAAGAATTGCTGTGTTTCCATTTACGCTAATAACAGGATGTTTTGCGAGCAACATCATCGCGACAGCAGTTTTTTCTGCTTTTAGAGCAAAGTCTTTAGTCTTTTCTCCAAGGATGTAATCAAAAGCTTCTCCTCTTCCATGTGCTATGAGCCCCTGTAATGTTGTAATACCCATCTTCACACCTTCAACTAGCTTTTCCCTCGTTACAAGGGATTCGTATCTGGGATGATCTCTAGGAATCATTTTTACCACCCAAAAATTCTGCCAATTCTCTCAAAGAATAAAAAATGTAATCAGCGTATGGCTTAAAATTTTCAAGCATGTTAGAATTTCTTCTATGAACTATCAATGCAGTCTTCGCTCTCGCTTTTTTACCAGCAATCAAATCAAAAAGAAAATCCCCAACAACAAGTGTTTCGTTACTTTCAACTTTGAATTTCTCAATTAGCATTCTTATTGGCTCTTCAGATGGTTTTGGTTTTGCATCTTCTCTTGAAATTACAAAATCAAAATTTAGATCAAATCTCTCTGCTATAATCTCGACACTTCTTCTGCTGTTTCTCGTCACAATACCATGAATTATCTTCTTTTTTCTAAGAAGCTCAAGAAGCTCTTTTGCATAGAGAACAAGCTTCGCATTTCTTGCACTTTCAAGTTCAAACTCTATAAGGATCTTTAACATTTCAGCTTTTCTTTTTTCATCCCTCTCCTGGAGTATTCTTTCGAGGATGAATCCGTCTCGAATTCCCAACCTTTCTCTTATAAGATTGAACGGAATGTTGAACTCAACAATAGTTCCGTCAAGATCAAGAGCTACGAGTTTGAACATGTTCTCTCATCTCCTTTGCAACATCCCTCGGATTCTTGGCGAGATATATGCTTCTTCCCACTATTATTCCATCTGCAAATTTCAAGGCTTCAAAACTCCCTCCTTGTACTCCAATTCCAGGACAGAGTATTTTCATATCTGATACGACTTCTTTTATCAATCTAAGCTTCTCAATTCTTGTAGCTGGTGCTATTAATCCCTGACAGCCGAGTTCTTTTGCCTTTTTGGCAATTTCAAGCGATAAATTCCCCATAAACTCCCTCCCACCTTCACTACTGAGTTCTGTTACAACGTAAATCTCACCATCATAACGCCTAGAAACATTTAAAACAGCTTTTAAAGAATCACTACCAGCAAAACCATGTACTATAACAGCTTTTGCATCATTTTTAAAAGCTATCTCTGCTATTTTAGCACTTATATGTGGGACATCGGCTATTTTCAAATCCGCAATCACTGGCCTCAGTTCTGAAATTTCTGAGATAATACGAATCCCTGCAGACAAAATTAGTGGGTAATTTACTTTGAATCTATCCACAAGGTCTGAAAGAGCTTCTGCTATCTTCAAAGCCATTCTTCTCTCCTCCAAATCTAAGGCAAGGATCAATTCTTTCACAAAAATTCTTTTCGAGTAGAAAAGATAAAGATTTCCAGAAAGATCTAATGTATGAAGGATTGAATCTTTGCATTTTTTAAGAAAAAGCTTAAATAATCTCACATTTCTGGAGTTTCATGGTCTGGGATCTGTGGGTAGCATTGATTGTGCTTTTTCTAGGAGTGATCTACGGCTATAAAAGACCCGGCAAAGAGAATAGAGCAGCAATTATAAAGAAAGCTGTACTCATTGGAGTAGTTCTTGGAGTCATTCTCGGTCTACTCATAGGAGTCCTTGCACCAGGAGTTTCAGTAATTGGAATGACAATCGGTGCAACGATTGCAATGGTAATAATCGCAATAATTCTTGCCCTGTTTTTCGTAGTAGGTACAGTGATAGGAGATTTTTTGGAGAGAAAATGAATTATTAAAAAATTTAAATTTTTATTATACTATGAATTTTGTAAGATCAGAGATATTTCGCCCACAGTAGTGGCATTTAGCAACAACTTGACCGTTCTTCACACTTATGTAAAATATAGTTTCCACTGGTTCTTTAGCGTTAGAAATGCAAAGTCTGTTTGGGCATTTTAGAATACCTTTAACGATTTCTGGTGGTTTTACTTTGAACTTCTTCTTTATCTCATATTCTCTTATCAGATTTATCGTTGCATTAGGAGCTATGAGAGCTATTTTATTAAGCTTCTCCTCACTTATGAACAAACCTTCAACTTTAACTATATCTTTTTTACCCATTTTCTTACTCGGCACGTTCAAGACCATAGATACTGTCTCCTTCGTGTTTTCGTCTATTCCAAGTATTTTAAGCACAAGTATTGCCTTTCCAGCGTTTATATGATCTATGACTGTCCCATCCCTTATTTTGCTTATTACGAGTTCTTTCACAGCATCACCTCTGTGAGTATTGACATCCTCACAGGAACTCCATAAAAGGTTTGTTTGAAATATCTAGCCTGCTTTGTATAGTCAACTTCAATGGCAATCTCATAAACTCTCGGGAGGGGATGAAGAATTATTGCATCATCCTTCATTCTCTTTACAGTTTCAATGGTTATCCTATAACTCCCAGCAACTTTTTTGTATTCTTCTTCATCTAGAAAACGTTCTTTTTGAATTCTCGTCACATAGACGACATCAACTTCCCCAATAACACTTTCAAGTTCGACTTTTTCAATGTCTCCATCTAACTCATCGATAAACTCAACTGGCAAATCAAGTATGGGGGGGCTCACAAGGTATATTTTTGTATTAAAAAGGGTTAGAGCTTTTATAAGAGAATGAATTGTTCTAGAGTACTTCAAGTCTCCAACAAGAGCGATTTTTGTTCCATCTATCCTTCCAATTTCTTTTTTTATCGTGTAGAGATCGAGAAGTGTTTGGGTTGGATGCTGTCCCGCTCCATCACCCGCATTTATTACTGGAACATTTGAGTTTTCTGCAGCAAACCTTGCTGCTCCTTCCAGCGGATGTCTTATAACAATTGCATCACAGTAATTTGAAATCACTCTAACTGTATCAGCTAATGTCTCCCCTTTAGCCATGCTACTCGCTTCCTGTGCAGATACATTGATGACTTCACCACCTAGTTTTTTCATAGCAGTTTCAAAGCTAATTCTTGTCCTCGTTGAGGGTTCAAAAAATAGATTTGCGAGGATCTTAGATTCTAAAATTCTACTTTTTCTTTTCCCTAAAGCAACATCTTCAAATTCTTCAGATTTATTTAATATTTTTATTATTTCATCTTTACTTAAATCCTCGATCGATACTAGATGTTTCATCAATGAAAACTTCTAAAAGAAATATATAAGATTTGATTCACTCTTTCATATGGACCTTCTTGAGCTCATCGACAGAGCAAAGAGTCTGATGGATAAAAAAATGTTAGAAATAGAAGAGAACTTGTGCACTATTATCGGCGACGTTCACGCTGATCTAGAGGCACTAGAAATCATTGAAAGAGAAATCGTCGGAAAAGCAATTTTTCTTGGAGATTACGCAGACAGAGGAGATTATCCCATAGAAGTATATGAAAGGATTCTTTCAATGTTTCTTGAAGGTGAGGCTTACCTAATACGTGGAAATCACGAAACTGAAGAAGTTTATCCACACGAACTACCGTGGCAGTTGAACTACTACGAAAATGGAGAAGAAATTTACAAATCTCTTAAAAATCTCTGGGAAAGAATGCCACTTTCTGCAATTCTAAACGGTGAAGTTTTCCTTGTCCACGGAGGTGTTCCTTGTAGATTGGTGAAAAGAGAGATTTTAAAAAATCCAGATGAGGGTACAGCACTCGAATTGATGTGGAATGATCCTTGGGAAAAAGAAGATTGTGGAAATAACTTTAGAAGAGGTTTGATGTTTTTTTTCGGTAAAAAAGCAACAAGAAGGCTTTTTGAAGATATCGGAGCAAGACTCGTAGTCAGATCACATGAACCATACAAAATCTTGAAAGTTGAACAAGATGGAATGCTCGTAACAATTGGCTCATGTGCTAGCCCATATGGTTTGACGAGTTTCGCACTTTTGAAGGTGGATTCAAGAGAAAAATTCAGAAACGGACACGATTTTGTGAGAAAATTTGGTTTTGAGTTCAACCTCTAAGGAAAAGTTTATCTTACTCTCCATTTTTGCCATTTTATGAGACTTCTGCTAATCCACGCAGACTACATAGAATACGAGGTGAAAGAAAAGACCAAGCTTGCAGAGGAATTCAGTGAGAAAGGAGATAAATTAGAGGAAGTTCTTGTTGTTTTTACCTCTGTTGAGAAGGGAGATAATGAGGAAGTTGTAAGACGAGCTGTTGAAGAAATATCGGATGTAGCGAAAAAAGTTGGTGTCAATAGGATTCTTATATATCCCTACGCTCATCTATCTTCAAATCTTTCAGATTCTGAAACTGCGATTAAAATTTTAAGGATGCTCGAATCCGATATTAAAAGAGATTTTGAAGTTAAAAGAGCACCTTTTGGCTGGTATAAGGCTTTTAGACTTTCTTGTAAGGGACATCCATTGAGCGAACTATCGAGAGAGATAAGTGGAGAGGAGGATATTACCAAGGCTTTGAGAGATGAAAAAAAAGTTGTAAGTTATTGGTTCATTCTCAAACCCGATGGTGAGCTCCTAGAGATTTCTAAGTTTAACTTCGAAGGTTATCAGAATTTGAAAAATTTTGCGAAATATGAAATGGAAAAGAGAAGAGTTGTAGATACGACTCCAGCACATGTTGAATTCATGAAAAGACTTGAAATTGCAGACTACGAAGAAGCAAGCGATTCAGGACATATAAGATACTATCCAAAAGGTAGATTGATCAAGAACCTGATAGAACGCTTTGTAACAGAGAAATGCATAGAATATGGAGCCATGGAGGTTGAAACACCGATAATTTACGACAGAAATCATCCAACCCTGCGTAGGTATCTTGAAAGATTTCCGGCTAGACAATACATTCTCACAGGAGATAAGAGAGAGTTTTTCATGAGATTCGCAGCCTGTTTCGGACAGTTCCTCATGCTCTCAGATGCTACAATTTCTTACAAGAATCTTCCCTTAAGGATTTATGAGCTTACAAGGTATTCCTTCAGAAAAGAGCAGAGGGGAGAGCTTGTTGGTCTGAGGAGACTGAGAGCATTTACGATGCCAGACATGCATACAATCGTGAAGGACATGAATCAAGCAATAGAAGAGTTTCTAGCCCAATATAAGCTTTCTGTCGAAGTTTTAAAACAAATAGGGATTGAACCCAAAGATTATGAAGTTGCAATAAGAGTAACCAAAGATTTCTACGAGCAAAATGAAGATTTTTTGAAAAAGATCACAAAAGTTCTTGAAAAGCCGATTCTAATCGAGATGTGGGATCAACGTTTCTTTTATTTTGTTCTTAAATTTGAGTTCAACTTTGTCGATTCTCTTGAAAAAGCTTCTGCTCTTTCAAC
>JANXEF010000006.1 GCA_025057895.1 Archaeoglobaceae archaeon | reverse complement strand
GCGAAGAGTTGCTTAGAGTGCTTGAAGAAGAACATGGGTGGAAGATCGATTGGGAGAAGAAGAAAATCTTAGAGGGACCAATTAGGAGTTACGATGCTGGCTTCAATCCAACGCTCGTTGAAGAGGTTTTCGCAAAGTATAGGAGGTGAGGGGAATGATAAGCAAGGAGGAGAAATTCCCGGTTGCAAAGCGATACACCATAGCGGATCTCCAAGTTTCGAAAGAAGCTACCGCTGTTAAGCCAGTTGTTGTGGCTAATATGATAAAAAGGGCAAAGAATCCTGTGCTGATCACTGGTGGAGCATTGCTGAGGGAGCAAAAGCTTGTTGAAATTGCGGTGAAGTTCTATGAAAAGGGAATTCCGATAATAGCAACAGGTGGCTCAAGCAAGCCTTTAATTGAGCGAGGAGTTAGACCAATCTTTAAAACCTACACCTTGCATCAAATAACCCAGTTTTTGCTCGACGAGGACTTCAAATACAATGGAAAGAACTTTGATCTCGTTATATTCCTTGGCTTTCTGCCATACTATCTTTCAAGAATGCTATCCGCTTTGAAGCACTTCTCGAACTTGACAACAATATCGATCGATGAATTCTACCATCCACATGCAAAGTTCAGCTTTACAAATCTAACAAAGGACAAGGAAATGCACTACTCGATGCTTGAAGAGATTATAAGCAAATTATAAATTTTTTATATTGATTCAAGGAATAACATTAAATAGAAGCCTGAGAAGAAGCCGAAGGTGACAATAAGAGCATTTTCCTCTTTTCTATATATTTCAGGTATCATTTCCTTCACAACGATGTATAACATTGCTCCACCTGCAAATGCAAGTCCATAAGGAAGCATATAGCTGAAATAGCTGAAAAGAAAAGCTCCAAGAACTACCATAAACATTTCTGAGATTCCACTCAATAATCCAAGCGTAATAGCTTTTGAAACTCTTTTTCCAAGAACCGCAATTGGAAGAGCGACGATCACACCTTCAGGCACATCCTGAATTGCAATGCCTATTGCGGTCATAAGTCCCTTTTCAGCATCAAAAACGAGCAGAGTTCCAACAGCAAGCCCTTCTGGGATGTTGTGAATCAAAACAGCGATTATTATTAGCCACACAACCTTTATTCTTCTGAAGTGCTCAGGTCCTTCGTAGCCTTTAACCACGTGCTCATGAGGAAAGAGAAGATCGATTGCAAGAATCATGAGGATTCCGAGAAAAATTCCAAGGCTTGTTGAAAGAAAATCATCTGTGAGTTTTATTGATGGAAGAATCAAGCTGACAAAGCCAGCAAAAAGCATAATTCCTGCTGCAAAAGATAAACTGAGCTCAATTCCATACTTTGGTGCTTTTTTATAGAACAAAGCAGAAAAAGCTCCTAAAAAAGTTGCAAAAACGAGCATAGTTCCAACTAGGAGTGCAAGTGAAATCTCGTTATCTCCTGAAATTCTCAATATTTTCTCTATGAGTTCCTCTATCACAGAAACCTTGGGATTTCAGAAAATATATATTTTTAGCTAAAACTACTAATTTAAGTTAAAATAAAAATATAAAAATAATTATTACTCATAGGCAGATTCATATACGAGTTCGATCACATCCAATACTTTTATCTTGTTATCTAGTTTCTCAGTTTTAACACCATCTTCGAGCATGATCATGCAGAATGGACATGCTACTGCTAAAATCTCTGCTCCAGTTTCTGCAGCTTCCCTAGCTCTCAGATTGTTCGGTCTAAACTCTCCTGGATATTCTCTAACAAGATTTCCTCCGCCTGCACCACAACAGAAGCTTTTATTTCGGTTTCTAGGCATTTCTACAAGTTCAATTCCAGGAATTGCCTTTAGAATTTCCCTTGGAAGCTCATACATCCCGTTATATCTTCCAAGATAGCATGGATCATGGAAAGTAATCTTTTTCTTTATTTCTTTTTTGAGTTTAATTTTTCCATTCTTTATTGCTTCATAAATTGTTTCAAGAACGAATTTGACTTCATAGCCATCGTATTCGTTCTTTAAAGTGTTGTAACAGTGTGGAGATATTGTGATGATTTTTTTGACTCCAAATTTCTCGAATTGTCGAACGTTCTCTTCTTTAAGAAGCTGGAAAAGTCCCTCCTCACCAACTCTACGAACTTCGTTGCCACAACAACCCTCATCTCTGCCAATAACAGCATAATTAACACCAATGTCGTTCATAAGTTTCGCAATCTTTGCAGTAATTGGAATATTGCGGTTATCAAAGCTGTTTGCACATCCAACGAACCAAAGCCATTCAAATTCACCATCTTTCGCAAGTTTTACCGGAATTTCCGATTTCTTGGTCCATTGGTCTCTCTTAAACTTCGCCTCTCCCCAAGGGTTTTTCTGTTTTTGTATATTTGTTAGCAAATCTCTAATATCTGGTGGAGCTTCTCCACTCTCTATTATTCCTCTACGAATTTCTTGGATTATTTCCATTTGCTCTATGTAAACAGGACACATCTCCATGCATGCTCTACAAGTAGTACAAGCCCAGGTTGCATCCATATCTAGGATTGTATCCACCAATCGAACTTCTGTGTCGACTTCCTCTTTTTTCTCTACTTTTTCAGCTTCACCACCATCTGATTCAGTTCCAAACTTCACTTCATAGGGTTTTAGCATCTCCATCTTTCCACTTGCTATCTTTTCGATGTTCCTCAGATTTTGAATCAGAAACATGGGTGAAAGAGATGTATGTGAGTTGAAAGCTGGACATGCATCCTGACATCTTCCACATCTCATACAAGCAAGGCTTGAAAGTAGATCCCTTCTTGTTAAATCCTTTCTTGTGACTAGTCCTATGTAATCTTCTCTTTGCTGCGGAGGTCTAACAATTCCAGGATGTCGGTTTGTTTTTGTCAATACGCTAATAGGAGCAGCGAAAATGTGCATGAGCTTTGAATAGGGAATAAGAGCAACAAAGGCGAGAATCATAACTGCATGTATGAACCAGAAAGTTTGAACTAAAGAACTGTTTGCGAAATCCGGAGAAAATCTGAAAAACTCCTTCAATATAAATCCAAATATTGCAGCGAAAAGCAAAATTAACAAGGCCAAGTTATCATCTTTTGCATCGAACTTCTTTTCAAACCTCGAAGGTTTTACAATGTATCGATTTATTGCCATTGAAACCAACCCAAACGTGAACAAAAGTCCACCTGCAGTCATGGAGAACTTAAAGAGGAGATAAAGGTTTCTAAACAAATCTGGAAAAACATAACAGATTGTAATAAGTATAATGTCAAATATGAGAACTAAAAAGCCCCATAGAACAAAGAGATGAGCAATTGAAATCATTTTCCCTCTGCGATAAAGCCTTAGAAAAGCCAAGGAGTCTTTTACCATTACTTTTATTCTTTCTCCAAGATTTTCGAGCCTTGGTTCGGAGCTTTTATGTCCAGATCTAACAAAATCGATGTTTCTTTTTAAACCTATCAAAAAAACAGCAATAGCTACAATCAGTAGTATATAGTAAACAAATTCTAGCATTTTGATCACCTCCTATTCGCTTTTATGTGTATTTCGTTTATATTATCAATGTGACAACTCTGACAATCACCTTTATGGGTTTCAACTATGTTTATGTGACAATTCTCGCAAACCGCGTTCTTTCCAGTGGGTATTGTGAGAATCTGAGCATCGCTTGGTGCTGAATGGCATAGAATCGTCAATGGTTTTTTCACATGGCACACTTCACAGCTAAAACTGTGTAGTGCGTGTATCTCACCATGGCACTGAGAACAATATTTTCCACCTTCTAAGTGCCTTTCATAGATATTTGCATGATTGTGACAAGTATCACATGTGTATTTATCTCCAGCCACCTCTGCACTGATCGGATAAAAAAACGCGATGAAACCCATTAAAATGAGGATTAAAAGAGTCGCTAGTTTCATGATCTCACCTCATGTCTTATGTATTTCTTCAAAAACTTACTATGTGTTTCTTCTATCGATTTATGACAAGTTTCACACTTTCCGCCATGGTTTGCGAGAAGAGATGGATCATGACATAGAGTGCAAGCAACTTCTGCAACGTTTTCCCATCGCCAATCTATAAGATTTTTGTGAGAGGTAATTATTTCGTTTCCATGACATCTTTTACAACTAGTTACATTTGCATAGTGTTTCGAATATTTCCAAGGCTCTTCGTGACACTGACAATCGAGAACCACATTTCTTTCAGCACTAAACGTGTAAACACTCTTTTCTTCAACGCATCCAAGAATTAGTAGAACGACAGCTATTGCAATGAGTTTCAATTTCATCTTGTCACCTTTTCAGTTTTTCTTATGAGTGTGATAGTCTTTAATAAACTTTACTAATTTCTCCTAACTTGCCTTAACTTCGAGCATCAGGTTTACAACTTTTCTCCTCTCCTCCTCGCTCAAAGACGGAAGAAACCACATCTTTTTCTGAACGTCCTCAGATGGGTAAACGATTGGATCTTCGAGTATGTCTCCAAGGAATTGCCAAGAAACACTTATTGGGTTTGCATATCTTATGTAACTTGAATTAACAGCTGAAACTGCCGGATCGAGAAGGAAGTTTATGAAAGCATGAGCTGAATTTTTGTTTTTCGCATCTCTTGGAATGCAAAAATTGTCTGTCCAAATCGTTCCCCCCTCTTCAGGGACCGCATACTGGACTTCACCGAATTCCTCTCTAAGTCTTGCAATATCTCCGTTGTAAGCTTGAGCAACATATATTGTTCCAGTTTTCAAGCCAGGATAGTATTTTTCAGTCCCAGCATATCCAGCAAGATAAGGTTTCTGCCTCAAAAGGACTTCTTTCACTTCTTCAACTGTTTTGTCACTCCAGTCATCTAGATCTTTTCCTAAGTAAGCTTTTGCGAGGCACACAACTTCTAAAGCTTCTTCGAGCATTGTGATCTTCTTTCTATACTTGGGTAAAAATCCTTGATCTGGATTGAAGATTTGTTCAAGCGTGTAAACACCTTCTGTTACTTCTTTTCTCCAAGCAAAACCAGTCGAGCCCCACATATAAACTATGCTGAACTTTCCCTCCGGATCATATGGTGGATTCAAAAATTTCTCTTCAACGAACTTAGCATTTGGAACTAACTTTTTTTCAATTTCCATCAAGAGTTTTTTTCTCCTTGCAATCTCTACACAATAATCAGGTAAAATTACGACGTCATAACCACTTCCACCAGCTTCGAGTTTTGTGAGGACATAATTTGGATCTTCGAATTCATCATAGACAATATTGTTTCTTGGAATTCCTGTTTGCTCAGAAAAGATATCTAGAAGGGCTTCGTTTATATAATAAGACCAATTCCAAACTCTGAGATCTTTTTCAAGCATCAATTGCACGTTTGATTTCAATCTTTCGATTTCGCTTTCCAACTCGAGAATCCTACGTTGTGATGCTGATGAAGCAAATAAAGATCCTAAAAAACCACCTGTTGCATTTCCTGCAATTACTGCAATTGCAATTTTTAGAAAATCTCTCCTGCCAACATTCACCATGAAAATCTTTGCTTATCCAAGAATAAAAGCTTTACTCTCTTTTAATTGAAATTCTTACGTAGAAATACGCAAGTATCATTGATATTAGAAGCATTAGAGTTGTCAAAGCGCTTAAGCTTGGACTAACAACACCTCTAGCAGCTTGAGACCAGATTAGAAGTGGAAGAGTTTGAAATCCTGGTCCAGTTGTGAAGACGGTTTTTATGAAATTGTCCCAAGATAGTGTAAATGCTATGAGAGATGCGGCAACTATTCCCGGCATTGCAATTGGTATTGTTACTCTGAAAAAAGTCTGAACTTCATTTGCGCCAAGAGTCAGAGATACCTCTTCGATAGACTTCTCATAACCTGAAAGTCTTGCTTTCACTATTACGAAAACAAAAGCTATGTTAAAGGCTATGTGTCCTAATAGAACTGAGAAAAATCCAAGAGGGAATGATAAAAACTTGTAAAAGAGAAGAAGTGAAAGCGCTTCAGTTATTTCTGGGATAATAATGGGTGTATAGAACAGTGATTCGAATTTCATCTTGCTTCTGAGAAAAGCATAAGCCGAGGCTGTACCAAGAATGACAGAAAAGAGAGTGGAAAGTATTGCTAAGGTAATGCTGTTGTAGAAAGCTTTTAAGATTTTTTCATCCTGAAAAACATCCTCGAACCATTTCAGGGTAAAGTTTCCAGCATCAAAAAACGATGAGATGATTACAAGAACAATAGGAGCATATAGAATTGTAAAGACGATTAAAACGAATATCTGCATCATATCTCAATCTTCCCCTCTTTTCTCATATAAAATGCGAGTGCAATGAAGATGATTGCCATGTATAGCATTGAAAGCGCAGAGCCTCGCCACCAGTCATGGTATCTGAGGAAAAGATCCCAAGTAATTGTACCAATAGTTACATAAGTTCCACCGAGCATTGCGGGAACAACGAATTCACCCAAAGAAGGAATGAATACGAGAATAACCCCAGCAATGATTCCAGATTTTGATTGTGGAAGTGTGATCTTAAAAAATGTTTTCCATGGATTTGCGCCGAGAACGTAGGAAGCTTCGATCTGTGATTTTTTTAGCTTTTCAAGTGAGGCGTAAAGTGGTAAGACCATGAATGGTAAGTAATCATAAACCATTCCTATGACAACTGCAGTAAAGGTAAACATTAGACCAAATGTATTTAAAATGTTCATGATGGCATAGGTTCTGAGCAAGAGACTCATCCAGAATGGGAGAATCAAGAGTATGAGAAGCAGGTTTTTCCATTTTTGGGCTCTTAGGGCTATGTAGTAGGCCAAAGGATATGCGAGTAAGAAGCATGAGATTGTTGTGATCCCTGCCAGGATAAAGGAATTTAAAAATACTTTGAAATATAGGGGTTTTGAGATCTCAATATAATAGTCGAATTTGAAATTTGGAAAACCAAAGCTATAGACAATGACGATCAATAGGGGAAGATAGAAAAAAACTATTAAATAAATGATTCCTGGATAAGCAGAGATTTTTTTCATGCTTCAAAAACAATAGCTTCTTCTGAGTTCCAACCTATCTCAATCTCATCCTCTTCTCTAAGACCATTAGAACTAGTTATACACTTTATTTTCACACCGTTTACGTTTACCTTAATTTTTAAAAAACCGCCAAGATAAGTTACTTCTTCTATTTTTCCTCTGAAAACGTTTTCAGCTTTGTTTCCAACTTTGATTTTTTCTGGTCTCACTCCTAAAACTACCTTCTTTGCACCATTGATTTTTGACACCTTTATTTTTCCTAGCTCACTCAAAAGATGGTCTTCACACACCTCTGCTGGAATAAAATTCATTTCTCCTATGAATTCTGCAACGAATCTGGTTTGAGGTTTCTCGTATACTTCTATAGGACTTCCAACTTGCTCAACTTTACCTTGATTCATTACTGCGAGTCTATCAGACATAACCAGAGCTTCAGATTGATCATGTGTTACGTAAACAAATGTTGTTTTTACAGTTCTCTGAATCTTTTTTAGTTCTGACATCATGTGTTGTCTCAGTTTTAGATCAAGTGATCCAAGAGGCTCATCTAGTAGTAAAACAGAAGGTTCAATCGCCAGAGCTCTTGCTATTGCAACTCTTTGTTGTTGTCCACCTGAGAGTTGATTTATTTTTCTTCTGGAAAAAATTTTGGGATCGAGGTTTACAATTTCAAGCCACTCACAAACTTTTCTCTTTATCTCAATTTCTGGAAGCTTCCTTATTCTCAAACCGTACGCTACATTCTCAAAAACATTCAAATGTGGAAATAAAGCAAGATCTTGAAAAACCATCCCAATATTTCTCTTATATGGTGGGATAAAGGTACAATTTTGTCCCATTATTTTAATTAAACCACTATCTGGGAAAATAAGTCCTGCAATTAGTCTCAAAATTGTCGTCTTTCCTGATCCACTCGGTCCGAGGATAGAGAAAAATTCTCCCCTACGAATCGAAATTTTTATATTGCTAACTGCCTCAAAATTGCCGTATTTCTTTGAAACTCCATCGAGTTCGACTGCAAACTCGACCATTATAGGTTTAAGTGCACTTTAGTTTAAAAAATTTACGTTTTTGCATTTTCTTGCAGAACAAACTGATTCTATTAAAATTCATTAGGAGAAAACTGCAAAAATTGTTTTGAGTTTTTAAAAATTCAATTTTTTGCTATGAAATCAAAAAAAGTCTGATTTAAATGATATTAAGGAAAAATATAATATATTTTTCTTGAATTAAATCTTTCTGAACTTTTTCCTCACTGTGTTGAATCTAGAACTTTAATCAACTTCTAACAATCTGTATTTTTGTTCTCCAAGTCCAAGATGTTCAGCATAATCTAACATACTCTCTGGATCAGTCCATGTCCAGAATTTCTCCCCTTCGAGTATATCGCTGATACTTGGTAAGCTTTTGTAGATATCGTAGCTTGCTCTATCCACAGAAACCATGTCTTTAGATGCAAGGATTCCAAAATCAGAAACTACAGCATTATCACTGTATGGATGACAATCACAGTGTGGAGTTATGTCTACTAGGAAATTAAGAAAGGCTAAATTTTTGTTGAGCTTGTAAACAGCTTTTGCACATTCAACGATTCTGCTACTAACATCTTTTCCAATAAGCCAAGAAATCTTCACAGCTTTTTCATCACAAACCTCATAACAGCCAGCACATTTCAAACATTTTTCCCTTAAAATTCTATAATTCACTATGGCTTCAGAAGGACATATTTCAATGCATTTATTGCATTTTGTGCATCTTTTTTCAATTATCTCTGGAAATCCGTCAATGTGTATGTCGTATTTCGATGGTTTTGCAACGCAACCCACACCGACGTTCTTGATACTCCCTCCAATCCCAGACTGCATGTGCAATTTGAAATGAGTACAGAAAACAATTGCATCGCATTCTGCGATAGCCTTTGCAACATATACTTTCTTCAGATACTTTCCATCTACCGTTACTTCAACAAAGTCAAAACCGAGCAAACCATCTGCTATTATTATTGGAGCTTTCAAGGTTTGATGTGTATATCCATTTTCTTCAGCTATCTGCAATCTTCCAAGAGCAGAACAGCGTAACCTAGTTAGTCCTAAACCTGTTGTCTCTGTAACAAATGGTTTTGCACCAATATCAAGTAATTTTTCAACGACAGCTCTTATGAATTGACTTCTTAGCGTTTTTGTCGTACCTCTATCGCCAAAGTGGGTTTTCACTGCTACAATGTCACCGGAGCGTATAAAATCCAAAATAGGGCTTTTTTCAAGCAAATGCTTAAGCTTACTTACCAAGCTTAGACTTGGCTGAAACCACCTATCTGGATCTCGGACTTTTGCACGGGAATCGACGTAAAAAACATCCATGTTATGAGCTGAGTAATTTACTTAATATCTCTTTCGCTCTCTCCACGTTGTAATCCCCTTTATCAATTTCTGAACTAAAAGATTTCAAAACTCTTACCTCGCGGTCTAAAAGCTCTACAATACATGGAAAAAGCATCATGGTTCCTATTTCGAATTGTCTATCTTGTGCACCAGTTACTAGAGTGAAAACAGCTTTTGCTTTGTCGCCCTCTATTTTCATCAACAAAACACGAAGGAGATTCATCACTTTTGAAAGTGGCTGGTAAACAGAAAGACCAGAAATCGAATTAAGAATTAGAAGGTAATCTTTTTTAATCTTTTGAAGAACTTTTGAAACTGCAAGGCTTATCTCATTCATGTTTGTCGGATTTGCAACTATGAGATCTTTTTCGCTCTTAACTTCTTTCATCCCCCAACTGAAGACATCTACGATCCAAGCTTTATCTCCTATTCTCTCTCTAACCTTCTCAAAGCTGTAAACAGTAGTTATCCAAATCACGTTTTCAAAATCATTTATAAGTTTCTCCAGCAATCTACACTTTCCCACTCCAGGCTCCCCAAGGAGTAAAAGATATGACATTCTTTCCTTTCTTCTACGGAAAGAAATTTAAGTTTTTCTGCTATGGATCCTATGTGTTGAGATTAATTCCGGAGATGGGAGTGCTAATAGAAAAGACAGCGGTGATCTCGGATCTCCATTTAGGAATAGAGAATGCGATGCAGAACTCAGGAATAGCTTTACCAAGGATGCAGATTATGGATGTAATCGAAAGAACAAAGAGGCTTTTAGAAAAATATGATGTTGAAAAGCTTGTGATAGCTGGTGATCTAAAGCATGAGTTTGGTGAGAATCTTCCCTACGAGTGGGACGATGTTAGAAGCTTTCTTAACTCTTTAGACGTTGAAGTATCGGTTGTGAGAGGAAATCACGACAACTTTCTCGCAGCCATTCTTAAAGACTATTCGATAGAACTCAAAGAAAAAGAAGTCGTTAAGGGCTACACAATAGTACACGGTCATAAAGACTGCGAAGAGAGAAAATTGATCTTAGGGCACGAACATCCAGCGATAAAGATAAGATTTAGAGGAGCTAATTACTCTTTTCCATGTTTTTTAGTTCTTAACGATACTCAAATAGTTTTACCAGCTTTTTCAAAGCTTGTAGCTGGTAGTGATATACTTCAAACTGAATTTCTGTCACCTATAGTTAAAAGAGCTGAAAAAATTGAAGTTTATGCAGTTGAGAGTGAGATATTTTACTTGGGAGAGCTAAGAGTTTTGAGAAACATACTCCAAGCCTAAGCTTTTTCTGTACCGCATTCCTGGAAAACTTATAAGCTTCAAAGCACTATAAGCTCTATCTCTAGCTTCCTTAATCGTCTTTCCCCTACCCACGACTGTTAAGACCCTTCCACCTGTGGTCACATATCCGTCCTGCTTTGCCATTCCATTCACATAAATTTCTGCGATTTTTCTCGCTTCTTCAACTCCAATAATTGGTTGATTTGTGTAATGATCTGCAGGATATCCTGGTTTAAATCCTTCTCTACCTTTGAGAGCACCACTAACTGCACAAACCGCACAGCAAAAATCACTGCTGAATTCTAAAGAAATATCTTGAATTCTTCCCTCTACTATTGCCAAAGAGATTTCTAAAAGATCGCTTTTTAGTCTTGGAAACTTTGCTTGAGCTCCAGGATCGCATTCACGGATGTTTATTTCTAAAACCTTTGGTTCTCCATCTACTAGCATGATAACTGGATAAAGAATTCCTTTGAAACCCGTAGCTTTCACAACCGGTTTTACGACCTTTTTCATTATTCTATCTTCAACTTCTTCGTCAACTTCAGGATGAGGGCTGATTGCACCCATTCCTCCAGTGTTTGGATTGATCAATTTTCCATTTCTGAAAAGATTTTCTATCTCTTCTCTTCGATAAAACTTTCTTCTCAAACCAATATAGAAGTCTCTCAATCCATCGAAGTCATCTAGATCAAATGCAGATTTGTAATCCTTCAAATTTCCAAATGAAATTGCATTTTTTCCATCACATATTGCAGTAAAAGCAATTTCGACGCCACTCAATTTCTCTTCGATGACAACTCTATCACCCGATTGGCCAAACTTTTTTTCTACCATTATCTCTTCCACAGCTCTTAACGCCTCTTCAACCGATTCACAAACGTAAACTCCTTTTCCAGCAGCAAGACCATCTGCTTTGACAACTAAACTTCCAGAAGAGTTTTTAATGAACTCTTTTGCCTCTTCAGCGGAATAAAAGTTTCTATAGGCAGGTATTGGAACTCCTAGGTTATTAAGGAAGTCTTTTGTTTTACACTTACTCGCTTCAAGCCAAGTTAGTTCTTTTCTCGGTCCAACAGTGGGTATTCCTTCTTCTTCAAGTCTGTCTACAATACCAAGGCTGAGGGGTTCTTCAGGACCGATAAAAGCTATGTCCACATTTTTCTTCGCAAAACTTATGATTTCTTCAATACTTCTTATTGATTGAATCTGTTTCCCTTCAATTTTTGCAATAGAGCATTTTTCAAAAAAATCACTTCCAGCATTTCCAGGAGCGACAAATATTCTCCTTACTTTTTCACTTCTTGAAAATGCATGTGCAATAGCGTTTCCTCTACCACCAGCGTCTACGACGAGTACATTCATATTTTCAGTTTATGCTGGATATTAGTATTTTATTCAATTTCTTCAAAGCTTCTTATAGATTCACAGATTCTACAAAGATATTCAGCTCCATCATCAGCTTTAGCCTTCCCTTGAGCGATGAGCTCAGTTAGTTCCATTACTATTCTTCTAATATTTTCATTTTTCTCGATAGCTTTAAGTCCTTTTTGGCCTCTTTTGTAGCTTATATACTGCGAAACTGCAGCTTGAGTTAATCCAAGCATTTCAGCGACATCTTTCATTCTAAAACCTCTTTTTAATAGTTCTCTTGCAACCATAGCTCTCAAAGCTGGCAGAACGTATTTAACAATATAAATACAGTGTGGTTTCATAACAAATATGTGTTTTCTATAACTTTAATCTTTTCATCATAAATTTTCTTAGAAATTTTTTAATCGAAAAGAAAGTATGTATTCGATGGCGTCCTCAGGCTTTTCAAATATATTCATTCCTTTTAGTATGACTGGAGGTTTTAGAGATGCGAGTGGTTTACCTTCTCTTAGAGCTATGGCAATTTCTGAAATCGTTCCATATTCTCCAGCTATAGATATAAGAGCATCTGAAGAGTGAACTATGATGATGTTTCTTGCATGTCCCATGTTTGTAGAAATCTTTATGTCTATGTAAGGGTTTGCATCACTCCTATTTCCAGGAAGGATACCGACTGTAATTCCACCTCTACTCTTTGCCCCCTTAGCACTTGCCTCCATAACACCGTATAAGCCTCCGTTGATCAATATACATCCACTCTCAGCGATCAGTTCTCCAACTCTATAGGCAAGCCTGTATGTTTCTTCATCACAAACTCCGCTACCTATAACACCTATTTGCATAAAAAAAGACTAGGTTCAGTATTTAACGAATTTCCAAGAGATGATTACTGAAAAGAAGCCGATTAAATGAGCAAAGTAGCAATATGGACAGTAGAAACCTATGTAAAGTGAATAGCTAAAAAGCGAAACTGCTCCAACAAGGCCAATTGTTTGCCAAATTCTCAAAAAGAATTTTATTTTTTTGAAGATTAGAATAATTCCGGCTAAAAACCATATGACACCAAAAAAAGCAAAAATATAGCTGGGAAATGGGAGTTCGGGAGGTATACATATGTCAACAGGACAATAAGTTTGAGTATAGATACTGTAATGAGTATAAAGAAGATAGGACGAATCTAGGAAGCCTAAGATTAGAATAGAGAGCATCAGATATCTCATGGAAATTTCATCTTTGGTTCGTTATTTCAATCTTCCGAAATGGGGAACGATCGAAAAAGAAATCTTTTCTTTACTTTTTTGATGAGTTAAAAACTGTCTTTTTACAACCCAAGCTTGTCAAGTAGTTCTTCAAACTTGTCGTTGTCACTAGGCTCAGGCATGTAAAACGCAGCATTTCCAAATATAAAAGCATTCCTATTTTTTCTAACTTGATTACCAGAACACAGCCAATTTTTATTTTTTGTCAGAAAGGATTCTTTACGAAAAAAATTTAAATCTTCGTAAAACATTTTTTTGAGGGCTCGTAGCTCAGCCAGGTAGAGCGACGGGCTTTTAACCCGTCGGTCGCGGGTTCAAATCCCGTCGAGCCCGCTTTTTCTCGGGAATTGGAGACAATAGAAAATCGTTGTTAAGATTTTTCGATTTTTGTATTTTGATTTTCTCCCAATTGCTTTTAATTTTTATCATTTCATTGATATTTTCAGTTTTCCAAATTCTAAATGTTTGTCCAACGCTGCGAATGAATTCAAAAAAATTCAAAGATTTCTCTGCAATTTGACAAAAAAACAATTTTTCACAATCAAGAACTTGGATAAATCGATGGTCTCATCTAAATTTATTTTATTATTTTGTGATAAGAATGATACGATTTGAGCGAGAAGAAAAAGTTTGGCAATGTCGAATGCATTGGAATATATTTGATATATCGAGAGAGCAAAATTTTTATATTTAATTAGGGCAAGGCGTAAGGGGGATCGCAATGAAAGTCCCAGCAAGAAGTCTTTCAAGAAAAACAGTTGTATTGACGGATGGAACTGTAGTGGGAGCACTTTATAACATAACTGTGGACTTCAAAACTGGTGCTCTTCTTAATTTGATAGTCAAACCTCTGAACGAAATCCAGGAATTCAGAAAAGAGGAGAATATGTACATAATTCCCTTCTCCTCAGTTAATTCTTTAAAAGACTATATAGTAGTCGATAAGGGGAAGCTGAGAACTTGAGAGATTATTTTTTTCCTCCTATAATCTTTCCCTTATTTTTAATTCTCGTAGTTCTACCAATAATCGTTCTATTCTTAATATTTGCTGGTTCTGCTGTTTTCGAAATAGTCTTTGGTATCGAGAGCGATAAAGCGCTCTTACTCTTTGCAATGATAGTGATTGGTAGTTTGATCAATATACCTCTTTACGAAAAAAAAGGAGTAGAAGTCGTTAGGAAATATGAGATCTTTGGCCTCATTTATACTGTAAGAACTAGGAAAAAGCTGATAATTGCAGTAAACGTTGGAGGTTGCATTCTTCCCTCAATCCTTGCAACGAAGCTTTTATATGATATTCTTGAATTTTTACCAATTTTAGTATTTTTTGTGGCTTTTATTATCTCTTCCCTTATAATTTATGGATTTGCAAAACCCATTGCTGGTGTTGGAATTGTGGTTCCAATGATTCTACCCCCACTTGTGGCAACACTAACAAGCTTCATGGCCCTGACTATATCTGAGAAACCTTTGACTTTACTTCCAAAGATGTCCTTTTCAGTTGGCGTTTTATCTGCTCTATTTGGAGCTGATATCCTTCATCTTAGAGATATCGAAAAAGTTGGATATGGGGTTGTGAGTATAGGTGGTGCTGGAACTTTCGATGGTATATTTTTAACCGGGGTCTTCGCAGTTCTATTTTCAGTTTTTTTCATTTAGAAGATCTCTGACTGCTTTTCTGATCGCTTTTTCACTACTGTATCTTGGTTTCCATCCCAATTTTTTCAACTTTTCTATAGAAAGAAGCATTACTGGCACATCTCCAACCCATCCTCTATCACCACCTGTAAATTTGAAAACAGGATTTAGGTTCATCTCCTCGCATACGATTTCAGCAATCCTTCTGACCTTGATCTGATCTTCGCTACCTATGTTGAATACGTTTATAACTTCATCCGCCTTTAAACCGGTGAAAATTGCTTCGATGCAATCGTCTATGTAAATGTAGGATTTGTTTTGCTCTCCATTACCGAGAATTTCTAATTCTCTAGGATTTGTTTTTAATTTTTTTATAAAATCATATATAACCCCATGGGAACTTCTTTTGCCAATCACATTTGCAAACCTGTAGATGTGGGCAAACATTCCAAAAGTGTGGCAATAGGATTCGATTAAAGCTTCACAAGCAAGCTTTGATGCTCCATAAATACTTATAGGATGAGTTGGGTAGTCTTCAGGAGTGGGAATGACTTTCGCTTCTCCATAAACAGTTGAAGTTGATGTGAATACTATTTTTTTCACCTGCGCCTTTCTCATAGCTTCAAGCAATCTAAAAGTCGCAATGACGTTGTTTCTATAGATCTCCTCTGGTTTTTCGTAGCCAATTCTAACATCTGGATTCGCTGCTAAGTGCCAGACTTCATCTACGCCCCTTAAAAATTTGTTCAACTCGTCGCTTGCAAGATCAACTAAAAAGAATTTCGCTTTTTCGTTGATAAATTCTCTTCTACCACTTGAAAGATTATCCAAAACAATAACGTTGTCTATTTCTACTAGTTTGTCAACTAAATGGCTCCCTATGAAACCCGCCCCACCAGTAACAAGAATCATTAGCAAAGCTTTTATAGGTAGTTGATATACTTTTTCCCACTTTGGGGGTGAACTGTGAATGCTTCCGAATCAAATGGTGAAATCACTACTTGGAAAAGTGATCAGAGTGGAGATGAAGGGTGAAGAAAACGAATTAGTTGGTAGACTTGAAGGTGTAGACGAATACATGAACCTCTTCCTCACCAACGCGATGGAATGTAAGGGAGATGAGAAAATAAGGAGCCTAGGGGATATAATCCTTAGGGGAAATAATGTCGTTCTCATAAAGCCAGAATGACTGATTTTCAGGTAGTCGACACAAGAGAAGAAATTTTGAAGATACTTGAACAAAAAGGAGAGATTTTGCAGAAAGATCTATGGAAGGAATTGAGAATAGATAGTAGTAAATGTTCGAGAATTCTTAGAAAACTTGAAAAGGAGGGCTTAATAAAGAGGGTAGAAGTTGTTGTCGATGGTGTAAAGACTTTCAAAATAGTCTCGTCAAAATTCGAGGAGGGAAGAGCTGAAGCGGAGAAACTCGATCTAAAGACAGTGATGGATAGAATGGAACAAGTAGCAAAGTTACCTCCTTGTTATGGTTGTCTGAATCTCGAGTGCGAAGCAGAGAGATGTTTAAAACTTGAAGTTTGGTTTCTGAAACTTTGTAAATTAGGGTAAATTGGGAAATAGATCTTTTACCTTAAAACCCTAAAAAACAATGCAAGAGTGCAAAAGTCTACAATTTCACGATCTTTGCAACAAAAAAACCAGCACAACGGTGGATATGTGGATAGAATCTCTTTGCCTTACTTAAGTCGATTTTTGTCAATTCTAGTGCTTTTTCTCCATATTCTATGTCTAATAGTTCTGCATTTCTTTTTGAAAGCAAGTTTTCAACAACGAATTCGTTCTCTTCTGGGGTCAAAGAACATGTAGAATAGACAAGAATGCCTCTAGGCTTTAAAGAGTCAAAAGCGGCAAAAATAAGTTCTTTCTGTAATTTAGAACAGAAAAGAATATCTTTTAAACCTCTATCTGTTTTTCTTGTCTTATCTTTGAATATTATACCCTCTCCAGTACATGGTGCATCTAATAGAATTTTATCAGCTTTTATTTTAAGCTTTGGAAAATCTCTTGCATCCATGTTCAAAACTGCAACGTTCATAGCCCCCATTCTATTTATGTTATCTATTAGAGCTTGTAAACGCTCTTTTTGTGGTTCAATAGCCAATATGACACCACAATTCTTCATAAGCATTGCCATAAATGTTGTTTTTCCTCCAGGAGATGCACAGAAATCGACAACAATTTCTTTTGGTTTTGGATCAAGTACAAGAGGAGGTATGCAAGAGCTCTTGTCCATTATATAGTAGTAGCCCATGAGGTATTCAGGAGTGGCACCGATTGAGTATTTTTCCTTGATAACTTCGTAACAATATGGAACTTCGGTCTTTTTTAACTTAAAACCTCTTTTTTCAAGGCGATCGATAAGATAATCTTCAGATATTTTTATAATATTTATTCTAATATATTTTGGTAAACCCTTTTCAAAAAGCTCGATGATCTTTAGTGTTTCATCACCAAAAAAGTTCAACCACCTCCTGACTATGAATTCATCGTAACCATATTTATTGGCAATTTCTCTCGATTTCTGCGTTGAAGGATAGTCAAGTATCATACTATTCTCGATCTACCAGGTGGTAAGAACTTAGCAATCTCTTCTGGTTTTGCAATTACCTTAACTATGTAATCTCCTGCTTTCTCTGCCAAAATCCTTGAAATCTCTAAACTAAGCTTATCATGGTCAAGTTCACCTATTTCAAGCTCCACATAATAATCAGCTCTTTTCTTCACAGCATTAACTGGTCCTCCAATCAAGCGCATCTTTTCGAGTTCAACCCCTATTGCACATCTCAGTTCAACTTTTATATAATTTCTTTCACCTACTATGTAAAAGCTACCCTTCGGCAAGAATTCCCCCGCTTTTGCGGCTTTCAGAACTTGCTCAGGCTTAACGTAGTAAACTTCTCCAGAATGCTTTCCCTCTTTCCACAGAGAAGAATAGATTGCTGCAAACTCTGCAGCTTCAATTAAATTTTTTTCAGAAGCTTCTTGACCCATTTTTAGTATAACTACTGGTGCTCCTGGACTTTGCGTATGGAAGAATAGGTCTTTACTCTCCAAATGCTTTGAAACAATTTCTGAATTCATCTTAGCATTTCTACCACCTATTGCGAGGAATCCATCAGACGTGAAGAACCATCTGTATTCTTCGAACCATTCTTTCTTTCTTCGAACGCTAAAAACAACTTTTACTAGTCTTTTTTCTTTTTCAATTTCTTCGAGAGTTTTATTTATTGCGAGCTTGAGTCCTTCAATCTTTTCTTTGATTTTCTTAGCTTTCTCGTAATAAAACTCGGCGTTTTGATGGACATTGCTATCGATGTATATTTCAAATTCCTTCTCTCCTATACTGATCAAAGCTTTTTTATCTTTTTGGCTATAATTCTTAACTTTCTCAACAATATTGCCCTTTCTTAGATTTGTAAGAATATCCTCGATCACAGAATAGTTCGAATATATCAAATCCCCTATTTCTCTACTTTTGTTCATCTCATCTTCATATACTTTCAAAGTTTCCTCTTGGATTTTCAACCTTCTTTGTAGTTTTTCAACCTCTTCACTTTTCTCAAAACTTTCAATTGCCACTCTTGAGTAAAACTCATCAAGAGCTTCGTTAAATGTTTTAAAATACTTTTTATCGTATTTCTCATAGTATTGAAGATCCATTGGTACAACATCGATCATTTTCGAGTCTTTAATTATTATCTGTGGTTTCAATTCAAAATTCTTTATCTCCTCAATCACATATTCTAATATTTTCCTCTCTTCCTCTTTTAATTCTGAAAACTTCTTTTTTTTATCAATTCCAGATCTTAAACAGATTTCTTCGGCATATAGGCCACCAAATCCAGAATTTGCGAGATAGCGAACGACATCCTTCTCAGCATCGACCTTTTTTTCTGAAATTTGTCTTTTAATTTCTTTCAGAGGCATTATGATACGATCCTCCTCCATAAGAATGATATTTCCTTTCGAGAAAAGCTCCAAAACAATCTTCTTCTTTCTTTCTCTCTCAAAATCGATGATTACAACTCTATCAAATTCTCTCTGTTTTATGGCTCTAATTCTTGCTCCTTCTAAGTGTTTTCTAAGCAACATCGCAAAAGGAGTTGGAAATTTCGGACTCTCTTTGGGAAACTTTGTGATGTGAATCCTTCTACCAGCCTCTAAGACTAGATCAAACCTATCTTTTGCATATATTCTTATCCTTATTTCATCGGGTGGATGATGGTAGATCTTCTCAACTTTTCCACCTACGAGTTTTTGAAGTTCTCCAACGCAAGCTTTGATATCGAAGGAACTCATCTGTTTCATGAATTAAGTTTATGGAGAGAAATTAAAAAGTTACATTGGGAACTCAAAATTTTTATACTCAACATAAAAGCAATAAATGGGGCCGTGGGGTAGCCTGGTATATCCTTTCGGCTTTGGGAGCCGGAGACCCGAGTTCAAATCTCGGCGGCCCCAGTTTTGTTGAAAAGATGATTTAAATGATTTCAACTTTTTATCTTAGCTATATACTCGCCCCTTTATAATAAAAAGGAGTGAGACGAGTGCAATTGTTTCTGAAAGGATTGAGAAGAGTAGCATCAACTGTAGATTGTTATATAGAAAACCGAAAGCGACTCCACCTACGAGAAATCCAATTCCATTTGCTGTGTTAAAAATTCCATAAGCAGTAGCTCTTTTATCTGCAGAACTTACCTCAGCAACTCCAGCACGCATTATAGATTCATGCATTCCAAGAATTGCTCCAAAAAGTAAAATACCAGCGATTGGGTTCAAAGAGAAAGTAAAAAAGATTGAAATTGGAGTTAGCAAAGGAATTACCGATAAGAATTTTAGACTGAATTTGTCGTAAAATTTTCCAGAAATAAAAGCCGAAATCGCATCTGTACCCATGGCCAGAGCATAGAGTAGGGGTATCATCTCTTTATTAAAGATTGCATTACTTTCAAAGTGGTATGCGATGAGTTGGAAGTTTACAAATCCAGCTAGAGAGAATATCGTGAAGAACATGTATTTAAAGGAGATTTTTCCAATTTTGGTATCTCTTGGCAAGGTTATTTCGGTCTTGTATTCTCTTCTCGCGAGAAATAGTAGAAATGTCATAAAAATAGTTGGTAAAAATAGGAAGCCAAAACTCTCTTTATACTCAAAGCCAAAGTAGAGAGATAAAAAGACAATTAGAGGACCAATCATAGCGCCGATTTGATCTAAAGCTTCATGAATCCCAAAACCCCTACCAATGCCAATTTTGGAAGTTGCAAACGAGATGATTGCATCTCTTGCTGGAGTTCTGATTGCTTTTCCAACTCTTTCCAAGATGAGCAAAAGAATGACTATTCTCCAGGAGTTTGAGAAATAAATAAGAGGAATTGAAAATACCAAAAAATAGCCGATAAAAGTTAAAGGCCAATACATTCTAGATTTGTCTGCGAAATATCCGGAAAATATTCGAAGGAAAAAGCCCAAAAATTCTCCTAATCCAATTAAAATTCCAATTAAAATTGCACTGACTCCAAGAGTTGCGAGATAAGCACCAGAAATGCTTCTTGCCCCTTCATAGCTCATGTCAGCGAAAAGACTCACAAAACCCATGAATATCACGAATTTCACTGCTTTTTCCATACAGTTGGTTTGAAAAAAAGTTTTTAAGATTTCTGTGCAATTCTATCAGTGGACGAAAAGCTGTGCATAATCTGTAGAGGGAGAGTTTTCTGTGGTAGAAGTTGTAGAGCTTTCGATCATTGGTTAAGAATATCCTACTCGACCGAAATTTTCGGTTCATCTCCTCCTGCGATATTCGTTGGGAAGAATAATTACCCTGAAGTCTTCGCTTGTCCTGCACTCCCTCCTTTCACTGGAGACACAGAAATTTATGATAAACCCGAGTTCTGGAGAGATCTGAGTATTGAAGAGATCCTAAATTTAAGATACTCTTTAATACTTGGTCAGTTCCGAGTGAACGTTAAAAAACCAAACCCAAAAATTTTGGAACTCATTCAAGAGCTGAGTCTCTATGAGAAACCCGTGGACATGGAATTGAAGTTTGAAAAACCTCCAAAACCAAAGATATTTTTCGATGATCGTCATGCTCCATTTGGTCCCTTTGCCCCTGCAAGGACTGCAAGAATTTGCGGTCCTTCGAGAGTACCCGAGATTATAGAGAAAGTATATGAAGAGAACAAAATTTCTGCTGTCGATGCGATTAAAATGCTCTACGAGCGAAAAATCGCAGTTTCACATATTCAAAAACTTTTATCAGCTGGTTCTCTTGGAAAAAAAAGAAAGCTTGTTCCAACGAGATGGGCGATAACAGCTGTTGATGACACGATTTCGAAACTATTGATTGAAGAAGTGCGAGAATTTCAAGTTATAGACGATTACCAAGTATTTGTGCATAAAAAAGCTAGAAATTTGTTCATAGCAATTTTAATTCCAAGAATTTGGAGTTTTGAGTGGGGAGAAGCGTGGTTTCCAGAAACAACGTGGAACTTTGGAAATAAAACAGTTATCGAATGCGATAGTGAAGATCACAACGGCAGGAATGACTATGCAACTCTTGGAGGATGCTACTACTCAGCAAGACTTGCAACAGTTGAACACTTGAAAAAAATGAGAAGACAAGCTTCAGCTATTCTATGGAGAGAAATTTATCCTGGTTTCAAACTTCCAATAGGAGTATGGTTTGTCAGAGAGATGTTAAGAGAGATGTTTTTGCAAAAACCCGTCTTTTTTGAAACACTGGAAGAAGTCTTTGATTTTCTTTCAAATTATTCACAGCTTATCGAAGACTGGAAAAGGAATTCAAAACTATTGAAGAAGATAAGAGAGCAAAAGATGCTATGTCACTTCTCATAGAGAGAAAGAAGATAAGAAAAGCTATAGGGAGAAGTAATCTTCCAGATCTTGACTACACTGTAAACCCTTATTTAGGCTGTGCACATGGGTGCATTTATTGCTATGCAAGGCTCTACTGTGAGAGAAGAATTGGGGAGAATTGGGGTAGAATTGTTATTGTGAAAGAGAACTTAATCGAGACTCTTTTAGAGGAGGTTAGAAAGATTAAAAGAGGTATAGTTGCTTTGAGCACGGTTACAGATGCATATCAATACATAGAAGAGAAGGAAAAGCTAACAAGAGAGACTTTGAGGATTCTTTTTGAAAATAGATTTCATGTTAGCATTCAGACTAAAAGTTCCTTAGTGATCCGAGACATCGATCTATTGAGAGAAAATTCAGATAAAGTTGACGTAGGTTTAACCATAACAACCCTAAACGATGAAGTTGCAAGAGTTGTTGAACCTAATGCTCCTTTGCCAAGTGAGAGGGAGAAAGCATTAGAAAAACTTGCTTCGGAAGGTATAAAAACATGGATTTTTCTTGGCCCTTTGTTACCTGGAGAGAATTTTGAAGATATCGTAGAATTAGCAAAGGAAACTGGAAGTATTTTATATTACGATAAATATAGAATAAAACCATTTATGATTTCAGGAATCGCAAAGTATTTAGCTGATAAGGCAAAAAAGACAAACTGGAATGAAGTTTTTAAAAAAATGAAGATTTATTGTGAAGAACGCGGAGTTATAGCAAAATCTGCTTTCCAACATATTTGAGAAGGCTTATTAATCGAAAAAAGTAATTGTTTTGTGAATGATTATACTGCAAAGGATATCACAGTTCTAGACGATCTTGAGGCTGTGAGAAAAAGACCTGGGATGTATATCGGCAGCGTCGACATTAGAGGATTACATCATCTGCTATGGGAAGTAGTTGACAACAGTGTTGATGAGGCGCTTGCAGGTTTTTGTAAGAAAATAATTGTCACTCTCCACTCGGACGGATCAGCTAGCGTTGAGGATGATGGTAGAGGAATTCCTGTAGATCTTCACGAACTCGGTAAACCAGCGCTTGAGATCGTTATGACAAAGCTTCATGCTGGTGGAAAATTTGGAAACAAAGTTTACAAGGTTGCAGGTGGTTTGCATGGGGTTGGAGTTTCAGTTGTAAACGCACTTTCAGAATGGCTCGAAGTGTGGGTGAAGAGAGATGGAGAAATTTATTACCAAAGGTATGAAAAAGGAGTTCCTAAAACTGAACTAATAACCATAGGGCAAACAAATGAAACTGGAACCAAGGTTAGATTTAAGCCAGATCCAGAGATCTTCGAAACGACAGAGTTCAACTATGAAATAGTTTCTCGACGTTTGAAAGAGATAGCTTATCTCAGCTCTGGATTGAGAATTGTCTTGAAAGACGAGAGGAATTCTAAGGAAAAAGAATATTTCTTTACGGAGGGAATATTGGGACTTTTAAAGAGTCTAAACGTAGGAAAAAAGGTTTTACATGAACCCATATATATAGAGGGGAAGAAGAATGGTATAATTGCGGAAATAGCACTGCAATTCACAGATTCTGAGCTCGAAAATGTTAACGCCTTCGCGAACAACATAAAAAATTCCGAAGGTGGAACGCATTTAATAGGTTTTAGAGCAGGACTTACAAGAGCTGTGAATGAATATGGAAAGAAAAATTTCAAGAAGTTCGAAATTTTGAGTGGAGCGGAGATAAGAGAGGGTTTGACTGCAGTGATCAGCGTCAAAGTCCCTCAACCCCAGTTCGAAGGTCAGACGAAGAACAGGCTCACGAACACTGAAGTCAAAACTGCTGTGGAGTCAATGGTTTACTCAGGAATGCTAAAATGGTTGGAAGATAATCCCAAAGATGCTGAAATGCTGATAAATAGACTTTTAGTTGTTAAAAGGGCAAGAGAAGCTGCAAGAAGAGCTAAAGAACTCTTTAGGAGTAGAGAGGAATTATCAATAACACTTCCAGGAAAACTTGCAGATTGCTCATCTAAGAAAGCAGAAGAGAGAGAGCTTTTTATAGTTGAGGGTGAATCTGCTGGTGGTTCAGCAAAACAGGCAAGGGATAGGAGATTTCAAGCAATTCTTCCAATAAGGGGAAAAATAATAAACGTTGAAAAGGCTGGAATGATAAAAATTCTTAAAAACGAGGAGATAAAAGCAATTGTTTCCGCAATAGGAACAGGAATAGACAAGAACTTTGATATCAGTAAGATGAGGTATTCTAGAGTCATAATAATGAGTGATGCTGACGTAGATGGCTCACACATTCGAACTTTGCTTCTAGCATTCTTCTATAGACACATGAAACCAATAATCGAAACTGGACGTCTTTTCATAGCTCAACCACCTCTTTATGGAGTAAAAAAGGGAGAAAAGATTTACTACGCTTACAACGATGGTGAATTAAAGAAACTAATTGAAAAAATCGGCAAGGTAGAGGTGCAGAGATATAAAGGACTTGGAGAGATGAATCCTGAACAGCTTTGGGAGACAACGATGAATCCTGAAAAAAGAATTATGATACAGGTAAAGATAGAAGATGCTAAGAAAGCGGATGAATTGTTCAGGGTACTAATGGGCGAAGATGTGGAAAGTAGAAAGAACTTCATAATGGCTTACTCAAAAGAGGTGAGGAATCTTGACATTTGACTTTGAACGTTACTCAAGACAGATCGAAATATTGGGAACAAAAAGACAAGAGAAGCTTTTTAACTCTTCAGCCCTCGTCGTTGGAGCAGGAGGTCTTGGGAGCGCAGTAATTCAATATCTGGCATCTGCAGGAATTGGAAGACTTGGAATAATTGATGGTGATATCGTTGAGAAGTCAAATCTTCAAAGACAGACGATCCACGCTGGAAATCTTGGTATGAACAAAGCTGAATCTGCATGTGCTTTTGTTGAAAAGCTCAATCCAGAAGTCGTCGTTGATGTTTATCCCTACAATATAACTCCTAGGAATTCTGAGAAGATTTTAAATGCATACGATGTCATTGTTGGATGTCCTGACAATTTTAGAATTCGTTTTTTGATAAATGACACTTGTAATCTGCTAAAAAAACCTTTTGTACATTCTGCTGTCTATTCTTTTTTTGGGGAGCTATCTACGTTTTTAGGTAGGCCATGCTACAGATGTTATCTTCCAAAAGCCACTGTCCCATCTGTAGGAGGTGTTATTGGGGCAACAGTTGGAATATTTGGCTGTATGCAGGCATTAGAAGTAATAAAGCTTTTAACAGGCTACGGAGAGCTCACAACAAAAAAAATAATTATTTTTGATCTAAGTACGATGAAATTATTTGAAATTGCACTAACAGAAAGAAAAGATTGCCCAGTTTGTAATGGAAAGCTGAAGGGTATTTACGAAGAGAACTACGAAGGTGATTGCCAGATAGTGAAACTCGAATGATTTGTAAAAAATTTAAATAACAGGACGAATCGGGAGTATGGATATGATCTGTAGGTTCGTTTACAAAGATGGGAAAGAGTATGGAGAGAGCATTGATGTTTACGAGGATTATCTGATCGTTAAGGTTAGGGAGAAGTTTATCGCAGTTCCTATGGGAATAGTTAAATTTGATGGAGAAAAGATTATAGTAAAAGATTTCGATGAAGAAAAGGGCATAGAAATTGGGATTAAATGGATGAGTAAATTCAGAGCTTTTGATGAGAAAGAGTTGAAATTTTTTGGTTTTTGTGAAGAGGATGGAGTTTAAGCAAGTAATCATCGTCAGAGAAGATCTTAATCTTTCAAGAGGAAAACTAGCTGTCCAGGTTGCCCATGCGAGTGTTCTTGGTTTCTTGAAAAGTGAAAAAGAGAAGAGAGAAATTTGGATTAAAGAAGGACAGAAAAAAGTCGTTTTAAAAGTAAAAAGTCTTGAGGAGCTTTTTGAGATCAAAAACAAAGCTGAGAGAGAAAAACTTGTGACAGCGATTGTTGAAGATGCTGGACTGACTGAAATACCTCCAGGAACTATAACTGCAATATCTATTGGTCCTGATGAGAGCAAGAGGATAGACAAAATAACGGGAAGTCTGCCACTGCTTTAAGGCTCTATCCCTCTATCGCTTATTATGAATTCACAACTTTCTCCTTCTCTTTTGAATCTATGTTTTGTTAGCGTAGCCCTTCTCATCGAACCAACCCTCTCGAGGAAGATCGAGGTTTTTGACAAATGCTCGATGCTTGTTCCACCAAGTGGCTTATCCTGCCCAGTTTTGATATCTGTGAACATCTGATTCGTTATAATCACAGCCAAATCAAGCCTCCTAGCAATGCTAAGTAAAAAGGTTAGTTGAGCTGTCAACTCTCTCTTAACTTTTATCTGTCTATCTAAATCCTCAAGTTCGCTTCTGTAAAGGGCTGTAAAACTGTCAACGACTATCAACTTTACATTTTCCTCTTTACACAGTTTTTCAGCCTCTTTGAGTGCAGTTCCTTGTTGTTTAAACGTGAAAACCTCGTGAACAAAGACTTTTGAAAAAAGAGATGTATCTTGAAAAATCTGTTTAACTCTCTCAGCAGAAAGTCCTTCTGTGTCTATATATGCAACTTTGTACATCTTAGCCGCATTTTTCGAAAACATCAGACACAGTGTTGTCTTTCCTGTCCCACTCGCTCCATAGAGCTGAGTTATTGTTCCAGTCTCAACGCCACCTGCTAAAAGAGAATCTATGCAACTACTCCCGCTTGGAATGAACATTTTCACACCTTAATATTCTGTAAACCTTAAATACAGGAATTCCAAGTTCTTTTGAAATTCTGGCTACATCTTCGAACTCGGGTTTAAAAGTTTCAAGACTTCTCGAACGTTTAAATCTTACTTTGAACTTCTTATCATCGATTATTATTTCCCTCTCTTCGATTTCTCTATCAGCTATAGTACGGTGATATACTGGAATCAATCTCACACCAAGGCTCCCCGTCTCCTTCATAAGTTTCATCGCTAAATCTTCTGCATCTTCAAGTTTGGTTACAACGTTTACCAGTATCGCGGGTCGAGATTTTTTTCCAATCACTGGAATTGCAATAACATCGAGACTTTCTTCTCTTATCCTTTCGAGTGAGAAACCTATTTCTTCACAGCTAAGATCATCGATCACAGTTTCGAGAACAGCAACACTGTCATGAATTTCACATTTACCTAAGATCAATCTTAAAACATCGGGGACTTCACTTTCATAACTTCCTGCCCCATATGAAATTTTCTCCACTTTTAGGGGATGTCTAAAGACACCTTCACAGTAATGGGCAAGAATTGCTGCTGCAGTTGGTGTGAGAAGCTCTCCTTCACCATCTAGTAAAATTTCAAGCTTTGAATTTCGAAGAATTTCTAAAACTGCTGGTGTTGGTATTGGGTATTTTCCATGCGAGAACTCAACAAAACCACTTCCAATCCTAATTGGTTTTGCAAATATTCGATAGCCCGATTTAATCAACCTCCTTATACCAATTACTGAGCAAACAACATCGAAAATTGCATCATCTCCTCCTACTTCATGAAATATCTCCTCTTTATAATCTCTTCCATGAACAGCACCCTCGGCTTTTGCTAGTTTCTCAAAGATTTTTTTAGCATCTTCTTTAGCTTCGTAATCAATCTTAGAATTCTCAACGATTTTAATTATCTCGTAAAAACTTCTTTCTCTCTTTTTTTCTTTTACTTTAACTCTATTTGCCATAATTCCTCTTTTGTTCACATTTAACACCTCAAAGTCGAGGTTAAGAGACATTTCTTTTATAGTTTTATCCAAATCCTCTTTTTCTAGCGTTATTCCTAGAAGAGATGAGACTATCATGTCTCCACTTGCTCCATTGAATGCATCGAATATTGCAACTTTCATCGAATCACCACAAGTCTTTTTATCCTCAAAATAAAAATTGTTTTAGGTGTGTATATGGAAATAGTGCTCAAGGTAAATCAGGCTTATCCGAGCGATTCAGGAAGAGGGATTGCAAGATTGGATCCAGATGCAATGGTAAAGCTTCAGATGTCACCTGGTGATGTAATAGAAATAGAAGGAAAAAGAAAGACAGTTGCAAAAGTATGGAGATCACCAAAAAGAGATTGGGGAAAGAACGTTATAAGAATTGATCATTTTACTCGAGAGAACGCAGGAGTTGGGGTTGGTGACATTGTGAAAATTAGGAGAGCCAGCTATACAACTGCGAAACTCGTAGTTTTAGCTCCAACAAAAAAAATAGAGATGCGTATTTATGGAATTGATCCAGGGGAATATTTAAAACACCAATTTTTGAAGAGACCATTAGTAGAGGGAGATTTCCTACCACTAATAGGTTCTCCAGCAATAACAGGTTTCGGAAGATATGGTCATCAGAGCCAAGCAGTCATCTTTGTTGCAGTAAAAACTGAACCCAGAGGGGCAGTGATAATCGACGAATCCACAAAAGTTGTTTACCGTGAACATCCAGCAAAGGGTTTTGAAAGAATTGGAAAAGCAGGAGTTACTTATGAGGATATTGGAGGGTTAAAAGAAGAATTACAAAAAGTAAGAGAAATAATAGAGCTTCCATTAAAATATCCAGAACTTTTTAAGCGTCTTGGTATTGAACCACCAAAAGGTGTTTTGCTCTATGGCCCCCCAGGTACAGGAAAGACTCTAATAGCAAAAGCTGTTGCTAATGAAATCGGTGCAAGTTTTTTCACAATCAATGGGCCAGAAATAATGAGCAAATTTTATGGTGAGTCTGAGCAAAGGCTTAGAGAGATATTCGAGGAAGCAAAGCAAAATGCACCGAGCATAATATTCATAGATGAAATAGATTCAATTGCCCCAAAAAGAGAAGAAGTGACTGGAGAAGTGGAGAGAAGAGTTGTGGCTCAACTTCTTACCCTAATGGATGGGCTAGAGGAGAGGGGACAAGTAATAGTTATCGGAGCTACTAACAGAATTGATGCGGTTGATCCAGCTTTAAGAAGACCAGGAAGATTTGACAGGGAAATCGAAATAGGTGTGCCTGATAGAGAAGGAAGATTCGAGATATTACAAATTCACACTAGAAATATGCCTCTTGAACCCAAGTACCTGAGAGAGTTTGTTCTTGAAGCCCTTGATAGGATTAAGAAGAACTCTGAAGACATAAAGATTCAGAGAGACATAGATTTTGCAATAGGGGAAGTAAAGAAACTTGAAGATGGGCAAGAAATAGAAAAGGTCGTAAAAGCAGTTCTAACTCAAAATGTTGTAAACGAACTCGAAACTGAAATCACAAGAGTTATGCTCAAAAAACTTGCTGATCAAACACATGGATTTGTCGGAGCCGATATAGAAGCCTTTTGCAAAGAGGCAGCTATGAAAGCCTTGAGAAGGTACTTGCCAAAGATAGATTTAGAAGCGGATGAAATTCCGATAGAAGTTCTTGAATCTATTAGAGTTAAATGGGAAGACTTTCTAGAAGCTCTTAAAGAGATTGAACCATCTGCGATGAGAGAAGTACTTGTAGAGATCCCTAAAGTGACTTGGGATGACGTGGGAGGACTTGAAGATGTGAAGAGAGAGATAATAGAGGCTGTAGAATGGCCTTTGAGATATCCTGAAAAATTCAAGAGATTTGGTATAAAGCCACCAAAAGGTGTTTTGCTCTATGGCCCTCCAGGTACAGGAAAGACTCTAATAGCAAAAGCTGTTGCTAACGAGAGCGAAGCTAATTTCATAAGTGTAAAAGGTGGAGAACTTCTTAGCAAATGGCTTGGAGAAAGTGAAAAAGCGGTGAGAAAGATATTCAGAAAGGCCAGGCAAGTTGCACCATGTATCATTTTCTTCGATGAAATAGATGCAATTGCCCAGCTTAGAGGAATTGATGAAGGTAGCAGAGCTGTAGAAAGAGTTTTGAACCAGCTCTTGATAGAGATGGATGGTCTCGAAGAACTTCACGGCGTTGTAGTCATAGCTGCAACCAATCGTCCCGACATCCTCGATCCTGCATTGCTCAGGCCTGGCAGGTTTGACAGACTAGTATATGTCAAGCCACCTGATAAGAAGAGTAGACTTGCAATCTTTAGAATCCATACGCGAAGTATGCCTCTTGCAGATGATGTGGATTTGAACGAGCTTGCAGATATAACTGAGGGTTATGTTGGGGCTGACCTCGAGGCGATCTGTAGAGAAGCTGTTATGCTTGGAATTCGAGAAAATCCTAACACTGAAAAAGTGGAGATGAAGCACTTCTACGAAGCAATCAAGAAGATAAAGCCAAGCATAAGTGAAGCTATGCTCAGTTTTTACGAAAGATTTGAGGAAAGGATAAAGACAGAAAAACTAAAGATTTCCGCAAAACCGATAGGTTATGGTTGAAAGCTTGAATATAAACTCAATTCGACGACATAAGACTGTTTGAATAATTCAGAACTCGATTTAGATTTAGGTGAGGATTTGAGGAATGCAAAAATTCTGAAAGGAATTCAAAAGTGAAAAATCTCTAAAAATTTCCATTATGGTTTTTGTTGTTTTGTGATTTTTTTAAATTAGAAAGAATTCTGATCTCCTCATCGATCTCTTCTTCAATTATATTTATTTCCTCGTCTCTGAGTGTAAACCTTCCCTGCATTCTTATGTAATCTTTCAATGGCAGTCTGTTTTTTTTGTCGAGAAATCTTTTTCCAGGTTCGGAAAATTCTATTTTACCATTTTCGTACTCATATAGAACCCATGCACCGGTTTTTACAGCTAGTCTCGCAACTTCTATTGTTTTATCGCTTGGAAACTTCCATCCTGGTGGACATGGAGTATGAACATGAAGAAATCTGAAACCTCCTATCTTTCCAGCTTTCTTGAACTTTTTTCTTAGATCATGAATAAAACCAACTGTTGCGGTTGCAACATAATTTGCACGATGTGCAACCATTATAAGCCCTAGATTTCTCCTTCCCTGTTTTTTTCCCATTGGAGAAGTTGTTGTTCTAGCTCCAAACGGTGTACTCAGGCTTGCTTGTGTTCCAGTATTCATGTAGGCCTCATTGTCAACCACAATTACGATTATATCATCGTTTCTAATTGCGGATGCACTCAGAACTGCAAAGCCTATATCAGCGGCCCCATCTCCCATCCAAGCTATCACGTTTGCTTTAATTCCTCCTCTTTTATAAGCTTCGCTTAAACCACAAGCCACTGCAGGAGTTGATGCAAATGGGACATGGACGACTGGCAGTTTCATCGCTGAATTTGGATGAAGTCCTGCGATGACAGTTGAACATCCAGCCGGCATCGCTACAACCGGATTCTCTATTTCATCGAGACAGCGCATCGCAAGCGAGATTGGACAGCCTTGACAACTTGCATTTCCAGGCAGAATCATATCAACCACTCCACTTCGTTCACTTCACCTTTCACGAATCTCTTAAAAAGTGTATAGAAGTCATAAAATCCTACCTCAAGCCCACCAATGCCGGCAATGGCATTTTTAACTTTAAGACCACATGCACCTATTTCAGTACCAAGGACTCCGTGGAGTGTTGTGTTACTCTTATCAACGACTAGAATTTCACAGTCCAATTCTTTTAAAAATTTCCTTGGAAAAGGTCTGATAAAACGAAGCCTGAGGAGACCAATCTTTACACCTTCATCTCTGAGCAAGTCAATCGCATCTTTTGCATCACCACACCAGCTTCCAGTCATCACAACTACGAAATCTGCATCCTCGAGCCTATACTTCTCCACCAATCCACCATGATTTCCAAATTCCATATCACTTTTTTCTATTATTTCAGCAGATTTTTCTAAATCTAAAGCTAAGTCGTATCTTGCCTTCATTCTCGCTTTTCCAAATGTAACAGCGTTAACAGATATTTCTTGACCAGGAAGAACACGATAGGCTTGTCTTCTGTTTGGAATCTCTGGTTTCCAGATTTCAACCACTTCTGCAGTATGACTCATCGTGAATGCATCTATTCCAATGGCAAATGGAATATTTATTTCTTCACTTACATAAAAAGCCTGTAGAGTTATGTCAAAAGCTTCCTGTGCATTTTCTGCTATTGCTATTATCCATCCAGCATCTCTTAAGAGCATTATATCTGTATGATCTCCATGAATGTTCCAAGGAGCACCAATGGATCGCATCGCTACTGCCATCACAGCTGGTAATCGCGAACCAGCAAGCCACCAGCACATTTCCAACATATAAGCAAGTCCATGACTGGAAGTGGCGGTAAAAACTCTGGCTCCAGTTGTTGCAGCCCCATGGATAACTGCCATTGCTGAATGTTCAGATTCAACGCATATAAATCTGGAGTTTAATTCACCTCTCTCGATCATCTCAGCTAGTTTCTCTACAATAGGTGATTGTGGAGTTATCGGATAAGCTGCAATCACATCTGGTTCTGCAATTTTCACAGCTTGAGCAATTGCTTCGTTACTAGTCAATAGTCTTCTCATTCTTGAACCATTTTTATTGCTCTTTGTTTGCAAATTTCCTTGCAAATTCCACACCCCTTGCAAAACTCGTAGTTTACTTCTCCTTGAACAATAACTCCTTCTGGACAATAAATCGTGCACATATCACATTTAGTGCATAGATTTACATCAAAAACTGGACGGTAGTTTCTCCAGGATCCCGTTATACCTGCTGAACCAATCTTAGCTTTAGAGATTAGAGGCTCTAAATCCAATTTACCACCTCATGAGCTTCTTTTGCTGCTAAACAACTTTTTTCAGCTTTTTCGCCTAATTCAATTTTTATTGCCTCGATAAGATAGCTGGTCTCAATTCCGATAGCTCTTGTTATAGCTCCACTCATTGGAGCGCTTAAAATTGGCCAACCAGCATTTATTAGTCCATATTTCTCTGCAATAGAAGTTGCATCAACGTAGAAAGTTTTTTCAGCTAGTTTTAATGGTTCTCTGGAATTAACAATTGCAATATTCGTTCCATCTTTTATCTCTATTTTTTTGTCGAAGAGCGCTATACAGTTGGGATTTTTTATCTGTGATCTTTTCCTTATTTGCTTGTCTGATATTCGGAGATAAGTGTAAACTCTTGCACCTCTCCTTTCTGGACCAAATTGAGGAATTGTCTGAGCAAAGAAACCCTGAAGCATGGCAGCAGTACCGACAAATCTAGCTGCCGTCACACCACCTTGTCCCCCTCTTGAATATATGATTAGTTCGATGAGCACAAAATTTGAAGAGACGCAAATTAAAAAAATTGTGCTGTTTTTGACAAAACTTTACAAAATCTCAGCTTCTTCGTAAACAACTATTCCATTTTCTGTGATTGCATATGGTTTTGGTTTCCTCGAATGTTTTATTCCTCGCATTTTTACAACTTCAAGTCCAAATGTTGGCTCCTCTAGCTCATTTTTTCTTACCATCTTCAAACAAATCATTCCATCACAGACGTATTCGAGAATTCCATACTTAGAGGTCGTGGGCAGATATTTATCTGCTTCACTCGTCAGAATCGCTGTTATTCCCGCAGATTTCATGATTCTCTTGAGAGAAGATAACATATGATACCTCTCTGCATCGCTGAAAAGAGTTTCGAGGATGCTTATCGAATCGATGAGCATTCTACTAGCATTGAGACTTCTTATCAACTCTGGTAAATCGTTTTCGATTTTTTCAAAACTCTTTTTTACTTCTAAAGCCTCTAGTCTCACTACTTCAAGATTTTTGAAATTTTCGAGAACCATGCCAACACTCCTTGCATTTCGCATTATGCTCTCTTCATCCTCATCGAGGCTCAGTAGGATGCAACTCTCTCCTCTTTTCAATCCCTCGTATATGAAGTGAATACCAAGAATCGTTTTTCCGGTTCCGTAGCTTCCAATAACCGCAATGACGTATCCTTTTGGAATACCACCACCGAGAAGGGCATCTAGACCAAAGATTCCGGTTGAGAGTCTCATAAATTTTTATAAAATTCTCATTATTCTTGAGATCGTAAAACCTTGTGAAGGATCGATTTTTGTGCTGTACTTTATTACTCTCTCTTTTTCAAGGATTGGCATTATTCCAAGCATTTTCCTGAAAAACATCCATCTAGTTATCGCTTCCTTTTCAAAAGACCATTCAAAAACTATAACTCCGTCGGAGGTTTCGAAAAGCTCTTCTTCAAGGCCTCTTTCAAGGACATTGGCAGTAAGTAAAGCGAGTAGTAGAATCTTCTTTTTTAAACAAACTGCCTTAAATCCCTTAAGAATATCTATAAATGCAATCCAGCCGATTTTCCTCGCAACTCTTGCTAAATCTGTCAAAGAGTCTAGCATTACAATACCATAAACGTTGTCAAAAACTTCCACGAGTTTTGCAAGAACACCCTTTTCTTCTTTCAAGAGTTTCAGAGAACCTTTTTCCGATATCCATTTCATTGGAATGACTGAATCTCTGAAATAGTAATCTGCGAGACTCAAGAGTTTAATGTCAGCTTGTTTTTTCATTTCCGGAAATGAAAGTCTTATATCTCTTTTGATCTCATCTATTGTTTTTGTAATCGCAACGTAGTATAGGGGCATTTTTCCTGAATTATTAAAAAGCATGGTGAGTCCAAATTCTTTTCCTCCTGCTCCACTTTGCTCGTATAGTATTACAAGTCCTTCATAAAAACCACCGATCTGTTTATCAAGAGATTCAATACCTGTTGAAATCAAGCCTCGATCACCTCGTCGCACATGAGTGTTATTTGAGAATAGTATACCTCATCCATCTCTCTCTCGAGAGTGAAGATAGTCCCAATAAATCCACGAAGTCTAATTTTTCCTGTTATATGTCTGAGAAACTTTATTAAAGTTTCGAACGATTTATAGAGTGATATAGTGGAAAGAGAGTCGATGTAAATAAAGCGATTTTCTGAACTGATCAGATCCATTGCTCTTTCTATAGCTATTTGAAGCTGGACTGGATCAGGAGAATTGAGATAAAAGCACCTCTCTTCATCTATTATTTCCCCTCCTACTTGCATCGTAATGCTGTCAATGAAGTATAGCTTTCTAAGATCTATTCCCTCTTTTCCAAGAAGCTTTTTCAGACTGAAATGTGGTTTGTTAAGAGTAACATAAATTCCCTCAGCGAAGGATGATAGAAACTTTAAAATTTCAATGCTAATCCTTACATAGTTTTTTGCATCTAATTTGACTAGAATTATCTCTGCTCCATTTTCCATCGCTCTTTTAATCTTCTCTGGAAGGCTTGAATTTGTAATCATAGTCCTTTTTCACATACCAACCCTCTTTTACAATCAAACCCTCCTTTGTTATCTCGTATGGAAACCATTCGAGTGGGTGCATGGATCGGTATTTTTTCAAAATCCTCATTGCTCTTATATAACCATCAGGAATTCTAAGAATATTCATGAAAATTGCAGTTTCCACTAGGTTTTTTGTATCACTCCAAGTTCCATTCATAGGCGCTTCTTCAACCCAAAGCGATGTGAACTCATACTTATAAGCAAGATCAGCCATATATCTTATTGCTCTTCTGTAAAGAACAACATCTGCCAATGTTTTCTCTAGATCTGTGCAAGAATCAAAAATTACTCTATCAACTTCTTCTCCTCTCATACCATATGTTGCCTCAAGAGCTTCTCTGACCTTCTCTTTACTCATTGGCAGAAGATATTTAGGTTCAATCCTTATGAAACGCCAATGGATCTTTTCATATAAATCTTTCATGAAGCTGAAATCTCCAAGATAGTTCTTACAGTTGTATTTGTTCATTGTCGTAGAGATGTATATAACTGTTTCACCATTTTTAGCACCTTCTGCAGCCCAATGAGCTGCAAGAATAGTTTTACCAATTCCACTTCTTCCGATGAGAAGATTTATGGTGTTTCTATCAAGTCCACCGCCCAAATAGCTGTCAAGCCTTGATATGCCAAATCTTGCATAATCCATAGGGTTGTTTTGTTCTCTCAAATATAAATCTAACCTTCAAAATTGAAAGAATCTTATAAGTCTTGGGTTTACGAACTTTATGCCAGCAGTTGTGGACAGACTGAAATGCGATGGTTGTGGAAATTGCGTTGACGAGTGTCCAGTTGGAGCGATAGAGCTCAACGACTGTGCAAGCGTGGATGTGGATATATGCACAGACTGTGGAAGCTGCGTGGATGTTTGTCCAAACGAGGCGATAAGCCTTGAATAGCGTGATAGGTTTCGGAGCTTTGAACCTTGACAAAATCTATAGGGTAGACAAGATTCCTGCAGCCGATGAAGAGGGATTTGTAAGGGATATCCAACTTTTTCCGGGTGGAAGTGCAGCAAATACGATAGTTGGCCTCTCGAGGCTTAAAGTTAGAAGTGCATACATAGGTAAGATCGGAGATGATGTAGAAGGCAAGATTTTACTTGAAGATTTGGAAAAAGAGGGAGTTGATACAAAAGCTGTTATAAAGGCTGATGGAAGAAGTGGGACAGCAATAATTTTCGTAGACGATCTCGGAAATAGGGCAATTCTCGTCGATCCAGGAGTGAACGACACAATTCGTTACGAGGAAATAGACCTCAATTTCGTGAAAAGTCACTCACTCATACACCTCACATCCTTTATCTGCAAGAATGGTTTCGAATCATTTAAGTCACAGAAAAAGATCGTTGGAGAATTCGAACTAGTAAGTTTCGATCCTGGGATGCCGTACGCAGAACGTGGAAATGAAATAATTCCAATATTGAAAAAAACCACGATTTTCCTGCCAAACAAAATAGAGATCGAGAAAATTTTTAACATGGATTATATGAGCGCTGCTGAGGAGTGTATTTCGCTCGGTATAGAAGTTGTTGCTGTTAAGCTTGGTGAAAAGGGATGCTGGATAAAGAGTAAATCAAAAGAAATCTTTATTCCGCCTTTTTCCGTAAGAGTCGTAGATACAACTGGAGCAGGTGATGCCTTCAATGCTGGCTTTCTCTATGGCTATATCAATGGAAAGGATATTGAAAAATGTGGAAAAATTGGAAACTACGTAGCATCTCTCTGCATTCAGCAAATCGGTGCCAGAGCGGGGTTACCAAGATCGGTTCCAATAGATTTTTAAGCAAGAATGTCACTTAAATCCATGCGTTTAACAATTTTATTTTCTATCATACTTCTTGCACTACCTGTAGGAGCGATTACCATCAGCTATGAAGTATCTCCTGAGATAGTTCTTCCAAATGGCTACGCTGACTGCATTATAAAAATTGTGAACAACAATATCAGCGATGTGAAAATAAACTCCATATCTTTCTTTTCCAATACTGTAGAGGTTTTCCCCTCCTATACTACTGTGGGTAAAATCGGTCCGAACAGTGTTTATACTCTTAAAGTTTCTATGAAATCAAGCTACACCGGAAGACACGTTGTTGAAATGCAAATCTCAGCAGACAACTATTCTATTTATCAACCAATAGAACTCATCGTTGACGACAATTTTCCACAGCTGACAATTTCATCACCCCTCTATAGAAACGAAGTGAAATATGCTACAATCATGGTATCCTCCCCTGTAATGCTTCGAGACCTTAGAATAGAGGCTCTTTTCAATGCAACTCCGAAAATTCTGTATGTTGGGACTTTGAGCAATTTTGCACAGTTAAATCTAAAATTCAGCGAAGATTTAGAGAATCTTCGATTTAGGATCTATTTCTACAATGGAAGAAGTTATCATGAGCTTGAGAGATCTTTAAAACCAAGCTATATTCCATCTAGAGGTATTTCAACGAATTTACAACTTTCAAGAGATGTTGTTTTTGTTGGAGAAGTTCTAAGCATATCTCTAGAGATTGTGAATTTGAGAAGTGATGAAATTTACCAAATTGAAGTTTATAATTTCGGTAGCGGAAAGTTCTCTCGAGATTATGCAAAAGTTGAAAAACTGAGTTCTGGAGAAAAGAGGATTTTGAACTTTATCTTTAGTCCCAGAGAAAGTGGAAAAGTGAGCATATTGATAACTTATAGAGATTTCTTCGGGCAGAAACACGAGAAGTGGGAAAATGTATCGCTTTTAGTGCTCAGTAGAGAAGTTTTACAGATCACAAACTTGAAGAGTGAGAATGTTTTCGGGAAAACTAGGATATCGGGAGAAGTAGTGAACTATGGTCATAGAAACGTTTTGGGCGCTGAAGTCTCGGCTTTTTGTAATGACACTAAAATAAACAATTTTATAGGTGAAATAGAAGCCAATGATTACGAAACTTTCGAACTTGAAGTAGGCTGTACAGAAGTAATACTAAAGCTTTCTTGGTGGAACGAGGTTGGTGAGAGCTTTTCAGTCTCTGAAATGGTAAAATCAGAGATCGTTAGAGAAGAAGGGAGCATCATACCCTTATTCGTCGCAGTAATAACTTCCGTTGCAGTCTTTGTTTTTATCCTCTACATCTTCATTCGTTCAAGAAAGAAGTAATTATGTATCTGGAACTCGCAAAGAGAAATATCCATAGGACAAAGATTAGGAGTATTCTTGCAATCGTTGGAATTCTTATCGGAGTGATGGCAATCTCTGCTATTGGAATCTTTGGTGAAAGCCTAAAATCTGCAGTTCTTGAAAACTTCAAAGATGTTGCAAATGAGATCATAGTTACTCCAAACTATCAAAAAGGTTATAGATACCTTGAAGAAAGAGAAATTGAATCGATAAAGAAGATCTCAGGAATTGAAAGAGCAATTGCTGTGAAAAATGAATACCTTTTAATAGAATCCAGAGATTTGAAGACCTACGCAACCGTTTATGGGTTAAAAGAAGATGATGTCAAAGCGATGTTCAAAGTTGAGAGGGGCTCCATCGATTTGGACGGAAATTGTGTGGTTGGCAACTCATTTGCTAGATTGTTAGAAGTCAAAACAGGATCAAAGATTATTATCAATGATAGAGAATTCAAGATTGCAGGAATTCTCGAAGACGCTGGTATTAGATACGACATAAATCCAAATCTTGCAGTCATAATTTCTGAAAAAGATTTTTCTACAATCTCAACTTCTGGTTATTCGAGTATTGTTGTAAAAACCAAGGAAATAGAAGATGTTTCTAGAGTGAAGAGAGAAATAGAGAGAAGATTGAATGCAAAGGAAGAAAAAGTCCATGTTTTTGAAATGAAAGCAATACTCGAAATGATAACCGAAGCTTTTAACCAGATCAATCTTTTTCTCATGGCAATTGCTAGTGTTTCGCTTCTCGTAGCTGGAGTTAGTATTCTGAACATCATGCTAATGTCCACGATTGAAAGAACGAAAGAAATTGGAATAATGAGAGCAATTGGAGCTAGAAAGACAACTGTTCTTAAACTCTTTTTGTTGGAAGCTTTAATTCTCGGACTCATCGGAAGTCTTGGTGGTAGCGTCTTGAGCATCGTTGCGGGCTACGGGATAAACTATCTTATACTCAATGAAACGAAGTTCATATTTCAGTTTGCAACCATTGGCTACGTTTTTCTTGGTTTCATAGTTGGGATTGGAACTTCAGTCATTAGCGGGCTTTATCCAGCATGGAAAGCAAGTAGACTTGAGCCTATAGAGGCTTTAAGGTTTGAATAACCATTAAATCTTTCAAAAAGCTGTTCTATCTTCATTTTTATCTTTTTGGGTAAAAGAAGAAGATGAAAGATTGAAACAAGAGAAAAAACTATATTTAGTGGTTCAAATGCTCGGTATGAAGATTGGAATAATAGGAGCAAGCGGCTATACTGGGGCTGAGTTGCTTAGATTGTTAACCTTACATCCAAGAGTAGAAGTTGCTGCGATATCATCACGGAGATTTGAGGGTAAAGAAGTTTGGAAAGTTCACAGATTTCTTAAGGGTTTTTATGATCTCAAATTCTGCAGTCCTGATCTAGAGAATTTTACAAACTGCGACCTCGTTTTCACAGCTGTGCCCCATGGTGAGGCAATGGTTTATGTTCCAAGACTCTTTGATTTGGGGATAAAAATTGTAGATCTTTCTGCTGATTATAGATTGCCTAAAGAAACTTATGAAAAAGTATATGGTAAGAAGCATACAGGTTACATGGATGCAGTTTTTGGACTTCCAGAATTGCATAAGAATGAAATAAAAAGAGCTAAAATCGTTGCAAATCCTGGATGTTATTCTACGGTTACTATTCTTGCAATTGCTCCACTTGCAAAGCTTGAACTCGTTGAAAACGTTGTATTTGACTGTAAAAGTGGGATAACAGGGGCTGGAGAAAGTCCTTCGGATTTCACACATTATCCTAATCTACATGAATCAGTAGTCGTCTACAAAGTAACAGATCATCGTCATTACTACGAGATGATACAAGAACTTAGAAAATTTCAGAGAGACATAAGAGTACATTTCACACCTCAAGTTTTTCCAGGTTCTAGAGGTATTTTGTGCAATGCACATGTGTTTCTACGTGGAGAACTTGACGAAGAAGAACTCTACAAGATCTACGAAGATTTTTACAGAGAATGCTATTTTGTAAGATTACAAGATGAGGTTAAACTAATTCAGGTCAGAGGAAGTAACTTTTGTGATATTTCGATCTATTCTAGTAAGGAAAGAACTGTAGTCGTATCAGCAATTGACAACATGGTGAAGGGAGCAAGTGGACAAGCAATTCAAAACATGAATATCGTTCTTGGTTTTGATGAAACTCTTGGACTGAAGATACCTCCCATATTCCCATGAAAAGATTTTTTAGTAGTAGGAAGTCATAGAAAGGATGGAAATCGTAAGAGTTAACGTTGGCAAGAATGGGTTAACAGAAAGCTTATTAAACGAAATAAAGTTGCTACTTGAAAAAAAGAGTACTGTTGAGGTAAAGCTCCTCAAAAACTTCAGTATGAGGAGTGAGAAAGAGTGGGTGGTGAATGAATTGAAAGAAAAGCTCAATTGCAGAATTAAAGATGTTAGAGGTTTTGTAATAACACTCGAGAGGTGATCTCATGAGTGTGTATGATGTTCCAGCAGAATTGTTGATAAAAAAGGTTGCCGAAAAACTCAAAAATGTTATCTCACAGCCTGAATGGGCTAATTTTGTTAAAACAGGGATAAACCGTGAGAGATCTCCAGAACAGAGAGACTGGTGGTATACGAGGGTTGCTTCTATTTTTAGAAGAATTTACATAGATGGACCAGTTGGAATAGAGAGACTAAGAACCTTTTATGGAGGAAGAAAGAGAAGAGGAGTAAGACTGGCACATTTTGCAAAGGGGAGTGGAGCAATAGTTAGAAACGCCTTACATCAACTTGAGCAACTTGGATATGTTACAAAAACAAAGGAAGGTAGAATTTTAACTCCATCGGGAAGAGCTTTCCTCGATAAAGTTGCTAGGGAGATAAAGGAGGAGATTTCCCAGAAGATCCCAGAAATTATGAAATACTGATTTAGAGGTGATGAAAATGGACAACATCGAAGAGATCAGAAAGCGAAAGCTTCTCGAATTACAAAGACAAAAAGAGTTAGAAGAGTTGAGGAAGCAGGAAGAAATGCGAAGACAAGCTGAAATCCAGAAACAAGCAATTTTAAGGGCAATTCTTGAACCTGAAGCTAGAGAAAGACTTGGAAGATTGAGATTAGCTCATCCTGAACTTGCAGAAAATGTAGAGGCCCAGCTCATTTATTTAGCTCAAGCAGGGAAGATTCAAAATAAGATAACAGATGAAATGCTGGTTGAAATCTTGAAAAGAGTTCAAAAAAGAAGAGAGACAAAAATAATAAGGAAGTGATTTTATGGGTAAGAAAACACTTGGGGTTAAACTTAGACTTGCCAAAGCTTTGAAACAAAACGTTAGGGCACCCGTTTGGGTCACTATAAGAACTAAGAGGAGAGTATTTGGTAGTCCAAAGAGAAGATATTGGAGAAGAAGGAAACTCAAGGTATGAGGTCTTTTTATGGCAAACATTCAGCTTGAAAGGATATACTCGATTAGGTTAAGACAAAAGCTCGTTAGATATCCTAGATGGCTCAGATCAAAAAAATCAGTGAAATACATCAGAAACTTTCTCAGCAGACACATGAAAGTGTCACCGGAAAAAGTGAAATTTGATGAGAAGGTAAATGAATTTCTCTGGAGCAGAGGAGCCAAATGGGCCCCAGCAAGGATAAGAATAAGAGCTGTAAAGTTTGACGATGGAGTAGTCGAAGTTGAACTTGCATGAAGCTCCTTTCAGTTCGTGGAAGTCCTTTGATAGGACTTTATGCGAAAGTTTCTGAGAATTTTGCAGTTCTTGGCGTACAAGATGAGAAATTCGAGCAATCTCTAAAGGAATTTCTCGGAGTTGAAGTCCTGATAACAACAATATCTGGATCGGAACTTGTAGGAGCAATGATCTCTATGAATTCAAATGGATTAGTTGTCAGCAATCTCGTGACGAGCAAGGAGCTCGAAAAGATGAAAAGTTTTTTTGATGTAAAAGTTATAAACACACCTATGTCATGTCTAGGTAATAATTTTCTCGTTAATGATCGTGGAGGTATTGTGCATCCCGAAGTTCCAGAAAAAGTTGTTGAAGAGGTTTCTAATTTTCTAAATATAAAGATAATCCCTGGAACAGTCGGAGGAATAAAGACTGTTGGAATGGCGGCTGTTGTAACAAACAGAGGTGGAATCATACATCCCAATGCAAATGATTGGGAGATTAAAAAGTTGAAGAATATAATGGGAATAGAACCACTAAAAGGGACTGCAAATTTTGGAAATGACATGCTTGGCTCAAGTATTGTTGCAAATTCTAAGGGATATCTAGTTGGGAGAGATACTACAGGTTATGAGCTTGGAGTAATCGATGAAGCTTTACTTCCTTGAGGTGGTACCGTATGTTTGAAATAAAGGGAGTTTATAAAGACTTAGATGGTTGGAAAAAGTTTAGAAAACTCGTAGATGCTAGGAGTGAAAAAATGGCCCTTGAGAAGCTATACTCAATAATTGGAAGCAACCACAAAGTTAAAAGAAATCTAATAAAGGTGGAGGAAATAAGAAGGGTGGGTGAATGAGCGAAATAGAAGAAAAGGTTGCGATGCTGCAACAGCTTCAAAGAGAATTTGAACTTTTGCAAAGAAGAATTGTCGAACTTGAACTACTTGCAAACGAATACAAAAAGGCGATTTCTACATTAGAATTTCTCAAATCTTCTGAAGGTGTTATAAGCGCACTCATAAGTCTTGGTGGCGGGGTTTTTGGATATGCAGATATAAAGGAGGGAAAAAAGTTTCTTGTCGAAGTTGGTGCTGGAATTGTGATCGAGAAAGATGTTCAAAACACACTCGAATTCGTGAAAAAAAAGCTTGAGGAAGTTGAAAAAGCGAATTTAGAAGTAACAAATGCTCTGAGAAATATTGCAGTTCAAGCTTCAAAGATACAGCAAGAATTAGCGGAACTCTCGAAGAAAGAAAAGGGAAAGGTAGATGTTCAAAACCCTTAAAGAAAAGTTAAGACAGTTAAAAGAAAAAATAGATGTTAGTGAAGCAAAAGAGAAGATTTCAGCGCTGATCAGTGGGGAATTAGTAATAAGTGAGGGAAAAGTGGATGAAATCTTAGACGAACTCGAATTAGCTTTGATCGAAAGTGATGTTGCTCTTGAAGTTGTGAGTGAAATAAGAGAAAAGATGAAGCAGAGACTAGTTGGAAAAAGGAAAAAGATAAGTGAGAGCCTTTATCAGATGGTTGAGAATGAATTGAAACTTTCTTTGATTGAGATACTCGAAAGAAACTATTATGACTTTGAGTCTGAAATCGAGAGAAGGTTAAAAGAGAAGAGACCCCTAAACATAATTTTTGTTGGTGTAAATGGCACTGGAAAAACTACGACCATTGCAAAGATCGCGAAGATGTTAATGAACAAGTACAAAGTGATAATCGTTGCTGCTGATACCTTTAGAGCTGGGGCTATAGAGCAGTTAGAAGAGCATGGTAGGAGGCTTGGAGTAAAGGTAATAAAACACAAACAAGGTTCTGATCCAGCTGCAGTAATTTTTGATGCAATAAAACATGCAGAAAGTAAAGGGATCGACATAATTCTTGCTGACACTGCAGGAAGAATGCACACAAAAAAGAACTTACTTGACCAACTTGAAAAAGTTAAAAGAGTTACAAAACCAGATTTCATAATATTCGTCGATGAAAGCATTGCAGGAAACGATGCCGTTGAGAGGTCGAAGATGTTCAGAGAAACCATTGGCATTGACGGAACAATTCTAACAAAGATCGATGCCGATGCAAAAGGGGGTACTGCGATTTCTATATGCTACACCACTCAAAAACCAATTTTATACCTAGGAACTGGGCAAAAGTATGATGATCTGATCAAATTTGATGCAAAATGGCTTGTTGAAAGGATATTCTCATGAAAGTAATCGTACCATTTAAGCCTATAAATCCTAAATCGAGGCTTGGAAATGTTTTGAACAGTGATGAAAGAGAAGAGTTTGCAAAACTCATGCTTTTAGATGTATTAAAAGTTCTTCGAGAGTCAGGACTCGAAGTAAAGGTTATAACGACTTCAAAGATCGATGTCGGCGTTGATGCGGAGATAGTGGAGGATAATAGAGAACTCGATGAATGTATAAACGCAGAGCTCATCGAGGTTCCAAAGGCAGTAGTGATGTCTGATCTACCTCTATTGAATCTGGAGACAATTGAAAGATTCTTTGAAATGAAAGAAGATGTAATCATAGCACCGGGAAGAAAAGGTGGTACAAACATGCTTGCAGTTAGAAGAAAAGGTTTTAAAGTGTCTTATCATTACTGCAGTTTTTTGAAACACGTTAGTACTGCGAGATCTCTTGGCTATTCTTACAGGATTTTCGATTCTTTTTATGCTTCAATTGATATCGACACTGAGGATGATATTCTCGAACTCATGATACATGGGGAAGGAAAACTTTCAAGATCTTTTTTGAATAGAATCGGTTTCCATATTGAAATGGCAAAAGTTCCAAAGCTCGTAAGGTATGTAAAATATTCACGTTTTTGAATTTCTAGCAGATTTGTCAGGAATAGATATATTTATCCAAGTTTTTGAAACTTTTTGATATGGAATTCATCGAAAAATACGATGGTTGTGGATTGGTGATAAAGATTAGAAAAAAACTAGCTGAAGCAACGAAAATCCAGAAAGTAGAAATCTTCGAAACTGAAAGTCTTGGAAAAATGCTCGTGATCGATGGAAAGGTTCAGGTTACTGAATTCGACGAGCACATATATCACGAGATGCTAGTCCATGTGCCAATGAACAGCTGTAAAGATGCAAGAAGTGTGCTCATAGTTGGTGGAGGTGATGGAGGGGCGTTGAGAGAAGCTCTTAAACACGATTTAGAAAAAGTAGTGTTAGTCGAAATAGATAGAAATGTCATAGAGCTCTGCAAGAAATTTTTGAAGATAGAAAATGGAGCTTTTGATGATCCGAGAGTTGAAATTGTGTTCGAAGATGGGAAAAAATATGTAGAGAGCTGTGAAAAATTCGATGTTATAATAGTAGATGGCACAGACCCAGTTGGTGTAAGCGATCCTCTATTTGGAAGGGATTTCTTTGAACTCTGTGCAGAAAAGTGCAAAGTTTTTTGCAGCCAATCTCAGTCACCTATTATACAGAGAGATCTATTCAGAAAGATGCTACAAAATTCTTCAGTGATAAAAAACAGGTCCGTATTCATTTCAGCAATTCCAACTTATCCTTTAGCCATTTGGAGCTTCATAATTGGCGGGGATTTTAGTTTCAAATATGTAGAAAGAAAATTCAAGAGAATTATGGGTAAAACAAGACATTACAATCCAGAAGTTCACTTTTCAGCCTTCATACTACCAGAATGGCTCAAGGAGGAGATTAGAAATGCTGGACGAGGATGAGCTGATATCTCTTGAAATCGATGAGAGATGCATTAGAATACTTCTAGCTCTTTCGAAGATCTATAAGGCTAGGGGATTTGTTGAGATCAAATCTGCGCACATCTCTGGGGTTAGCTATGATAACATAGGTGATGAGGGTTTAGAATGGCTTAGATCGATCAGAGGGAAGGTAAGGGTTGAGACAACACTAAATCCAGCAGGAATGGATTTAGAAAGGTGGAAAGAAATGGGAATAAGTGAAAAATTTTATAGAAAACAAATGGAGATAATAGAAGTTTTTAAAAAAATGGGGGCCAAAATTTCTTTAACTTGCACACCATATTACTTGAGACCTCCCAAATTTGGGGATCATTTGGCTTGGGCTGAGAGTTCAGCAATCGTTTATTCTAACTCAGTGATCGGTGCTAGAACTAACAGAGAGAGTGGTATAAGTGCTCTTGCCTCTGCTATTTCAGGTGTTACTCCTTACTATGGGCTTCATTTGAAAGATTTGAGAGCACCGACAGTAACTGTAAAAGCTTCAGGCGACCCATCTGCAGTGGGCTACAGAGCGGGAATCGAACTTCCTGGAGAAATTCCCTACTTTGTTTTTGATAAAAGAGTTCCTCTTGATGAATTAAAACTACTCTCTGCTTCGATCGCAGCAACAGGTAATGTTGCCATGTTCCATGTGGAGGGATTAACTCCTGAGTATAAGGATTTTGATGTACCGAAAGAAGTTTTGGAAATTGAAGGCAAAATAGAAAAGGACTGCTATGCTGATCTAATTGCAATTGGATGTCCTCACTGTTCAAAAGATGAACTTGAAACCATTTTGAAGCTACTAGATGGTAGAAAAGTAAAAAGAGAGCTCTGGATATTCACTTCGCGAAGAGTTGCGGAGGAAGCAGAGAGAATTGTTGTGGAACTAGAAAAACTTGGTGCTAAAATTTTTAGAGATACATGTATGGTCGTCTCACCAGCAACAGAAAAGTTTAGGTGTGTGATGGTGAACTCTGGGAAAGCATTAGAATATCTACCAAAGAAGAGAAAAGTAGATGTATCTTTTGGTAATTTAAAAAAATGTATAGAAGTTGCTCTAAGCTGACTTTTTTTCACTTTTTCCAAACCATATAACTCTCTGCGGTAAAGATATTTCGATTCCATTCTTCTCTAGTTCCAACTTTATCTTCAATAGTAAATCCATTTTGACTTCAAGCCAAACACCAGATGGGGTCCAGATCCTTGCAACTATGTTAAAACCACTATCTCCAAGATTGTCGACGAAAACTCTTGGTTCTGGAATTTTTAGAGCAAAGGGATAATCTTCAATCACTTTCCTTATAATCTCAATCGCCTTATTTACGTCGTCGCCGTAACGAATGCTCATCTGATAATCGAATCTTCTTGCAACATTTGCTATGGGATTTGTTATATTGGAAGAAAACAACTTCTCGTTTGGAATCCTAACATATAATCCATCGTATGTCCTAACAATAGTTGACATTATACTCATGTCTTCGACATAGCCAGCAACGTTTTCGACAATTATCTGGTCTCCTATCTTGATAGGTCTTTCTGCAATGAGAAAAAGCCCTGAGAGAAAGTTTGAAACAACCTTTTGGCTTGCAAAGCCTATCGCTATACCTACTATTCCCCCAGCGACTAGTAAACCTGTAAGATTAACACCAAGTATTGGTGTAACAGAGGCGAATGCGAAGAGTAATATCGTTGCATAGACAAATTTCAAGAGTAGTTCTAACTGATCTTTTCGCATTTTGTCTGTAAGGGACCTTCTCAGGCTCATTGAAATGAACTTGGCAATGATTGCTGCAATTATAATTACGAGAATTGCAAGTATCAGATCTCTTACTTTCACTTCACCGTATAGAGGGAATTCGAGAATTCGCAAAGTTAATAAAAAAATCTCCTCAATCATGTTCCCCACTCCATCGTGAATTTAGTGCTTAGTATTGGAATCTTCCTTGTAGTGTATAGTTCAATGGCTGTCTTCATGTTCTCGAAAATAGGTCTATCAAAAAAGCTAGTTTCAGCAACTCTTTTAGAATGAATTCTCATCTCTGCAATCGATGAAACCATATTACTATTATAGTATATCTTCATTCCATGAACGTCGAAAACGGCTTTGCTCACTTCACACCACGAATCACTCATGTTCAAGATTTTTAGCTTCATAACACCCATCTCGAGAACGTTGATTTCTGGTATTTTGTTAAAAACTTCAGTTTTCCAGTATCTAGCTATTGTTCCTCCTCTTGGCTCTCCATAAAGCGTAAACTTTGGTCTCACAAAACTAAAGATGTCTATGTCTTCGAATAGTCCATCTTTCACAGCAAAAACACCGATCTCTATTGGAAAAGTTAGAAAGATCTCGACACTCAGATCTGGTTCAACGACTAATGGTTTTTCAAAATGAAGGAATAGATAATTCGTTATTTTTTTTGGAAGATTTACTGGTTCTACTGGATTTAAAAGGATTTCAGAGTCGTTTAACAAAATTTTTTCGATTTCGGATTCTCTAGATCTCCTCTTATATCTGTAAAATCCATCATATTCTGTCCAAATTCTTATATCGTTAATTTCGATGTTAAGATCGCGGAGTTTGTAGCTACCATACACAAAAAAATTCTTAAATAGAGTTAAAGTATTTTTCTAGTTCCCCAATTTCCAATGCAACATTGAGTTTTTAAGAACGAAAAAAGTTTATGCAACATCTTTAAAATTTGCTTGGGATGAAGAGAGTTGTCGCCACAGGAACTTTTGACATTCTCCATCCAGGACACATAAGGTTTCTTGAAGAAGCTAAGAAGCTTGGAGATGAGCTGATCGTAATCATTGCTAGAGAAAAAAATGTCCAACACAAACCAAAACCTGTTATTCCAGAGGAACAGAGAAGAAAAGTTGTTGAAGCATTGAAATTTGTGGATAAAGCTATTCTTGGAGACGAAAATGACATCTTCAAACCAATAATTGAGCTAAAGCCTGACATAATCGTCTTGGGTTATGATCAGCATTTCAGCGAGGAATGGCTTAGAGAAGAACTTAAAAAACGTAACTTGAGATGCGAAGTTGTAAGAATAAAAGCTAGGGAAGATTGTAAACTTTGTAGTTCGCACAAGATTATTGAAAGAATAGTCGAGAAATATGGGGTGAAATGATGCTGTTGATGATTCCGGGCCCGGTTCAGGTGCATGAGAGGATAATAAAGGCTATGTGCAGACAGATGATAGGTCATAGATCAGCAGAATTTGGAGAGATTCTGCGTTTTTGTGTTGAAGTTATGAAAGAAGTTTTTTCAACAAAAGGGGACATATTCTTTATATCGGGATCAGGAACTGCAGGTCTTGAGGCTGCGATAGCTTCATTCAGCAAATCTGCGAAATTTGTTACACTTGAAAATGGAAAATTCGGAGAAAGACTAGGAGAAATTGCAGAACGTTATGTTGAGGTTGAAAGACTAAGCTTTGATTGGGGAAAAACAATTAAACTAGAGAAATTGAAAGAAAGTCTTGAGAGAGGAGCTAATGTTGTCGCTTTTGTTCACAACGAGACATCAACTGGAATTTTAAATCCAGCGGAGGAGATTGGAAAGATTGCAAAGAAATATGGGGCACTTACGATTATGGATGCTATAACATCTGCAGGCGGAGATTATGTGAAAATGGATGAATGGGGAATCGATGTTGCAATTGTTGGTAGTCAAAAATGTCTTGGTGCCCCTCCCGGTATTGCGGTTGTAGCTGTCAACGAAAGAGCTTGGGATTTCTATAATCCAAAATGCCCTTACTATTTTGATCTAAAAGCCTACAAGAAAAAGTTTATAGAGCTTCAGACCCCATATACTCCAGCAATTCCACTCTTCTTTGCTCTAGAAGAAGCTTTGAAAATTATAAGAGAAGAAGGACTTGAGAATAGAATAAAGAGACACAGAAAGATGAGCAAAGCTGTCAGAGAGTGGGCAATTTCTGCAGGACTGAAGTTGTTCCCAGATATTGATGAAAAGGCAGAATTTTCAAACACAGTTACAGCGATAAGAGTTCCGAATGGAATAACAGAAAAAGAGCTGAGAGATACGCTGAGAAGAGAATATGAAATACTCATAAGTGGTGGACAGGACAGGATAAAGGGTAAGATATTTAGAATTGGGACTATGGGGAACATTGGAAAACTTGAAGTCATTGCAACTCTCTCTGCAATCGAAGACGTTTTGTTGAGAAAATCTTTGATAAATTCATCGCTTGAAAAGGCGATGCGATTATTGGGGGATTGATTTGAAAATTGGCATCGCAGATACAACTTTCTCAAGAATCGACATGGGTAAGATCGCAATAGAGGAGTTAAGAAAAATATCAAGTCTAAAGTATGAAAGATATACAGTTCCAGGAATAAAGGATCTACCAATTGCAGTGAAGAAATTGCTAGAGGGAGGTTGCGATATTGCGATTTCGCTAGGATGGGTTGGAAAGACGCAAAAAGATCTTTTGAGCTATCTTACCTTGAGTATAGGACTGATGATCGTGCAGCTTTCAACTGGAAAACATGTGATCGATGTGACTATACACGAAGATGAAGCAGATAACGAGAAAGATTTGTTAATGATTGCGGAGAACAGAATTCGTGAACACGTGAGAAATGCTGTTGATTTGCTCTTAAATCCAAAAAAATTGCAAAAAATGGCTGGTACTGGCCAAAGACAAGGTTATCCAGATGTGGGACCAATATTGAGATGATATCAAAAATAATTATTTAAAAATATTTTACCTAATCTCATTCATTCATTTCGATTGGATTTGGGGGGAGAATGTGAGAATCCTTATCACAACTGGAAAACTCGCAGAAAAGATCGTAAGGGAAAATTCTGAAAATGCAGATGTTTACGTATGCGATTTGGACGTGGCTGCTTTTATAACTCCAAAAAACCTAGAAAACTTGGATTTAGGGAATTACGATATAGTTTTTGTCCCTGGATTAACAAAGGATTGCAATTGGGAAGAATTCGAGAAAAAAAAAGGTGTAAAGATTAGGCTTGGGCCTTTGCATGCTTCTGACATAAAAAGAGTTTTAAGATTTGTTGGAAAAATAGATTTTTCACATAAAATTCCTGCTTGCAAGCTCATCGATGCAATAAAAGCTGAAGAAGTTTTTAAAGAAGTAAATGAGCTCGAAAAAGCTCCAGTTTTCAAGATACGTGATATCTCGATTGGGGGTAATAGTAGGATGAAAATTGTTGCAGAAATTACCATAACTGATGTCGAGAAATTTAAAGAGAAAATCGAATATCTATCGGAGAATGCGGACATAATCGACATTGGAATCCCTTTAGAATTCGAAACCGAAAAAATAAGCAGAATTATAAAAATTGCAGTTGATGAGTCAAAAAAACCCATTAGTGTTGATACTTTCAGCAAAAAAGCGATTGAAATTGCTGTAAAACATGGTGTAGACATGGTAATGAGTCTTTCAAGTTCAAACATTGAAATATTGGAATTTTTAGAAGATCAAGCAATCGTTGTGGCAGAAAAGAACATTGAAAGTCTTCTCAAGTTACTAGAAGTTGCTAGAAAGAGAACAGAAAAAGTCATTGCAGATCCCATTCTTGACCCACCTCTTAACGTTGCAAAATCGATAGAAAGATATTTGGATTTTAGGAAACTCGATTCTGAAACTCCACTCTTATTCGGTGTGGGAAACGTGACTGAATTAAGCGACGCAGACAGCATTGGTATTAACGCTTTACTTGCCTTTATAGCGGAAGAAATAGGTTGTAATTTGCTTTTCACAACAGAAGCGAGTCCAAAAACTTTTGGAAGTGTAAAAGAGCTAAGAATTGCTTCCTACCTTGCAAAAATTTCGAAAATTAGGAACTCTCCGCCAAAGGATGCTGGAGTCAGTCTTCTTGTTCTCAAAGAAAAATTGAAGTATGAAACTACAAAGGCTGAAGATTTTTTGATTGCTCAGGAGTTTAGTGAATTCCAAAGAGATCCTTTTGGAGATTTTATAATTTTCATTTCAGAAGGAAAAATCTTTTGCAAACACGAAAAGTTAACGATTGCAGGAAAGAATGCCAAGGAAATACTTGACACCGTTCTAAGATTTGGACTAGTTTCAAGACTTGATCATGCTGGTTATCTTGGTAGAGAACTGATGAAAGCTGAGATTGCGTTGAAGTTGGGAAAGAACTACATTCAGGACAGAGATTTGAATTTTGGATTTTATTGAACAGCTCTAAATTTTTAAATTGCTTAGACCCAGATTTTCAAAAGGATTTAAAAGCAGAAATTAAAGACTTAATTTTTGTGGAGGTTAGAAAGATCAGGAGAGAAGATTTAAAAAACTTCGTCGAAGCTTATTTAATCAGCTACAGAGGGTTAGAAGAGTACGCTTATAAAACGAGAAGGGAAATAAAAAATTACTTCAACTGGTTGCTAAAAAGAGATGAGAGTGGATTTATGGTTGCAGAAATGGATTCAAAGACCGTTGGCTTCATCGCTTGTGACGCAAACTGGTTAAGTCTTTTTGAACTGAAAAAAGTCTGCGAAATCCACGAAATCTTCGTTCTACCTGATTTTAGAAAAAGGGGAATTGGTTCAAAATTGCTTAGATCAGCCCTATTCCATGCTCTTAATATGAAAAGAGATCTGATGGAACTTTGGGTTGGTGAAGGAAATCATTTTGCGAGATTGTTTTATGAGAGAAATGGTTTTAGAGGTGTTAACAAAGTGGGAAAATGGGTCAGAATGATCAGAGAGATTCAAACGACCTCTTTGGAAGAATGCGCCGACCGGGATTTGAACCCGGGGCAGGGGCTCGGCAAGCCCCTGTGTTAGACCAGGCTACACCATCGGCGCTGAGGGAAAATTCCTTCTTTGTTTAATAAGACTTTCGCTAAAAATATGGGACACCCCTTCTAGAAAGTCTTTTCAAAAATTAAACTATCCTTTGATTTTTTTCAAGAGCACTATTTTTTCTATTGACGTCTCTGGATAGTTCCCACTCTCATCTTTCTCGAGAGATTTAACCATATCCCAAATAGTTAGCAAAGCAATTGAAACTCCAGTCAAAGCTTCCATTTCAACTCCTGTTTTACTTTTTGACTTTACAGTGCAAAAGACACGAATAGAATTCTCTTCTATTTCGAATTTGAACTCAGCAGAGTTTATAGGTATTTGGTGACACATGGGAATGAGTTCAGAGGTCTTTTTTACAGCAATAACTCCAGCTATATTCGCAGCTGCAAGGACATTTCCCTTCACAACTTCATTTCTCATGATTGCTTCAATGGTCTTCTTTTTTAGTTTTATTATACCTTCTGCAACTGCAATTCTAGGTACTTCTACTTTTTCTGAAATATCCACCATTCTTGCTTTTCCTTCACTGATGTGTGCAAACTCCATGAAAAGAGAGAGTAGTTAGAAATATATTTCTCTCTCAACAACAGAAATCATGGAAACTCTAATCGTTGTTGACATGCAAAAGGATTTTTGCTATCCAAAAGGAGCTCTGTATATTCCGAAAGCTGAGGAAATATTCGAAAGTATGGAAAAAGTTGTCGAGAGAGCTAGAAGGAGAATGAAGATAATATTCACCCAAGACTGGCATAGAACTGATGATGAAGAGTTTAAGATCTGGCCAAAACATTGTATAATGAACACAGAGGGTGCAGAAATAATCGATGAGTTGAAAGTAAGAGATGAAGATTATTTTGTGAAAAAAAGAAGATATTCAGCTTTTTTTGGCACAGATCTTGATCTTTTACTCATAGAACTTGGAATAGAAAAATTGTACATCTGTGGTGTTGCAACGAATATATGTGTTCTCCACACAGCTGGAGATGCGGCGATAAGAGGGTATAGAGTTTCAGTAATTCAGGATTGTACAAAAGCCCTGAGCGATTACGAGCAAGAGTATGCAATAAGACACATGAGAAACGTTTTCAACGCGGAGATAATAGATTCAAAAGAATTCTTGAGAGGATAGCTTAGGAAGACTTCAAATGTAAAATATATATCTCCGAGGCAACTTAAACCATGGAACTTCCAAAGTTCATATTTCAGGCAACAGAAAACTTGATAGAAAGACCTTGGGGTGGTGAATGGATAGCCTTACTGAAAGGTTTTAGAAGGAAGGGTATTGGGGAATCATGGGAATTTTCAGCCAATCCTTCAAATCCATCATATATTTTAATTAAAAAAGGAATTTCAAAACTATCAGAATTTTTTATAGAGAAAAAAGCGGAGATCATGGGCTCTCTCGCAGAAAAATACAGGACTTTTCCCATTCTCTTAAAAATAGTGGACGTTTCTGGAAAAATTGATCCACATGTCCATCCATCTGAAAAAACTGCAGAAATTTTCGGAATGAGCGAAGGTGGAAAGTTTAAGGCCTGGATTATTATATCCGGAGTTGTATACATTGGTTTCAATGGAGAAGTCAAGCCAGATGAACTCGATCATATCTTGAACGAGGAGATATGGAATAGAATGAACAGATTTTCAGCAACTGCTTACGACACGTTTCTAATCCCCCCAGGAATTATACATTCCGCAGAGAATGCAAAATTCATAGAAATTGGAACTAGCTCTGAGGCAAGTGTTGAGATGAGAGATGAGAAAATAAAAAAGGCTATTAACTTAAAGAAAGTGGAAGATTTTGAAGTGAGGGGCAAAAAGGGGAAAATAGAGACAGAATTTTTCACAGCAGAAATTGTAGAGGTTGTTGGAAAACAAGATTTTGCGATCAACACATTTAATATTCTTCTCAACCTTGATGGATTTGCGATTCTGAGGAGTGAGAAAGAGGTTGTAGAATTACAAAAGGGATATTCCTGCTTAATTCCTGCAACCACTGCAAATTACTCCATTCACAGTGAAAAAGCGAAAATTCTTAGAGTAATCCCAAAGTAATTCTCAAAATAAAGAAAAGAGGTAATATTCGAGAGTCTGGAGATACCAATTTAAGACTTCTCAACCTTGGCTCCTCACCCCCAATCATAGTTGCACATTATAGTTAATAAACTTTTTCTGTCAAAAGTGAAATTTCGCATAAGAAGGTTAAAATACAACGACTCTAAGTTAACCTGTGGAAAAATTCGAAATCGAGTTGTTAAAACTTCTTGAAGAGAATGCGAGAGTTAGCTATGAAGAATTATCTGAAGCACTTGGAGTTAGCATTGAAACTGTCAAGGAGAGCATAAGAAGAATGGAAGAGGACGGAGTGATCTTGAAATATAAAGCTATTGTTAACTGGGAAAAACTGCAAGAAGATTACGTTTATGCAGTCATAAATGTAAAGGTTTCTCTATCAAGGGAAAAAGGCTACGAAGACATCGCAAGGAGGATTGCTAAGTTCCCTGAAGTGCATGCTGTTAGGCTTGTTAGTGGAGAAGCTGATTTCCAAGTAGTTATAAGAGGGAAAAGTCTTAAAGACGTCGCCTTTTTTGTTGCTGAAAAGATCTCAACGATTCCTGAAGTAAGAGATACCGTAACCCATTTTGTTTTGAGGACTTACAAGGAAGAAGGGGTGACTCTCTTTGCAGATGAAGAGGACAGAAGACTCGCGTTTGTCCCGTAGAGTTGCTAAGAAAGTTGAAGAATTGAAACCATCTGGAATAAGAAGATTTTTCGATCTCGTAATGGGTAGAGAAGATGTAATCAGTCTAGGTGTGGGAGAACCAGACTTCCCTATTCCTTGGAGAATAAGAGAGGAAATGATATATTCACTCGAAAAAGGTTTTACATCTTACACATCTAATCTAGGTCTTTCAGAACTTAGAGAGGAAATATCGGAATACTACAAGCGTTTTTATCTTGAAGTGCTTCCAAACAGAATTCTAATCACAACTGGAGCAAGTGAAGCAATAGATTTGGCTATAAGGGCGACTATAGATCCGGGAGATGGAGTATTGATTCCGGAACCCTGTTATGTTAGCTACAAGCCTCTTGTGTCTATATGTCATGGAGAAGCTATTTCGATTGCAACTAATCCTGAGTTTAAATTGACGAAAGAGATGATAGAAAAATACTTGGACGATAGAACTAAAGTTTTAATCCTCAACTATCCTTCTAATCCGACAGGTGTGAGTTATACGAAAAAAGAGCTTGAAGAGATTGCGGATATTGTTTTAGAGCATGATTTAATCGTTATTTCTGATGAAATCTATGCTGAGTTGACATACGATTTCAAACATGTTTCTATTGCATCGCTAAATGGAATGGATGACCGTTGCATAGTCATAAACGGTTTTTCAAAAGCTTTCTCAATGACCGGACTAAGAATTGGATATCTCATTGCTCCCGAGGACATTTTAAATGCAATACTGAAAATTCATCAGTATTGCATGCTATGTGCTCCAATAACTTCGCAGATTGGAGCAATAGAAGCTCTAAAATGCCTTGAAGAAGTGGAAAAAATGAAAGCAGAGTATTTGAGAAGGAGAAACTATGTTGTGAAAAGGTTGAACGAATTTCTTGAAATAAAAAAACCAGAAGGTACTTTTTACGCTTTTCCAAACATCTCCGAGACGGGAATGAGTAGTGAAGAGTTTGCTGAAGGTTTGTTGTTTAAGAAAAATGTTGCAGTTGTTCCTGGAAACGCTTTTGGAGAGTGTGGAGAAGGTTATGTGCGAATGGCCTTTGCAGTGAAGTTCGAGAAATTGAAGGAAGCTATTGACAGAATGGAGGATTTTTTGAATGCCAAGGGTTAAACTATTCGCAATTTTCAGAGAGATAGCTGGAATTAGCGAATTTGATGTTGAGGGTAGAAATATTGGAGAAGTACTCGAAAATGTAACTGAAAAGTTCCCAAAATTGAAGGAGATCTTCTTTGCTGATGGAAAGTTGAGGGAATTTGTTCAAATCATGATCAATGGAAAACATTTCAAGGAAGAAATGAACTTCGAAGTTGATGAAAAAGATGTCGTGGCAATATTTCCACCGGTGAGTGGTGGTTAAAAACTAGCATTAACGGTAAACTTTTCTTCTCTGCAGAGTATGAAAGATAAATGATAACCAAGGCTAGACAGCACAGTGATGAAGAAATACTTTCATCGATGCATCCATTGCTCAGAGAGTGGTTTTTATCAAAGTTCAAAACTTTTACTCCTCCACAGAGGTTTGCAATCGTCGAGTCTGCTAGAGGGAAAAACATACTTGTGACTTCTCCAACTGGTAGTGGGAAAACTCTTGCAGCTTTTATGTCAGCTCTGAGTATGCTAATCGAAAGAGCTGAGAGAAAAGATTTGAGCGACGAAGTTCATGTGGTGTATGTTTCTCCTCTAAAAGCCTTGAACAACGACATAAAAAAGAATTTGGAAGAACCTCTTTTCGAAATCTACGAACTTGCAGAGAGAAAGGGAATTGATCTCCAGAAAATAAGAGTTGCTGTCAGAACCGGGGATACAGATGCTGGAGAAAGACAAAAACAAATGAAAAAACCACCTCATATCTTGATAACAACTCCTGAAACTCTAGCAATAACGCTATGCAGTCCTAAGTTCTCAAAAAGTCTGAGAAATGTGAGATATCTGATAATAGATGAAATCCATGCAGTAGCAGAAAACAAGAGAGGTGTACACCTAGCACTTTCGATGGAAAGATTGCAGAGAATTCAGCTTGGAAAAATGGTGAGGATTGGTTTGTCAGCAACCATAGCTCCCATAGAGGATGTTGCAAGATTCCTTGTGGGCAGAGAATATGGTTTTGAAAGAGATTGCCTTATAGCTGATGTTACTTTTGAAAAGAAGATCGATATAAAGGTTGTCTCCCCTATGAGCGACTTCTTCAATCTCACTGCAGAAGAGATAAACGAAAGACTTTACAACACTATTGCAGAATTCGTTAAGAACTCCAAGACAACTCTAATCTTTACGAACACCAGAAGTGCAACGGAAAGAGTTGTTTACTATCTCAAAAAAAGATTGAATGATCCAATAAAAGCGCATCACAGCTCTCTATCAAGAGAAGTTAGACTAGAAGTGGAGAACGAGTTAAAAGAAGGAAAGTTGAAGTGCGTTGTTTCATCGACAAGTCTTGAGCTTGGTATCGACATTGGTTACATCGATTTAGTGATTCTCCTTGGTTCGCCGAAGAGTATAAACAGAGCTTTACAGAGAATTGGGAGAAGTGGGCACAAACTTCATGAAATTTCGGTTGGTAAAATAATAGTTCTTGATCCAGATGATCTCGTAGAGTGTACAGTTCTTGCAAAAGAGGCAATGGATAGGAATCTCGATAGAATAAGAATTCCAGAAAACTGTCTAGATGTCCTATGCCAGCACGTTGTCGGAATGGCGATCGAGAAAAAGTGGAGTGTCGATGAAGCTTTAGCGCTGATAAGAAATGCATACCCATACAGAAATCTAAAAAGAGAAGATTTCATTTCAGTATTGCGTTATCTTTCTGGTGAATTTTCTGAACTTGAAAGGAAAAATGTTTACGCGAAGATATGGTTTGATGAAAGAGAAGAGGTTTTTGGTAAAAGAGGAAAAATGTTGAGACCGATATATTATTTAAACGTCGGCACAATTCCTGAGGAAGTTGCGATAAACGTTTTGACAAATGAAGGAAAGATGGTTGGCAGAGTAGAGGAGGATTTTGCCGAAAGACTGATCTTTGGAGACATTTTTGTATTAGCTGGAAGAACTTTCAGATTCTTAAAGTCAAAGGGAATGAACATAATAGTCGAAGAGGTTGAAGGAGAGAGACCAACTGTTCCGAGTTGGTTCAGCGAGCAATTACCATTGAGCTATGATTTGGCCTTGAGAATTCAGAAATTCAGAAGAGAAGTGGAAGATAGACTAGAAAAAAATGCTATCGAATGGCTTGTGAAAAATTACAGTATTGACAGAGTTGCTGCAAACGCTTTATACAGATTCTTTGTTGAGCAGAAGCTCTTCAGTGAAATTCCTACAGACAGAAAATTAGTTGTGGAAAAATTCGAGGGAGAGAAAAATTACTACTTCTTCCACACTCTCGTTGGTAGAAAGGCTAACAATGCAATTTCGAGAGCTTTTGCTTACCGTGTTGGTATCATGAAAGATTGCAATGTACAAATCGTTTCCAATGACAATGGTTTTGCTCTCATTTTGGCAGGAAACAAGTATTTGAACGAATCAGAAATAGAGAGCCTTTTTCTAATGCCAAACTTTGAGGATCATCTCAAGAAATCTCTTGATCACACAGAAATGTTAAGACGCAGATTTAGACACGTTGCAGTTCGCAGTTTCATGATACTACGCAATTATCTTGGTAGAGAAAAGAGTGTTTGGAAGCAACAGCTAAACGCAGACATGATACTCAATTTTTTAAAACGTTACTATCCAGATTTTCCAGTGCTGAGGGAGACTTATAGAGAGATAATGGAGGACTCTATGGATATACACAATGCGATGGAGTACATTTCAAGAGTTGGTAAAGAAATAGAGTTGCATGTTGTTCGTGTTCCATATCCGAGTCCTTTTGCTTTCAATCTATTCATCCTTGGTGAAGAAGACGTTGTTCTGATGGAAGATAGAAGAAGGGTGTTGAAAGAATTGCACGAAAAGGTCATGAGTGTTATCGGAGGTGAAGGTTGAAGTTTCGAAACTACTTAGATTTTATCAAAATCGAGCATACACTCTTTGCACTGCCTTTTGCATATGCTGGCGCACTCATAGCTGGGAGTATTGATTTGAAGACATCTTTTCTAATCTTCACAGCTTTTTTTGGGCTCAGAACTTTTGCTATGTCTTTTAACAGAATTATAGACAGAGAGATCGACGCTTTGAATCCTAGAACTGCAAAAAGACATCTTCCTTCTGGAATGATGAGTCTCAAAGAAGCTCATACCATTGCATTTTTTGGCCTGGCATTATACATATTTTCAGCCTTTTTCATAAATTGGACAGCTTTTCTCTTCTCTTTCATTCCAGCGATTGTTTCTTATTTTTATCCATATTTGAAGAGGTTTACATGTCTCTCCCATTATTTTCTTGGCTTAAACTTAGCTTTTGCCCCTCTTGGTGGCTGGATCGCTGTGATGGATTCGATAAATTTCGATGCTGAAATCCTAGCTTTTTCAGCTTCAGTCATTTTTTGGGTTGCAGGTTTCGACATAATATATGCTCTACAGGATGCTGAATTCGACAGAAAGAACAGACTTCACTCGATCGGTGCTCATTTTGGGGAGAGATTTGCAAAGAGGATTTCAAGATTGAACCATCTCATCTTCTTTTCCTTACTCGCATTTTTCCTAAAAGAAGAGATCGCAGTTTCTTTACCTTTCATAGCTGTATTGCTTTTCCTAGAACATTACATCGTAAGAAAAGACCACAAAGAAAAGAGAATTCAGTTTTCTTTCTTTTACATCAACGCAATTCTTAGTTCAACTGTTCTCTTATCTATATTTACTAATTTTATATTCAAAAATTTATAGGATAAAATAATATTTCTTCCTCTGTTATTATTGCACTCACCAGATTTATTGGTGTAAAGTCAAACGCAGGATTGTATATTCTTGTTTCTTTTGGAGCTAAAAGCTTTGTTCCACAGAAAAGAAGTTCATCTTTACATCTTTCTTCTATTAAAACTTCTTCTGATCTCTTTTGTAAATCAAAAGTGCTTTTTGGAGCTGCAACATAGAAAGGAATTCCATGGAATTTTGCATTTATTGCTAAAGTATAAGTTCCTATCTTGTTGAAAACACCATCTCTGACAATCCTATCAGCTCCTACGATTACTTTGTTGACTAACCCCTTTCTCATCACGATACCCACTGCTGAGTCTGTGATTAGAGTTACATCTATGCCATCTTTCATCAATTCATAGCAAGTTAGCCTTGATCCTTGGTTCAGTGGTCTAGTTTCACATGCGAACACCTTGATATTCTTTCCCTCTTCTATAGCTGATCTCACAACACCCAGAGCAGTTCCCCAGTCAACGGTTGCAAGTCTTCCAGCATTGCAGTGAGTCAAGACAGTGTCCCCATCTTTTAATAGCTTTGCACCATTTTTACCAATCTTTTTGTTTCTATTCAAATCTTCTTTTGCAACTATTTCAGCTTCTTCAAGAGCGAATTTTCGGATCTCCTCTATACTACTTCCATTTAAAGCTTTTTTAAGCACTCTTTGAACTCCTACACTCAGATTTACAGCAGTAGGCCTTGTATTTGCTATCTTCTCAGCTTCAAAAATCAAATGATTTCTAATCTCTTCTAAACTTTTAAAATCTCTCTCAAAACATGCTAAGGCGACACCATAAGCACCAGCAGCCTCAAGTGCTGGAGCACCACGAATTGCAAGCCTTTTTATTGCATCGATAAGTTCTTCAACCTTTTTACAATGTATATATTCTTCCTTTTCTGGAAGTTTTGTTTGATCGATGAGTCGAATTCCATTTTCCCAGAATATTGTTCGCATAAAAAAAATACATCTGAATAATTATTTTACCGTTTCGATACTCACTTTTGTCTCTCGAAGAAGAAAAGTGGTTTTTCATAGAACTATGTTCTGCCCATATCCACAGTTTGGACATTTTTTATCTTTTACATTTATTTTTCTTAAATAGAAACCATGTCTTTCAATTAGCAAATAGTTGCAATTTGGACAATATGTATTCTCATACCTGTGTCCCCAAACGTTTCCTGCATATACGTACTCGACTCCCTCTTCTTTTGCAATTTCAACTGCCTCCTCTATTTTCTTAATTGGAGTTACGATTTTATCCAACATCTTGAAATCTGGATGAAATCGAGAGAAGTGAACCGGAATCCTTCTGTCAACTGATACAACCCATTTTGAAAAATCTTTGATCTCCTCTCTACTATCGTTCTCCTCAGGAATGATTAGATAGGTTATCTCTACAAAGACACCTTTCCTATGGAGATACTCAACAGTTTTGATTACGTTTTCGAGTTTTGCTTTGCAGATCTTACTGTAGAACTTCTGCGAAAAAGCTTTGACATCAACGTTTGCTGCATCCAGTACTTTGAATTGATCGATGGCTTCATAGCTCATGTATCCATTTGTAACGTATACTACGAAATATCCGTGTTTTTTAACAATCTTAGAAGCGTCAAGAGCGAATTCATGCCATATAGATGGCTCATTGTACGTCCAAGCTACGCCATCTGCATTTCTTTCCTTGCAAAGTCTTAGGACATCTTCGGTACTCAACTCTTTCAGATAGGGGAAAGAAAGATCAGCGAAAGAGATTTCGAAATTTTGGCAGTGATCGCACTTGAAGTTGCAACTCACACTGCCAAAAGATAAAACTCTGCTTCCAGGCTTGAAATTGTGCAAGGGTTTTTTCTCAATTGGATCCAATGCAATCGAAGAGACTAAACCATAGTTGTAAACCATGAGTCTACCTTTTTCATTCTTTCTAACTCTACATATCCCCCACTGCTCTTCTTTAAGTTTGCAGTTGTGCCAGCAGGTTTTACATCTCACTTCTCCGTTCAGTTTTTCATAGAGATAGGATTCTATTACCATATCTCCCTTAATTCTCTTGCGCTCTCTTCTGGAATATAGAACACTACGCTCTCATCTTGAAGAATTTTTGGGAAAAAGACATCGCACCAATAATATTTTCCAAATGGGGTTCTTGCTATGATGTGAAAATTTGTTCTGAAATGCCTGTTCAGCTTGTCTGCACAAAAGAACGAAAAATTGAATGCATTGAATCCTTTGATCTCGTAATACCTTAGAATCTTTATTATCCCTTTCGAGAAGCCCATTAGCTGTTCTTCACTCATTTCTGCAAATTCTCTCTCTTCTGGAACCCCAATGAAATGCATGAAGCCTTTTGGAGCGAAAGCCGATAGCCAATCTGTCTTTTCAGTTCTTCCCACATATCTCTCTCTTCCTTTTTCTCTCTCAACCAGAGCAGTCCAGAAGTCTTTTCCATGAGATTCCATGAACTCGAGAGAACTCCAGTCTAACCTTGCAAAGTAATCAGGAGAGTTTTCGGAAGCTATGAGCTGGATGTGTGGATGCATTATACTGCTGCCAGCTGATTTCAGATAATTCATACCTATTGTTACAAAAACCTTCTCTTCGGGTAATCTTCTCAAGTATTCTTGAATTAACTTGAAAGCATCAAAGAATTGCGATTCTTTGAACTCAGAAAGCCTGAGAAAATGTTTCTCCGAAATTCTCAAAACTAGAGAGTATCTTGCATATGGAACTAAATTTGAAAAAGCTCTACATTCTCCTCTTTTCCATATCTCTCCCTCCATTATCTCCGGATCTCTGGCTACCAAATTGTTAATTCTTTCCTCACAGAATGGGCACCAACTCCTTGTGCTCTCGATTTCCTCCTCAAAACCCTCAAATTTAGCGATGGAGAGACTCTTTCTTACAACCCTACTTGTCTGCAGTGTTAAGGGATCATAACGGACTTCTACAAAGCTTTCATCCACTTTTCCCCCCACTAGAACTTTTGCAACTTCTACTTCTTTTCTGAATTCCATGCTAATTTTATCCGATTTCGGATTTAAGATTTACGCAGTTTCATTGAATTCTATTTCAGGGCAAAATTTTTATAACCAAATGACGGAAGCTATTCAGCGGTCGTAGTCTAGTGGCAGGACACGGGCTTCCCGAGCCCGTTGCCCGGGTTCAAATCCCGGCGACCGCATGGATTTTAGGTTAAAAGAATCAAGTTAGGAGACAAAAGGTCTCCAAAAATAATTTTAGAATCAGATTTAAAGATTTTTGGGTTATTCTGGCAAAAAGGTTCTCAATAAAGCAAAGTATATTTAGGAACTTGCTATTCAATTTACATGCTAGGACTAAGAATTTTCAGATAGATTTAAATAACATATTATTATATTATTTGTTTTACTGGGTTCAAAGTCGAATCTTCTTCCGTCATTCGTCGTAAAAGCATGGGAAAAGCTTATATACTAGAACTATCACTAATTTTGGCGGTGGGATAGCTAAAGCTATACCCGTTGCCAAACCAAACCGTAGAATTTATATAGTTGAGAGTGAACAAAAATGCGGAAGGAGGTTGAGAGGATGAAAAGATATGGATTGATAGGGTTAATCTTGCTAGCGATTTTAGTGGCTCCAGCAATGGCTCAAAGTAGTATAACACTTGATCCGCAGGATGGAACAGTTGGAACAACAGTTAAAGTGACCGGTTCAGGTTTTGGTACCTGTACTGAATTTCAAGTTCTGTTCAACAAGAGCGTTTATGGAAAAGGGGAAGATTGGGTAGTTGTTGTCCTATCTGTGAGGAATGATACTGCAGGAGGTTTTAACGCGACTTTCACAGTTCCCAACGTAGCATTTGGTGAACATACTGTAAGAGCTATTTGTATGCAGGGAGCTACAGGTCAAGCAGCAGATGAAAAATTCACAGTTGTCCCAGCTTTGATAAGTGTAGCGCCCTCAGATTTGGGCATAAGTTACTTCTCCATTAACAAAACAATATGCAGATTTGGAGAGAGTATCCGAATTG
>JANXEF010000005.1 GCA_025057895.1 Archaeoglobaceae archaeon | reverse complement strand
TTTGAATACCATAAATCAATACCACCAAGCTCGTTATCCGAGAGAATGTTGTTAGAGATCGTGTTGTTGTTTGAATACCATAAATCAATACCCTCCCACCAGTTGTCCGAGAGGATACTGTTGTAGATGAGATTATCGTTTGAATCCTCTAAATCAATGCCATAGGTGTTGTTTAAAATCTTAGTATTGCTTATAGTAATATAAGAAGATTTCAAGAGCTTTATTCCAACTGTTGTATTAGAAATTTCAAGATCTCTGATCACTATGTTCCTAGAATTAACAAGGATCACTTGTCCAGCATGTGTAATGGTTAAATTGCTTGCATTTTCAAGATACACGAGTGGCTTTCCATTTACCGTGTTGTTTAAAACTGTGTTTTGGTAAGAACCATGAACAAAAAGTCCGCAGTTCTTGAAGTTGTTGTTGGAGATCGTGTTGTAGTTTGAATACCATAAATCAATACCACCAAGCTCGTTATCAGAGAGAATGTTGTTAGAGATCGTGTTGTTGTTTGAATAAGCCAATTTAGTTCCCCAGTAGTTGTTTGAGATCATGTTGTTAGAGATCGTGTTTTTATTCGAATTCCGTAACTCAATGCCATGCTCGTAACCCGAAACTCTCAAATTCTTTACTGTAATGTTGTTTGCCGAATCAATTTTAATACCTTTTCCCCAGCAGCAATAATTCTTTTCTTTTGGGCCGATCAAAGAAAAGCCATTTCCATCTAAAACTACATTACTTGCAAAGATTCCTATGCAATACTCCTTACCGCTTTGCACTCCAGAAATGTTGCTTCCAAGCTTATAATAGCCTGGCTGAGTTATATCTCTACAGCTGTTTATTATCTCTGCTGAAACGCTCATCGAAGTTACTAAAAGCAATACCAAAACAGTAAAAGTTTTATAGGACCACAAGTTTCTCACCCTCTATTTAAATTATGTCGAAAAAGATATAAATTTTACGAAGTTTCTTCTTACAGTAATTTTTACTCTTCTTAGAATCTGGAATGCTATTCATTAGTATTTCTTCTAAACGTTTCCTAATGCAAAGTAGATAGAATAAGAATTTGTTCAAAAACAGGAATTCTTGACTTACAAAAATTCATTTTTAAGCCCTTCAAAGACAAACTCAACACCTATTGCAGCAAGAAAAATTGCGAGAACCTTCGCAATTATATCTGCTCCACTCTTTCCCAAGACTTTTATTATTATTCCCGTATATATGTGGCTTAGTCTAACGAGAATATAGACGAGTACTGCGCTCAGAATAACGAGTATTTTGGAAATTGTGTCATATGATTGTGAGAACATAACAATCCCAGCTGTAATTGCTCCTGGTCCAGTATACAAGGGAAGTGCTAGTGGAAATACTGCTACTGAGTCAACGTCAGCGCTTTTTTCAGCTCTTTTTTTGTATCTCTCTCTTCCCATCCGTCCAAGGAGGATATCGACAGAGATTATGAAAAGCAATATCCCACCAGCTACTCTTAGGCTGTTCAATGAAACGTGGAAGAATTCTAGGAGTTTTTCACCAGAGATCATAGTGAAAAAGAGAATCAAGAAAGCTATGATAGTCATTCTTTTTGATATTCTTTGACGGATACTCTCTTCAAATCTTTCGGTCAAGGCGATAAATATCGGCAAATTTCCCGGCGGGTCAACTATCACGAAAAGAGTTATGAAACACTTTAGGAAATAAGTTAAATAGGGAATTATGGTCTCCATAAGTCTTTTGCCTTTTTTAAGTTCTCTAACAATTTAAGTGCAACTTTTTGTGATGGAAAAGAAAACAATCCGCAGTCTGGTCCTAAGTATTTTACTAATTCATTAAATTTATCTATAGAAAGCTTTATCCTTTCTGCAATCTTTTCTATAGATTCGAACTCTTCAACTGCAAGTTCTAGAAGTTTTTCGTCTTTCCAAGCATTTAAACCATATTTATCATTAAACTCGTTTATTATGCAGTCGATGTCTGTTCTTGCAACACCAATTCTGAGTTTTTTGTCTGAAGACTCCAGGAGCTCTTTATCTATTACAATCAAATTATCTGGATTCCTTGCACTTTCTATACCGATAAGGTTTATCTCTGTCTCGAGAAATTTTTCGTAGAAAACAGGTTCATGTAGATGAACTTGGACATCAACTCCAAGCTTTTTGCTATAAACTCTTTCAACTAATTCTTTTTCTGGTTGTAGATCAGGTAGTAGTCCGAAGCTTGGTTCATCGAAGCTTATACATTTAACGTTTTCTAACTTTATAGCATTTCTCGCAAATCTATAAACCGATTCTGCGATGTTCAGGAGAACATCTTCATAGATAACCCCTCCAAATTCTCTATAGTAGAGTTCGAAAGCTCCAGTTATGCAAACTCTAAATTTTTCAAATTTCAGTTTTTGAATGTATTCGAGTTCTGGAATTGTTGCGTATTTTTTTGATATCAAATAAGCATCATCTTGCATTTCAGGATTCTTTATTGGTTGAATGAACATTTTAACCATGTCTCTAAATTGGGGATAGTTAGGAACATCTAAAAACTTTGTTTTCATCAAAAAAGCTCTCTGGACCATTTCTTCATATTCTTTAGTTTTATAATTGCTTTCCACCCATTCTTTCGTCATTCCTTGTGGTAACGGAAAACTACCAACGTCATCGAGAAGCATCTATCTCCCTCAAGATTTGAAGATGTAGCAGCTTGGATCCCATCCCCATAAATTCCCGTTGCGAAGTGCTCTAACTCTGAAACCTCCACAAATGGATTTAAATTTACAAAAACCACACTTGTCCACGAGGTATTTTTCTTTCTCTCTGAGCTTGTTGAAAAGAGGATCTTTAAGCCATAGACTTTCAAAACCATGAATCAAAACATTTCCTGCAGTATAGTCAAGCCAGAATTGATTTGGATGTAGATTTCCAAGCTCGTCTATACATGCAAGTCTTACACCCGAACTGTCACCACCTCTAAACTTTAGAAATTCGAGAATAGAATCGTTTTGCATTTTAAGGTAAACGTAAACCCCGTCTGCGGGATTGTCAACGGTAAGGATTTCCAGATTCTCCTCTTTCATTGCGACTTTCATCAAAAAATTGATAACCCTTTTACGGGTTGAATTGTCAACATCATCACTAAAACTTGCTTTTCCAGAGGGTACAAGGTGGTAAAGGCAAAATCTTTGTACTCCAAGATTTTTTGCCATTTTTATTAGCTCTGGTAACTCAAGAAAGTTGTATTTCGTTAGAGTGAATCTAATCCCAGTTAGAGTTACTTCTCTCGTAATTTCAATAGCTTTAATTGCTCTATCAAAAGCTCCATTGATACCTCGGAATTTATCATGCACTTTAATACCATCAAGACTTATTCCAACGTAATCAAACACTTTTAACTTCTCCACAAAGTTTTCATCGATCAAAGTACCATTTGTGGAAAGTACTGTTTTTATTCCTCTTTCTTTTGCATAATTTGCTAGTTCAAAAATGTCTTCTCTCAACAATGGTTCACCACCACTGAAAAGAATAATTGGAACTCCAAATCCCGAAAGCTCATTTATTATTTTTTTACAATCCTCAGTCGAGAGCTCCACCCTTCTCGTATTTGCTTTTGCATAGCAGTGAAGGCAGCTTAGATTACATCTATTTGTTATGTTCCATACAATTACTGGTAATATCTGTGAAGAAAAATCTTTTAGTTTATTTGGAATGAAATCATCTTCACCTTCATAAGTTATCTCCTTCGAAACTGTCGCTACTCCTGAGAGCATTTTACTCAGACTGATCACGAAACTATTGATTGCTGAAGATTTAAAAACCTTATCAAATAAAAAATATTTCAAAAAATTTCAATGGATGAATTCTTTTTGCTCATAATTTCTAGAATAACTATAGGAATATAATCAGTTTTTAGAATAAGAAAAATTTTTTGTCTTCTTTTATAACAACCTTTATCTTTCCATTTTCTGAGTTGTAGTGTGAAAGTAGAGGAACTATCAGATAGGATTTCCACTTATGCAGTGGAAATCCTGAAAGAAAGTGGAATAATGGAACTCTTTCCACCACAAGTGGAATCTCTACCTTTTATTTTTGAAAGAAAAAATTTGATCCTTGCAATTCCAACAGCAGCAGGAAAAACTCTTGTAGCTGAGATCGCGATGATAATTGAAATCCTCCGTGGAGGAAAGTGTCTCTACATAACTCCTCTAAGAGCTCTGGCTAATGAAAAGTTTGAGAATTTCAGGAAATGGGAGAAAATCGGTGTACAAATAGGAATTGCAACTGGAGATTACGAATCTGTTGAAGCCCATTTGGCAAATTCAGACATAGTGGTTACTACAGCAGAAAAAGCGGATTCTTTACTTCGTAACAGAGCTTTCTGGCTCAGAGAAATAACTTGTGTTGTTGTTGATGAAATCCATATGTTAGATTCCGAGGATAGAGGTCATACACTTGAGGTTTTTATAACAAAGATGAGAAAAATGAAACCAGATATCTGGATCATTGGTTTATCTGCTACTGCTCCAAATGTTTCTGAAATAGCAGAATGGCTCAATGCCAAATTTGTTCAAAGTAGCTGGAGACCAGTACCCCTTTACTATGGTGTTTTATGTGAGAACTCACTCGAAATTTTTGGAGAAAGAGATATCAAGAAGAACGTTAATTTTGAGACTCTCGTCGAGGATTGTATTGCCAATAAGGGAGGAGTTTTAATCTTTGAGTCTACGAGAAAGAATGCAGAATCCTTAGCTTTGAAACTATCGGAAATTTCTCGATACCATTGTGAATGTAGAGATTTAGCTGAAGAGATTTTGGAAGAGAACGATGGAGAAATGAGTAGAAAGCTAGCAAGTTGTGTGGAAAAAGGAAGCGCTTTTCATCATGCCGGGCTTTTGATTGGGCAGAGAAAAGTTGTTGAGAAAGCTTTTAGAGATGGAAGGATAAAGATAATCGTAGCAACTCCGACACTTGCGGCTGGTGTAAATCTTCCAGCAAGGAGGGTTATAGTTAAGAGTCTTTACCGTTATGATGGTTACTCTAGGAAAATAAAGGTTTCAGAGTTCAAGCAGATGGCTGGAAGAGCTGGAAGACCGGGGATGGATACATTTGGAGAAGCAATAGTTGTTGTGAGTAAAAAAGATAAAGATATCGCAATTGAGAAATACATAAATGGTGAACCTGAAAAGATAATTTCGAAATTAGCTGTCGAAACCAAGCTCAGATTCCATTGTCTTTCGCTGATCTGTGATGGATTATCAAATTTGGAAGATTTAATAGACTTCTTCAATGCCACTCTCTTTGCAAAGCAAAGTGATTTTTCAAAATTTGAAATTGAAAGAGTTTTAAGACAACTCGAGAATTGGGAAATGATAAGAATTAATGATAAAATCATCCCAACAAAGCTCGGCTCTCTTGTTTCGAGGCTATACATTGATCCAATGACGGGTTTCATTTTCTACGATTCTCTGAAAAATTTCGATGATCTCGATGAGCTTGCTATTTTGCACCTTATTTGTAGAACACCAGACATGGAAAAACTAAATCTTAAGAAGGATGACGAATGGATTGAAGATCTCGCTTTTAGATTTCGTGAAAAGCTAACCTATTTTCCTTCTCAGTTTTCTGTCGATTACGAGTGGTTTCTTACCGAATTCAAGACTGCTCTTTGTCTTTACGAGTGGATCAACGAGGTAGATGAAAATAGAATCTGTGATACATTTTCTATAGCACCTGGAGATCTTAGAAGAATATGCGAAACTGCTGAATGGATTGCACATGCTCTGTCAAGAATTGCAAACGATTTTGGAAAGAACTTCCAGAATATAGAAACAAGAATTCGTTATGGAGTAAAGGAAGAACTTCTTGAACTGGTTTCTATAAGAAATATAGGCAGAGTAAGAGCAAGAAGACTTTTCAATGCTGGAATAAAGAAAAAGGAAGAAATTGTTGCTAACGCTGCAAAAGTGATAAAGTTGCTCGGTGAAAAAACTGCAGAAAAAGTATTAAAAGATATCAACACCCTCGAGTCTTAGCAAGGCCTTCTTTATTCTTACTCCATAAGAGTAACCACCGATACCACTCTTTGAAATCACTCTATGGCATGGAATTAGAACGACAATTGGATTTTTTGCTAAAGCTTGTCCTATTGCTCTTGGGGATGTCTGGAGCTCTTCTGCAATCTCTCCATAGTTTCTTGTTTTCCCATAAGGAATTTCTAGAACTTTTTCTAAAACTTTTTTTGTAAATCTTGGCAATTCGAGATCAAATTTTAGTTTGAAGTTAACTTTTTCACCTTTAAAATATTTTTCTATCTTTTCTGTTAACGCAGAGGTTTTGTAAGAAAAAAATGGTTCTTTTGAAAAGAAAGCTTTTCTGATTTTTTTATCTCCTTCTACGTTGAAGTATAACCCTTCCCAGTGAATAGAGAAACCAAATTGAGTTTTATTACTTTTATTTTTTTCAGATTCCATATTCCTTTAAAATAGGTCAGAAATCTTTACCAGAGATCTCCCTTATCCTTTCTATCCCACCAATCTCTTTTATTACTTCTATAACTGCTTTTGGAACGAATTTTTCCCATTCTACTCCTTCTAACATTTTTCTCCTTATTTCGGTCCCGTGAAACTCGGTTCTGTTGATCATAGTTGTTTTTAAAACCTTAAATCCAGCTTCCTTGAATAAGCGATAAACGAGTGGATTGTTCGTGTAAACGACATCGAATGGAGGAACCATCGAGCAAACATGAGAAACCCAAAGACTATTGCGGTATATATCTTCTAAAGGGATTATGTAAACCTTTTTTCTTATTCCAAGTTCTTCTATTGCTCTTGAAATCATCAAAACTCTTTCTCCTGCTGTAAATGGATTCTCTATCGTATGACTTTCTTGTGCACTACCAATACCGATGATTAGCTCATCCACTTCTTCGAGGATAATCTTCACGACTTCATGATGTCCTAGATGATAGGGCTGGAATCTACCAACAAAAAGAGCCCTCATCGTGGTCTTCTTATGACTCTGTAGATATCGTCTTTTAGCTTCTTTCCTGTCTTATTTTCCCATTTTGATATCGGAATTCCAAACTGTTCTTGTATCTTGTCTCTATATATCTCTGGTATTACGTTGAACGTGCAGAACGGAATTATTCTTCCATCTGGAGTTGCGTAGTGGATTTCACATCTCTCAACCCTTGCTATGTCATAGTTGTATAAGTCCTGGAAGTGCATGAGCCCGATGAACAGGGTTCTCTTGTGAAATTCCCCAAGAGCTGAGTAATCATGTCTAAAGAGGATATTGAATAAAATTTTAGCCACACTGATTCCTTTTGGGGCTTTGGATGAATCTATGAACTTTCTTAGATCAATAAGGTCTTTCAAAGCTTTAAGAGACTTTATCTTACTCTTTTTGATCTCTTCTGCTCTTCTAGAAATGAATTCGAGAAGTCCAGTGATGTCGATGAACCTCGTTATTGGAATAAGTTTTGAATCTTCGACAAAGACATAAGTTGCCATTCCACAGGCAAAATGTGCTGTTAGCTCGTATTGTGGCTTTTCTGTTATATTTTCGACGAATTTTGAAATCGGAACAACACTTGGCACTGGATAGAAATCGTATCTGGTTATCTCCTCGTTTGTTTGCTCTTCTATCATTTTTAGGCAATCTGGAATTGTAATCCTGTACTTCTCTCTCTCTTTTTTAGGCATACTTCCTACGAGACTTACAGGTTGAAAATTTACCCCTCTAACTATGTCAATGTTTCTAGCTGCGAATCTTATTATTTCGCCGAGCTGGTCATCGTTAACACTTCCTATTATTGTTGGGACAAGGACTATTCCAAGTCCAGCTTTTCTGCAATTTTGAAGAATCGTTGGAATCTCCATGTAATTCTTTGGGTTTGCTCTCTCATCAACACCATCGAAGGACAAATATACAGTGTTAACACCAGCTTCTCTTATCTTTTCTGCAAAACCTTCTTCTCTTGCGAGTCTAATTCCATTGGTGTTTAATTGTACGTGTTCATAACCTTCTTCTTTGATAACCTTTATTATTTCCATTAGATCCTCTCTCAAAGCCGGTTCACCACCAGTCAACTGAACAGCATTACATGGAACTGGTTTTATTTGCCTAGCTATTCTAACCATTTCTCTTATCTGCTCAATGCTTGGCTCATATACATAACCAACTCTTTTTGCATAAAAGAAACAATACCAGCATGCCAGATCACAGCGATTCGTGAGTACTATGTTTAGTAAAGCTGTGTGGCTTTTATGATTTCCACAGAGTCCACAACTGAAAGGACAAGTCCCCTTCTTTGTTATTGGATTCTCTATTCCTTTTCCATCCTTCGCAAATTTGGAAGCAAATTTGAAAAGCTCAAAATCACCCCAATAAACGTCTTCAAACTCTCCATGCTCTTTACAAATCTTCTTTATCATAACTCTACTGTTTTCAGCATAAATTTCTGCATCGATGATAGAAAGACATTCAGGACAGATGGATCGGGTCTTGTATGGTAGAGTTATTTCGTTCATCATTCCCATTAAATTTAATGAGTATATCAAGATTTCCATAAAAATCTCACCTGTTGATTTTAATTCCTTAAATGCAATAAGACTATTTTATCCTTAGAAATTTCAAGGAGTTCTGAAGAAATTATGGAGCTCTTTTTGAGTCATCTTTCTTAAGGTTTTCCACTTCTTACGGACAAAGGAGGGAATCTCTTTTTGTCCTTTTAAGTATGCGATGGTTTTTGGATCGCTAGCATATCCACTTCCAAAATCTCCAAATTCCTCTTTAAGTCTTTCTATTTCTTTGTCTCTCTCAACTTTCGCTATTATCGAAGCCGAAGATACAATCGGATACTTTTCGTCAGCTTTATGCTCAGCTACAACTTTTACACCTGTAGCTGATTTTAGATAATTTGCAAGTCTTTCCGGCTTTACGTCAGGGCTGTCTAAGAAAACGATAGATGGTTTAAGTTTTTTTATAATATATTCATATGTTTCTTTTAAAATTTCGTTCAAAGTCTTTGCTTCCATGAGTTTATCTAACTCTTCTGCATTTATCTTCACAATCTCGATCTTTGCAATTTTTATGATTTTCTCTGCAAGTTCTTCTCTTCTTTTTTTTGTCAACTTTTTTGAATCTCTTACTTTGATCCTCTTCAAGCAATCCTCACAATCACAAGCAACTCCTACAACTACCAGTGGACCAATAACACAGCCCTTACCGGCTTCGTCAATTCCAGCAATCATATTCCGAATTTAAAACCTTTTATCGGTATTTTTCCTTTTTTCATCTTCTTCATCACGTTCTTCACGGTATCGTAATATCTAAGAAGTTCCCTAACTTCTTGTTGTGAGGTCCCACTTCCAATTGCAATTCTGCGAATTCTTGAGCCGTCGATTATCTTTGGATTCAAAAGCTCCTGCTCAGTCATGGAATCCATGATGACCTTGAACTTCTTCATTTTTTCCTCAGTCATCTCTACAACGTCATCTCCAACCTTTAAACCCATCATCGGGATCATTTCAAAAACCTTCTTCAAAGGACCAAGTTTGCCCATAGCTTCAATCTGCTTGTATATATCCTTTAAAGTAAAAGTTCCCTTTAAGAATGTCTCTGCATTTAGCTCTTCTTCTCTCGTAACTCTTTCAACTTTCTCTAGAAGACTTTTTAGATCTCCCATTCCAAGAACTCTTGATAAAAAGCTTTCAGGATCGAACTTCTCAAAGTCCTCCACTTTTTCTCCTGTACCTATGAATGCAATTGGAATTCCTATCTCTCTTGCAGCAGAAAGTGCTCCCCCACCTTTCGCAGTTCCATCGAATTTTGTTATTATGATTCCATTGATCCCGATTGCATCGTGAAAAGCTTTAGCTTCTTTACTCGCAAGCTGTCCAATAGCAGCATCGAGTACTAGGAATTTGTATTCAGGATTTGCAATCTTTGCAATAGAAACCATTTCCTCGATTAGTTCTTTTTCGAGTGCATGTCTTCCGGCTGTATCGATGATGATAACTTCTTCTTTTGCAATTTCAAGAGCTCTTCTCACAACTTCAATTGCACTTAGACCTTTGTATCCGTAGAAGGCAATTGAATTCGCTTCAGCTAGCTGTTTTAATTGTTCAAAAGCTGCGGGTCTCCAAGTATCGCCTGCAACTACTGCTGTTTTTAGACCTCGATCTTTGAAGTATTTTGCAATTTTTACAGCTGTTGTTGTTTTCCCACTTCCTTGCAAGCCGACAAGCATTATCCTAGACTTTTTTAGAGATATCTCTATTCCCTCCCCTACTCCTTTCAGGAGCTCATCGTATACGATCTTTAAAACGTGTTCTCTTGCATTAAAATATTCGGGAATCTCCTCGTTGAGAGCTCTTTTTTTTATTGCTTCGCTGATCTCTTTTACCTGTTTTATGTTGACATCAGCTTTGATAAGTGCTCTTTGAATATCTTTTATCATTTCTTCAACGAATTTCTTATCTATGCTCTTAGAACCGAGTATTTTCTTAGCTATATCTCTCAAAGCTTCGAGAGTCATTGCCCTTACTTACTTCTAAAGATATAAAATACCATATGGAAATATGTTAAGTTGTTAAATAATTAGTAGCTATCCAAAACCGGAACTTTCAAACCGAGTTTTTCATAAAGCTTTTCTCGCAGATTTCCAGTGTAAATCATTCTTCTCTTGTGGATTTCCTCCATTAGCTTTTCAATCAAAAATACTTTTTGTTCTAAGAACTCTGTTCTCTTGCTGAGACAATTATCTATTAGATCTCTAAAAGCCTTTACTATCGAAGCGATGATTTCTACTGGATACTCTCTTCCTTGGATTTTCAAGATGTCGATACCCATATCTAGAAGCGTTGGAATCTCTCTTGCAAGCATAAATCTCTCATTTAGGATTTTTTCATTTTTCATCTCTTCCAAAACATCTTTTGGCACTAGTCTCTCTACTACAGGATCTTCGATGTAAAGACACGGCCTGTAACAACCTCCACCCATTTCTGGGTTTCCAAATACTTTTTCAACCACCATTCCGTCAGAGTCTATGAGTTCTATTTTTTCAAAAGCCTTTGCAAAATAGCTGAAAAAGTTACAGTTTCCGACTCCTTTGTAACAGGCTGTACCAGTGATTAGAACTTCAGTTTTCAGTCCAAGGTTGTGTGCATAATTACTGAGAAATCCAATTTTTTCAAGCTCTCTTCTAAGTTCAGTACTAAAAACGATTGTAGTTGCCCCCATATTACTGAAGAAATCTATTTTTTCTTTGCTATCTATGTGACAACCAACACTTGCGATTACTTCGATTTCTGGAAAATTCTTGCTGATTTCTTTCATGAACTCGGGGGTCTTGACTATTATTCCATTCGCACCCCATTTTGCATAATCTGCAACCCTTCTCTCAATCAATTTTGGAATCAAATTTCTGTCGATTATAGCGTTCATCGCGATGTATATCTTTTTTCCCATTTCTCCAGCTATTTCAATTGCTTTTTTGACCTCCTCGTGTCTTAGTTCATAACCGCTTCTTCTACTGAAACCTAGAGCGCCTACGAAAACACTATCTGCTCCTGAACTTAGGACCGCTCTCACCATCTCTAAGCTTCCACCCGGAGCGAGTAGTTCTACCATAGAGATTACCTTAAAATAAAATTATAATAAAAATCAATCTTTTGGTTTGTAAAGTTTCTTCGCTGTCTCTTTCAACTCTCTCCTCAAAAGTTTTCCTGTTAGGTGTCTTGGTAGTTGCTCGACAAAAATTATATCTCTAGGTAATTTATATACTGCAAGATTGGTCTTTAGATGTTCATAGATATTCTTTTTTGTCTCTTCATTTGCTTCGAATCCTTTTTTCAAAACAACAAATGCAACAACATCCTCTCCTCTTACCGGGTGTGGAACTCCTACAACTCCAGCATCATCAACTGCTGGATGACTTAGAATTGCAACTTCTACCTCGTCTGCACCTATTCTATATCCTGAACTCTTTATTATATCCTCCCCTTTTCCAGCAAACCATATATGTCCTTCTTCGTCGAAATAGGCTAGATCTCCAAGAGCTACGGATTTGAATAGCACATCTTTTTCCATCTTTTTGAGTAGTTTTCCATCTTCAGCATATGGGTTCCAGTAAACAGTTCCACAGGGAGCCTTTATGAGCAACAATCCTGGTTTGTTTGGCTCTTTTATCGGTTTAAGATTTTCAGGATCAAGAATCGTTACTTCAACCCCTGGAACTGGCATCCCTATTGAACCTGGTTTTGGTCTTGGGGCTACAGCATTCGAGATTGAGATGTAGAAAAGCTCAGTAGCTCCAAAGCCTTCGGCTATCATGTGCCCTGTCTTTTCATACCATTCTCGGATTGTGTCAGCTCCAAAGGCTTCTCCACCACCAGTAAAGAGCTTCACAGAGCTTATATCGTATTTTTCCATCAGCTGGGTTACTGTTGGAAGGGTTTTTCTATACCACGTCGGAGCCATTGAAAGAACTGTGACTCCATGTTTTTCGATCATCGAAAAAACGTATTCTGGATCTGGCTGACGCATCAGAGAAATTGCACTTCCGAAGTAGTAGGGTATCATTGCAAGCCCACCATATCCAAGAGCAAAGCTTATTGGTGCTGCACTACCAAGGACATCGTTTTCGTTGAGTTTCCAAACAAATCTTCCAACATTTATAACAACGTTTAAAATACCTGGTAAAAAGTGAACAACCCCTTTTGGCAGCCCAGTCGTACCTGAAGTGTATAGAAGTACTGAAGGAGAATTTTTTTCCACCTTTACTGGTTTGAATTTTTTATCTCCCTCTTTTACCAATTTTTCAAAGCTAACATAACCCTTTTCGTTGGCGAATTTCTCTTCTCCGACGAGTATTATATTTTTCAAGAATTTCAGCTCTCCTCTTACTGTTTCGATTTCTTGAAGTAAGGTTTGCTGAGTGAAAACGAACTTCGCACCGCTATCGTTAAGAACATGTAAGACTTCTTTTTTACTCCATCTCGGATGCAGTGTCACCGGGATTGCACCAGTTTTAATTATTGCAAAGTTTGCAATTACAGCTTCAGGAACATTTGAAAACCTTATTGCAATCCTATCTAATGGCTGAACACCAATCTCAACGAGTTTTGATGCAACTCTGTTTGACAACTCTGAAACTTCCCTATACGTGTACTTCTTATCCTCAAAGTAAATTGCAACCCTGTTCCTGTGTTTTATGGAATTTTTATCTAGAATCTCTTCAGCAAGGTTTAGTTTTTCTGGAAGACTCTCATATAGTTCTTTTGAAATTTTGAACTCAGGCCACAACTCTTTTGGTGGCAAATACTTTTCGATTGTCATCATCTTTCCTTATTTCTAAAGTATAAAGTTTTTTCGATTTTGTTGTGATCAAAACCGCAAAGATCATATATTTTGAAATGTAGAGTAAAACATGGATTTGCTGTGGAAACCTTCAGAAGAAATCGTTCGTGATGCAAACATGAGTAGATTCATTGCTTATGTCAATCAGAAATTTGGAACTGGAATACGAAACTATCGAGATTTATACAACTGGTCGATTGAAAATATTCAAGAGTTCTGGAATGCACTTTGGGACTTCAGCGGAGTAATATATTCTAGGAAGTTTACAAGAGTTGTTGAGGATCTAAAAAAATTCCCAGGAACAAAGTGGTTTGTTGGTGCAAAGTTAAACTTTGCAGAGAACCTATTAAGGCATAAAGACGGGACAGCTTTCATTTTTAGAAATGAAGCTGGAGTTAGAAGAGCATTGAGTTACCAAGAACTGAGAGAACAGGTGGGCTATCTTTCCAATGCTTTGAGAGAATTCGGAATTAAGCCAGGAGACAGAATTTGTGCTTATATGCCAAATATTCCCGAAACTTGTATTGCAATGCTTGCCACAACAACTGTTGGAGCTACTTGGAGCTCTTGTGGAACTGAACTCGGAGCAAATGCGGTTGTTGACAGAATAGGGCAACTTGAACCTAGAATTCTTTTCACAGTTGATGGTTATCTTTACAAGGGTAAAGGTTATGACTTCACTTCAAACGTTAAAACAGTTGCTGAATCAGTCTCTTCTCTTGAAAAAGTTGTAGTCTTTCCTTACATGAAAAGAGAACCTGAAGTATCTCATATTCCGAATGCAGAACTCTGGAATGATTTTGCATCAGAAAACAAGGAGCTAAAGTTCGAACAAGTAGAAGCTAATGAGCCAGTTTACATAATGTTCAGTTCAGGTACGACCGGTAAACCAAAGTGCATGGTACAGTCTGTTGGAGGAGTTCTCTTAAACCATCTAAAAGAACTAATCCTTCATACTGATTTGAAGAAAAAAGACGTAATAAGCTATATAACATCTCCGAGCTGGATGATGTGGAATTGGTTGATGAGTTCTCTAGCAACTGGAGCTACTATTGCAATTTATGACGGAAACCCACTATTCCCTGACTGGAGGACAATGTTCAAATTCATGGATGAAGAAGGAATAACTATTTTTGGCTGTTCTGCGAGCTATATCTATGCTTTGATAGCAGCTGGAGCTAAGCCGAAAGATGAGTTCAAGCTTAAATCGCTGAAGGAAATCTCTCAAACTGGATCACCACTTTCTGCAGAAGGTTTCAGATGGGTTTACGAAAACCTCAAAAGAGATCTGTGGTTTAACTCGATATCTGGTGGGACAGACATAAATGGTTGCTTCTGTGCTGGATCTCCAACTCTTCCAGTTTATGCAGGACAACTTCAAGCACCCGCTCTTGCTATGAAAGTATTTGCTTATGATGAAAATGCTAATCCAGTTTATGATCAACCAGGAGAACTAGTTTGCGAAATGCCTTCACCCTCTATGCCAATTTATTTCTGGAAGGATAAAGATTTCAAAAAATACCGTGAAACCTATTTTGATTTCTATGCGGAGAAAGGTAAAAACGTATGGAGACATGGAGATTATGTGATTTTCCATTCAAAAACAGGAGGTATAACTTTCTTGGGACGTTCAGATGCAACACTAAAGATTTCTGGAGTTAGAATAGGAACTGCAGAAATCTACAATGTTGTTGAAAAATTACCAGAAATTGCTGACTCGCTTGCAACTTCTCAGGATTGGAAAGGTGACCAAAGGCTTATCCTTTTTGTGAAGTTGAAACCAGGATATAAACTCACTGAAGAGCTCAAGACGAAGATCAAGGAAGAACTAAGAAAGAAAGCGTCTCCAAGACATGTCCCTTCGCTCATAATTGAATCTCCTGACATTCCCTACACAGTTAACATGAAAAAAGTAGAAATAGCAGTCAGGAACATAATCCACGGAAAGCCTGTAACTAATAGAGGTGCACTGATAAATCCTGAAAGCCTTGATTATTTCGAAAAAATTGCAAAAGAATTGCAAAAAGAAATTTAGATTACACCATTTTCCTTCAATTTTTTGAGTTTTTCTTTGCCTAGTCCAAGATATTTCAGATAAATGAACTCGTTGTCGGCCCCTATTGGTCTGCAGATCCACTTTACTCTTCCAGGAGTTCTCGACATGAATCTAAAAAGCGAATTCTGTACGAGAACCTTGCCATAATGCGGATCCTTTCTTTCGACAAAAGCATCCTTGATTTTGAAGTGTTCGATCTCCAATACTTCTTTTGGTGAGTTCAAGCGACCAGTAACAACTGTACCCTTTTTGTCAGGTCTCTTTGAATATTCAAGAACGATTTTTAGCAAATCTTCAGAACTCAGCTTACTCGTGAATTTCTCTATCTCCTTTTGGATATTGGGCTGGTTGTAGGGATTAAGTCTTTCTCTTATCGTTGGATACTGTTTCTGTAGATCTGGGCGATTCATTATTTCGCAAAGCGCAGCCCAATTAGGATCTGTGAAACCAGACATGAATACATAGCCATCCTTTGATTTAACATAAGTGTAAGGGAATACCGCATAATCGAAATTTCCAGCCCGCACCATTTTCTTTGCCTCTTTTTCCATTTTTGTTAGGTGATAATACTGCATTAGATAATTCGCAATTGACATCAAACCCTCACAGGGGGATACATCGATGAACTGTCCTTTTCCGGTCTTTCTCTTGTGAAAACTTGCTAAAAGAATTCCAAAAGCAGCCCACATTCCTCCTACGTACCATCCCATCCAGTTTCCTGCTTTTAGAGGCTTCTTAAACTCTTTTGGTATCTCCGGATCTAATTCTGGTTCACCTGTGACACTCATCACAACTCCTCTTGTCTGATCGATCAAGTCGTAACTACTCATTTTTCCGTATTTCTCTGCATCTTTTCCGAATTGTCCAAAGGAAGTTATTGCGCAGTAGATTAGTGAGGGATTTATTTCATTTAGCTGTTTATAACCAATACCAAGAGACTCCATGTAACCCGGCTTAAAAGTCTCGATCAGAACATCAGATTTTTTAACCATCTTTTTCAGAATCTCTCTACCTTCTTCTTTTTCTATGTTCAGAGTTATTTGGTACTTATTTCTCGCTTCAACGATATATCCAAGTCCTGAATCTCCGATCATGATCCCTTCTGGAGTCATTTTCCTCGCAATATCACCACTTGGAGGTTCAATTCTTATCACTTCTGCACCAAGTTCGGCTAGGAAGGAAGATGCAACAAGACCTGCAAAATTCCCATAACTTAAATCTAGAACAACCATGTCATCTAGGGCTTCAGGTTTCCCAAAAACGTCTGAAGGGTTTGTAATTGAATGAATGAACTTTGCGTACTCGGGTTCAATTGCAAAACCAACTATTTTATCTTCCATGTTTCTCACCTCATGGATATTTCAACCCCCTCTTTCCATCCCAATCCTTTGGCGGACACTGTGGAGGGACAGCGGGATTCCACTTGTATATAACCCCTTCTTCATATAACTTCTCAATCTCGTCCATGCTCAAACCCAGCACTCTCGCCAAAACGTGTTCGTTGTCAAAACCCATCGGTCTTGCACCCCATTTCAACCTTGAGGGAGTTTCCATTCTTGGCGGATAGCACGGTTCAACGAGAAAACCATAAAGAGGATCTTCGTATTCTTGAATTGCCTTTCTTTCTCTAAAATGTTCACTGTTGTAGGCTTCCTCTACATCGATCACGTGGTAGGCAGAGAAACCATATTTCAAGGCGAGTCTTTCAATTTCTGCTACTGTTTTTTCTTTAGCCCATTTTGCAATCTCTGAAATTATTAGTCTTGCATTTTCATCTTTTAACCTTAAAAGCGGATCCGCGAATTTTTCATAGAGATCTCTTCTCCCCATCGCTTCGCATAATCCCTTGAACTCTTCTTCAGCGAAAGCACAGATAGCTACCCACCCATCTTTGCAGTCAAATAGATCAGATGGACAAATTGCTAAATCTCTATTTCCCGCTCTTTCTCTGTTCTTTCCAGTAAGATAAACATATAACCATGTCCAGTCCAAGTAACGAATAACCGTTTCAACTTGTGATATGTCGATGAACTGTCCCTCACCTGTTCTTTCTCTGTAATTCAACGCAGCTACAATCGCAATCGCACAAGCTAGAGCAGTAGTCCAGTCTGCAATCCAAACTCCAGATTTCAATGGAACTCTACCTTCTAGACCAGTAATGTAGGCAAGTCCACCTTCACTCTGTGCAATGGCATCGTAAGAAGTTCTGCCAGTGAATGGCCCCCAACTTCCAAATCCAGAGACGTGGAGTTGGATGATTTTGGGGTTTATTTCTTTTAACTTATCGTAGCTCAAATTCCATTTTGCAAGTCTTCCAGGAGTTAGATTATCTATAACTACATCGCTTTTTCTGACAAATCTATAAAAAATCTCCCTTGCCTTAGGGTGTCCAAAATGCATTCCAACCCAATATTTGTTGTGGTTCTGTTCGAGTAGACCTGGGGAGAGATTTTTGTAGAAATAGGCATATGGTGTTACATATCTCATCTGGTCCCCTCTTCTAGCTTCGAACTTTATTACTTCTGCACCAAACTCTGCCAAATAATCCGCTGCTGCTGGTCCGAGAACAACGCTGCACACTTCAAGAACTCTTATTCCCTTTAACGGCTCCGGTTTGTCAAAAATGTCTCCTAATAGTTCTTTCATTTTACCACCCTATTAATTCTTATGAAGTTTTGAAGTTAAAAGGTTTTCTATTTGTTACGGATTAATTGGATTAATTTTGAGAAGCGTTAAATGCTAAAAGTCCAAACGAATGCATGCGTATTGCGGTGACGGGAAGACCAGGAACAGGAAAAACAACACTATGTATAAAAGTTTATGAGGCATTAAAATCTAGAATGAAGATTTCGGGCTTTATAACAGTAGAAGAAAGAGAGAAAGGAGTTAGAGTTGGTTTTAAATTAATCGATCTGGTATCAAACCTTTCAGCTCAACTTGCGAGAGTTGGAGGAGGTAAGATAATGGTAGGAAAATATGAGGTGCTAGTTGAGAATTTCGATATTTTTTTGGATAAACTCGATTTAGATGGCGAGTTGTTGATACTCGATGAAGTTGGGCCAATGGAGTTAAAGAGTAAAAAATTCGTCTCTATTGTTCAGGACTTGATTGAGAGAGAAAATCTTCTCTTTACTGTTCACTATAGATTCAATCATCCGCTCATAGAAAGAATAAGGAGAGATTTTAAAGTTTATGTCATCGACGAGAGAAACAGAAACACTGTTTTAAATGAAATTGTGAGAATATATGTTCGTGATTGAAGGAAAAGCAAAGATAGTGGTTGAAAATGCTTTTTACAATCCAAGAATGCGTTTTTGCCGCGATTTGGACATGTTAGTCTTTTCTGTAATGGGTCGACACAAAATTCTAGATGCCTTATCAGCAACAGGAGTTCGTGGAATAAGGGCAATTCTTGAAGCAGATTGCGAAGCATCCTTTAACGATGTAAATCCAAAAGCTGTGAAAACTATAAAAAAGAACCTGGAAATGAATGGAATCGAGGCAGAAATTTTTTGTATGGATGCATCGATCCTTTCGAGGATGAAAAAATTCGAACACGTAGACATAGATCCATTTGGCAGCCCAGCAAATTTCATAGAATCGGCTTGTACCCATACCAAGTTTTTAAGTGTAACTGCTACAGATCTCGAAGCTCTTTGCTGTAAAAGTTCTGCTGGATTGCGAAAGTACTCTGCTTTTGTTTTAAAAACAGATGTTCCACATGAAATTGGTCTACGTACTCTTCTTGGTTTTATCGCAAGAACAGCGTTAAGATTTGATAAAGCTGTTTATCCTCTCATCTGTTGGGTGAAAGAACATTACTATCGAGTCCATGTAGTAATGAAGAAATCAAGTTCTGAAGTAATGAAAACGATTGAAAAAATTGGTTACATAGCTTTTTGTAAGACTTGTTTTTCAAAGAAAATACTTAAATTTGGAGATAATGCAGAGATTTGTCATTGTGGGGATAAAATGGTATTGATTGGTCCTTTATGGCTCGGAGAGCTTAAAGATGTAGATTTCATTCAGAAAATGATTCAAAGGTCTGAAAGAAAGATCAGAGATTTTTTGCTTAAAATTCAAAAAGAAATCGATTATCCACTTGCATACAGCCTTCCAAAAATATGTAGTCATATTTCAAAGCCTGTGCCTTCTACATCGAAGTTCGTGGAAAAGCTTAAAGAAAATGGTTTTATCGCATCTTCGGTTCATTACTGTGGTTACTTTGTGAAAACAGATGCAGATATTAAAGAAATTATTAAAGTCTTAAGCACCTGAAACTATTTTGACAACATCGTTGTTCTTCAGCTCGTAGTCTTCAGCAATACGAATCCTTCTCTTTGCATCTACAGCATATATGAACTTTTTCCCAATTTCTGTGTGTATTTTGAAAGCAAGATCTCTCGAATTTGTACCTTTTTTAACCAAAAAAGCATCTGGAAGAACATTTCCTTTTGAATCTGTGAATTTAACCTCATCTTCGACAGGGTATACAACTATATAGCCAAGGACATCAAAAACAAGTTTGTTAATTAATTCTTGAACACCAGTTGATTTGAACTCAAAAAGAAACTCCTTAACTCTTTCAAGTACTTTTTTTTGCTTTTCATTCAACTCTTTTCTGATTTCAAAACTTGAATCACCAGGTAAATACTTTATGAATCCTGACTTTGCAGCAGTTCTCAGCACAAGTTCATAATTTGCAGAAGTGGGTATTGCACCAATTTTCTTGAGTCTTTCAATGAAGTCTCTCGGAGCTTTATCTGCTTTGTTTGCGGAGATCACCATTTTAATCCTTTTCTCTCTCAAAATTCGTGAAATTTCTACCAATTCATCATCTTTCAACTTTTGAATATCTTCAATACCTTTAAAAGCCTCTCTAACCATTAATTCATCAAATCTAAGTCCAGCAAGAGCTTCTGTTATGAACTTTATTTCTTTTTTCTCAGCTTTTGCTTTTCTCACTATTTTATCCCAGTTTCTTTTGAGGATTCCATATATCCACATATCAAGTTCATGATGCAGAAATTTTATATCTTCGATTGGATCCCTTTCTCCAATACCTATTTCGTTTCCGTTTTCATCTGTAGCTCCTGATGAGTCTACGACATGTATTATACCCTCACTTTGCCTTAGATCGTCAAGAAATTCATTTCCGAGTCCTCTTCCTTTGTGGGCATCCGGTACAAGACCTGCAACGTCTATGAGTTTTATAGGAATGAAACGCCAACCTTCAACGCATTTTTCACATTGAATCCCAAGTTCATTGCAAACACATTTTACGCGAACATGGGCAATTCCAATGTTGGGTTTTATAGTTGTGAAAGGGTAGTTAGCTATCTCCGCATCGGCAAGAGTTGCAGCTTTGAAGAAAGTTGATTTTCCAGCATTTGGTTTTCCAGCTATTCCAATCTCTATCATAGTAGTCCTCTGGACTCGTATTCTCCACGTTTTCTCTTTCCTATAAGACTATTGAGAAGAGATACGTTGTTTCTCAAAAAAGAGGCATATTCTCTGCTAATCTCTCCTCTTTTTTCGAAGAAGTTAATTATTTCGACTGCTTCTTCTAGAGTTTTGCAAACCTCCAGATGGTCGATGACCGTCGGTATCAATCTTTCACCCATTTCCGAGTATAGAGTTGGAAACATCTTTTTGAACTTCTCTTTGTTCCACTCCACTTTCCTCACCAATGTCAGTTTTTAGTATTATCGAATCACGAATCCATACACCTTCTTCAGCTATTATTCCCCCATCTACGATACAACCTTTTTCAATATAAACCCTGCTACCTTTAACATAGGTTCCTACAACACTAGAGTTGATGAGGTAAACGAATTTTCCCTTTACATAGCCATGAACCGTGCTAGAATCGACTATTACTTCTCTGCCCCTGAGATTCCCGAAGACTTCACTCTTACTTATATATATGTCCCTCGCTTTTAGAGTTCCAAGAATTCTGCTGTCATATATGTCTGCATCTTTTGTCGTCGAAATCTTTGTTGCATCGATAAAACATTTTTCAGGTACGATGAGAGATGGATTTATTTCCTCCTCAATCTTTGGAACTTCTTCAGTTTTTCCCATCCTAAAGAGGAGCATTAGGTAGAGTAGGAGGAAAAAAACAATTGAAGCAGGATTTTGAATTGTTATCAAACCTCTAGCCTCGAATCCATTTTTAATCCTGACATTCCTACCTATTTCGAGGTCACCAAAAACAGTGAGTTTTCCATCGATCGAAACGAATTCTCCTATATAAGCATCGGCTTTTGAAGTAACGTCTCCAGAAATCGTTGAAAAAGAGTCAATTCGAAGTTCTTCACATATTAAATCACCACCTATTACAACTTTTTCGCCTGCGATGATTTTATTACCAATGATTCCATAATCAACTCTTGATTTCTGTCCGATCATAACATCTCCATTCACAAGAATGCTCCTCTCCTCGAATCTCACGTTTTGGAGAATCATCTTGTTGAGCATTTGCAAGTGCTATATCTTTAACTTAAAAACTTTATCTTTCAAAATTTTCAAGCCGTCTCGATCATTGGTATAGAACTTTTTGAGCCTGATAAATTCCTAGTAGTACTAGAAGAAGCAGAATTGGAGCAATAAGTGTTGCAATCTCCTTATGTGGTGTGTAGAGTGTTAGGAGATCTATTATGATCAAAAAAGTTCTGTTTGTAGCATCAAGAATTTTTTTCTTTTTGTAAATTTTCCGAAGCTTCCTAATGTAACTGTGAGACAAGCTAGAAGAGCCACGAGGAAAAATAGAAGCATTTCGCTTTTTGGATTAAAAAAATAGTTCTGGCTAAGTAATAACTGCGAATATCGGAAGATGCAGCAGCGAGAAACATGAAAAAATGTGTGAGCTATGAATTAATGTAAAGAAAAACAAAAGAAGGGACTACGAGCACCGATGCTACAAATCTAATAAAAGTTTTCAAATTTGCTCTTTCTTGTAAAGTTCTCTTCTTCTTGCTTCAAGTAGATTTTCTTTTATCCCACAAAATTCTGCAGCAGATTGTACTTTGGTTGAAAACTGTTCTGCATAGTTTAACAGATCGGAAACAACAATTTTCCAATTTAAGTCCCTTAGCAAGTGATGGTCAATAACTAGTACCTTGGAAACTTCTGTAATTTTTTTCAGATTACTTATGGCTTTTTCGAGTAAACTTCTGGAAAAACGATAGCCGAGCATGTAGCTCATTGGACCATCTATAAAAACGACTTCGGGCTTTTTTTCAAGGATGAAATTAGTTTGATCTTCATGCAAAGGCCCTTCAACATCTGATGAGAAAAGAAAGCTTTTTTTTCCACTAGAAACGAATAATTCCAATACAAACCCAAGTTTTTGATTTTCGCCATGAAAAACTGGTTTCGAAATTTCAATGACTGTGTTACCGAACTCATAGCTTTTTCCATCACAATAATCAAAATCGAGTCTTAGATCCTTCAATTTATTGAGGAAATAGTCTGCCCTATTCATCTGGCTTTTGTTAATCTTTTCTCTGGGATGTTTAATTAGAAGTTTTTTACCTTCGAAGATTTCGACTTCCTCTGGATTATAGTGGTCGTAATGGTAGTGAGTAATTATCACGAGTTCACTATTTTTTACAAATCCTTTTATCTCTACCCACTTTTCGCTCATCTTTTCTATCTCTACTCTGTGAGGTGGTAGACCAAATCTGTAGGGAGCTAAGCTCACACTTGGGTCTATAGAGATACCTAAGTCTTTTGTTTTCAGGAAAGTCGCCATACTTCTAACTCCCATCGAGTCAAATGCGATTGGGATTATTTCCATGATTTGAGTTCTTAGAAAATTTTTTGTTTATTTTGTTTTAGGAGATCACTCCCCTACTTGAGGATTTCCAAGGGCAAACCGTAAAATTCTTAAGTCATTAGGAACAGTTGCTTAAAGGGCTCGTGGTCTAGAGGTTATGACGTCGCCTTGACGAGGCGGAGGTCCCCGGTTCGAATCCGGGCGAGCCCATCTCTTTTAAAATCTTTCGTCTAGAGTAATTGGATTCTATTTTTTATATATTATAGCTGGAAAATCTTTAAAATTACCGACTTTTCTACTCTTAGATAAAAATAAAACCAAAAGAGCAATTTTAGGAAGAACAATTAATTTTAAAAATAATAAAAAATTTATATTAGAATTTCAAGGTTCTTGCAGAAACGATTATGGGGTCCCAAATAGGGGTTAAAGGCGGAGCATATGCTAGGTCAGAGAAAAAGATATCTTTTGTTTTGAAACCTGCTTGTATCATTGCTGCAAAAATATTGATTCTCATGGCAACTTCGCCCCCTACAGCTTGTGCACCTAATACTCTACCATCGCTGTCTGCAACTACCTTAAGCGTCAACTCTTTTCCCCCTGGATAGTAATGAACTCTTGTTCTTGCTTTGATGACAGTTGCTTTAACTTTGAACCCTTCGGATTTGGCACTCTTTTCATTTAGCCCCGTAGAACCTATTTCGAGGTCGAAGAATTTTGTCAACTGAGTTCCGAGAACTCCAGGGAACTCAAGATATCCGTCAGCTATGTTAACGCCTGCAACATAGCCCATCTTGTTCGCAGTTGGAGCTAGGGGTATCCATACTTTTTTTCCTGTGATCAAATGTTTTGTCTCAACACAATCACCAGCAGAGAAAACGTTTTCAATGTTCGTTTGCATTTTATCATCTACCCATATTGCTCCTGTTTCACCTATTCTGCAACCCAACATCTTCGCAATTTCAATGTTCGCCCTTACTCCAGTTGCAACGATTGCAAGATCACATTCATAACTGCCTTTGTCTGTTATAACTCTTTCCACTTTGTTTTTTCCTTCAAAGGCTTTAACTCCTTCATTCAATCTTAATTCAACCTTTTTTTCCATTTCAGCTTTGACAATTTCTGCAATTTCTTTATCGAGATTTGGTAGTGGTTGATCAAGGAATTCGAGAACAATAGCTTTTTTTCCTATTGCTGAAACAGCTTCTGCCATTTCAACACCGAGATAACCAGCACCTACGATCACGATTCTATTTGCTTCATTAACCTTTTCCTTCAATTTTTCAGCGTTTGCGGGATGACGAACTGTAACAATTCCATCGAGTTCAATTCCTTTTACTTTTGGTAATCTTGGTGAGGCTCCAGTTGCAATTAGAAGTTTATCCCATTCGTATTTGTTTTCTTTTCCATTTTCTATGACTCTCAAATATCCTTCTCCCGCATCTATAACCTTTGCATTGATATGCAAATCTATACCTCTTTCTCGTCTAAAGAACTCAGGCGGATAGTACATGAGATTATTCGCTTTACTAATCCCTTCAACAACATAGGGAATTCCACAGGGAGCATGGCTAACAAAATTAGTTTCTTCAAAAACTTTTACATCCCATTCAGGTTTCATTGCTTTCACTCTTGATGCAGCAGTCATACCAGCAGCTCCACCACCTACGATCAAAACCTTCATAGTAAAAAGTAAAAAAAGAGTGTATTTAATCTTTCGCAATTTTATTCGAGATAAAAACTTTTTGTCTATTTTTATGTGAGAAAAACCTCTAAAGCTTTTTAAACGTAAAGAGGAATTTTAGATATGCTACGCATCGTCAATCTTAGTGTTGAGGTTGATGGAAAAAGAATTCTGAAGAATGTGAATTTGTATATTAAAAAAGGTGAAACTTTCGCATTATTTGGTCCAAATGGAAGTGGAAAGTCAACACTTTTAAACGCAATAATAGGAAATCCTGCATACAAAATTGTAGGTGGAAGAATAATTTTCAAGAAAACAGATATAACAGAATTGCCAACCAACGAAAGGGTAAAGCTTGGTATAGGTATGACTTTTCAAAGTCCCCCAAAGATCGGTGGTGTAAAGCTCATTGATATACTCAAGCATTGTGCAAAGCTTTCGGGTAGAGAAGAGATGATATTGAAATTGGCAGAAAAGTTAAAGATGAGAGAACATCTGAACAGATCATTAAATCTAGGATTCTCTGGCGGAGAAGTCAAAAGATCGGAAATACTTCAGCTAATGTTGATGAATCCTGATTTTGTTCTCCTAGACGAACCAGATAGTGGAGTAGATCTCGAAAACATCGCGATCGTAGGACAGGCAATAAGTGAACTGCTTGAAAGAGATAAAGATGATCGAGAGAAGGCTGGAATAATGATAACACATCAAGGACACATTCTAGACTATGTGAGCGCTGATTATGGGGTCATCCTCTACAATGGTATGATTGCCTGCTTAGGAGACCCGAAGGATATACTAAATCAGATAAGGAAAAACGGTTATGAGGGGTGTTTAGCAAAATGTCTGAAGGATATGATTTAGAGAAGGATAAACTGAGAGAGATTGGAATAGAGTTCGATCCTCTAAAGCGTTCAGGAACCTTTCTACAGAGAGATCAAGAGGTAAGCACTGTTGCCACTTTTTACGGAGGAGTTGAAGTTATGAGTATTAGAGATGCTATGAAAAAATACGATTGGGTCCAAGATTATTTTTGGAAATTGGTGAACAGAGAGCAAGATGAATTTACAAAGGAAGCGGATGCAGAAGATGTGAATGGTTATTTCATAAGAGCTCCACCAAACGTTAAGGTAGAGATTCCAGTTGAAGCGTGTTTGTATCTTCACAGAGTCAAAAAGCAGAAAGTACACAACATAATCATTGCCGAAGAAAACTCCGAATTGAACATCATTACAGGCTGCACTTCTCATCCAGCTGCGATTGGGTTGCACATTGGCATATCTGAATTTTTTGTAAAGAAAAATGCAAAGCTCACTTTCACCATGATACACAGCTGGCACAACAAAATCGAAGTTCGTCCAAGAAGTGGCGCTCTAATAGAAGAAAATGGGACTTTTATAAGCAACTACATTCTCATGAATCCTGTTAAGATTGTCCAAATGTATCCTACAGCATATGTGAACAGGAATGCGAGAGTAATCTTCAGCAATGTAATCGTGGCTCTAGATGGTTCAACTGTAGATTCCGGTTCCAGGGCTTTTCTTAGGGAAGAAGGAGCTATTGCGGAAATAATATCAAGGACGATCAGCAAAGGTGGCAAAGTTATTACAAGAGGTCAGATAATAGGTGAATCTGGGGGTGTGAAAGGACATTTAGAATGCAAGGGGTTGATTTTATCGGAAAATGGTGAAATAATAGCTATTCCTGAGTTAATAGCTAAACGTCCAAACTTAGAGTTGAGTCATGAAGCTGCTATTGGTAAAATTGCGGAAGAGGAGATATTTTACCTCATGTCGAGAGGTATGAGCAGAGATGAAGCCGTATCAGCAATTGTCCGTGGTTTCATGGAAGTAGAAGTAAAAGGATTACCTGAAATTCTGAAAATAGCTATAGACAAGGCTATAGAAGAAATGAGGGATGCTCTTTGAAGGCAGTAATCGATTTGGAGTATAGTGAAGAAATTCTAAAGGCATTGAAGCCTGAAGAGATTACTTCGATAAGTAGCGCAAAAGTTTATCAATCTGGAGGATTTCTGAGACTGGAAGTATGCGCGAATTCGATTTCGGATTTGAGAGCTGCATTGAATTCGTGGTTGAGGTTGATTAAGATGTGTAAAGAAATCGAGGTGTTGGTATGAGTGAGTTACCTCCTCAAGTACAGAATCTGATTGCACAGTTGCAACAAGTTCAGCAACAGTTACAACTGGTTATGACTCAGAGAGCTCAACTCGAAGCTTTGCTTGAAGAAACAAAGCAAGCACTCGATGAACTACAGAAGGCTGATGAAAACACTTCCATATATAAGACAGTCGGAGGCATTCTTGTTAGAGAAAGCAAGGATAAAGTGATTAAAGAACTCACAGAAAAATCGGAAAGTTTTGATATAAGGATCAAAACTTTGGGAAGACAAGAAGAAAGATTGAGAGAAAGGTTTGCAGAATTACAGAAAAAGATTCAAACACTTCTCGGTCAGCAGGCTGGATAATCATTTCTTTTTTATTGTTTTTAGAAGAAAAACGTAATGATATGGCAGTTCTTCTACTCTTAGTACATCAAATCCCTCGGATAAGGTTAGTAAATCTTCAAGTGAAATTCTGTCTTCAATTGGAGGTCCGAAATCGGTTGGAATTTTTTTCCATTCAGCAACAAGGATGAAATTGGATCTTTTAGCCCAAAGAAGATAATTTTTTGGATTCTCCATTTCATGGAGTACATCTGAAAAAACAACGAGATCTATCGAGAATTCAATCTCTGGAGGTTTATCTGTTACTATTATACCAACATTTTTAATCATTTCCTCTTCTAGCCTTTTTCTGAGGATTTTTGCCATTTCAAAGCTGATCTCTACAGCGTAAACCCTCTTGAACATTTTAGCAAGTGGAATTGTTAAATAACCAGTTCCTGCTCCAATATCGAAAGCAACTTCTTTTCTAATTCTAAACCCTTCTAATATCCCGAGAACTTTCTCAGGATTAAAGAATTTCTTTCTTTCTTCAGAATCGAGAATCCATGCATTCTCGTGTTTGAACCTGTGAGGCATAGATGCTTTAAACTTCAAAATTTTTAAATTTTTATATCTTTTTGTTGCAAAAACAGTACAAAGTACCAAGTCGATTTATCTTTTGATTAGAAATTCAAATTATTAATCTAAATCTAAAAAAAACAACAAAGTTTAAATGTAATTGGAGTAGCAGATCAATGACTTTAGTCTGTACAGGGTGGTCAGCATGGAGAAAACAGAAATTCTCAAGCAAATTAAAGAAGCTGAGGCTAGAATTGAGGAGATGATCAAGAATGCCGAGGAACAGAGAAAAAAAGCTGTTGCAAACGCTAAACTCGAAGCAAAGAAAATTTTGAGTGATGCGGAAGTGGAGTCACTGAAAATTAAAAAAGAGACCATCGATAAATTTAAAGCGTTGATAGAGAGGGAAAAAGAAGAAATAAAGGCAAAAAAGATCAAAGAAATAGCTGAATTCGAGCTCAAAGGGAAGAAGAACACTGAAAAGGCAGTGGAGTTGTTGTATAAGGAGTTTGTAGGGATGATGGGACATGCTTAAGCCGGAAAAAATGGTTAAAATTGCAATTATTGGATCAAAAGAGCAACTTGCAGCCACATCTGAGATTCTCTACAAACTAAACATGCTCCACATAGAAAACCCAGTTGAGGATGAACATTTCAAGATTGGTGTACCTTTTGAAAAAGCCGGACATATCTCTAGGACTCTCCTGCAGATCAGAAGCTACATTTCTTATCTGAAACTCGATCCTTCTAGGATCTCAGTTAAGAAAAAGTTCAGAAAGGCAGACATTGAGGAGAAATTGAGCGCAAAACTCTCGGAATATCAGGAACAAATTGGAGCTAAATTGGAAGAGATCAGAAGAATCAACGAGACTCTTAAGTCGATTGAAACCGAAATATCGAATCTTGAACCACTGAAAATAATTGGAGTACCAACAAAACTTCTAAAAGACTACAAATCCATCAGATGCTTCGTTGGATTGATAAAAAAAGATCCGACTGAAGAGCTGAAGAAAATAACAAGTGATTTCGATCTAATCATTAAAGAATACGAAGATCTTTTTGTCATCGCAGTTTTTGTAAAAGCAGAGTATGGAGAAGAATTTTTTAAGGTTTTACAGGAATATGCATTCAAGGAACTTTCAGTGCCAGATATGGAAATTGATTCAAGAATTGCAGAGATTGAAAAGACTAAAGATGAGCTCATAACAAAAAAGGGTAAGCTTGAGGCAGATATCGAGGAATTAAAAGTAAAAGAATCGGAATTAATCCTTGCGATCGAAGAACATCTTTCTATGGAAGTGGAAAAAGCTGAATTGCCTCTGAAAGCTCTTACTTCAAAGCACACATTCGTTTTGGTAGGTTATGTTCCTGAAAAAGAAATTGATAGATTCAAAAAAGAAGTAGGGAGCAGAAATTTGATTGTTGAACAATTGGACATGGATGAACATGAAATACCACCTACAAAACTAAAAAATCCAAATTTTATAAAGAATTTTGAAATTTTATCGAAAACTTATGCTGTCCCTAAGTACAAGGAAATCGATCCAACTTTCATAATGGCAATCTTCTTCCCAATATTCTTCGGTTTGATGCTTGGAGACATTGGTTATGGATTGCTCATTGTCGTTCTTTCGCTCTATCTCAAAAGAATTTTCAAAACAGATGGATGGCAAAAGCTTTTGAACATTGGACTAGCGAGTGGTATAGTTTCAATTATCTTTGGCTTCATCTATGGTGAATTCTTTGGTCCTTTCATTGTTCCAGGCATCAAAAATCCAAATGAAGCCCACTTTTTCGGTGATTTATTGGTTGGACTCTATGATTTCAACCATGGACATCCATTGTTCGATCGTGTCGAAGAATTTGGGGTAAAGGTTCTACTCTTTATAGTCTTGATAATAGGTATGATAAAGATGCTTTGGGGCTTTTCAATGGGTTTTTACAACGTTTACATTGAACATGGTATCAAGGAAGCAATTCTTGAGAAAGGTTGCTGGATTTCTGGAATTCTTGGACTCTTTTGTATAATATTTGGATTCTCTTATAATCTAGGCATATTCACTTCTCCACCGCATGATGGTTTCGGAAAAATCTTGCCTGAGAATCTCTATGTTTTCGAAAATACTGTTAAAGAGGCAAGAGCTGTTCCATTGCCGATCCCCGGGTTAGTAAACGGTTGGGAAGCAGGATTGAATTACTTCTATCTAGTAGCATTACCTTTAATTGTGATTTGGTTCCTGATATTCCTCAAAGCAGAGATTCCTAAGATGGGTGTTTTTGGAGTTATAATGGCAGTGGAACTGCTAACTTGGCTTGGTCAGACAATCAGTTATGCTCGACTCCTAGCCATTGGACTATCTTCAGTTTATATCGCTTTTGTCATAAATTATCTTTCGATCAAAGTAGCTCTTGAACCAGGAATGGCAATTTTCCCATTGGCAATAATAGTAATGCTACTTGGTCATGGAGTCAACTTCCTTCTTGGTATTCTCGATCCTGGTTTGCAGTCACTGCGTTTGCACTACGTAGAGTTTTTTACTAAGTTTTTTGAGGGTGGTGGAAAGGAATATACGCCCTTTGGAAGGGTGAGGAAATTTATAGATGAGGGAGGTGAATAGAATGGTTGAGGCTTTGATTGGAGATGAAGCTTTCATAAAAGGTTGTGCTGCAATTGGTGCAGGTCTAGCAGTAGGTTTGACTGGTATAGGTGCAGGTTTTGCTGAGAGTGGAATTGGAGCAGCAGCAGTTGGAGCTATTGCTGAGGACAGAGGCTTTCTTGGAATCGGTTTACTCTTCACAGTTATTCCAGAAACCATCGTAATCTTTGGCTTAGTCATAAGCTTCATATTGATGTTCGCTTTCGGATGATTGGAGAAAAATTGATATCAAGGATTGCAGAGGAACTTGGAAGCGATAAAAACGTGGAGAGATTTGTAAAATATTACTGGCTAATCTCCACACTGAGGCTTGCTATTGGTGCAAGTATTGCAATCTTAATCTTACTTTTTGGATACGAGTTTGGTGACACTGTAAAGTGGATAGATGCATTGGTTGGAGGTGAATAGAATGGTTGAGGCTTTGATTGGAGATGAAGCTTTCATAAAAGGTTGTGCTGCAATTGGTGCAGGTCTAGCAGTAGGTTTGACTGGTATAGGTGCAGGTTTTGCTGAGAGTGGAATTGGAGCAGCAGCAGTTGGAGCTATTGCTGAGGACAGAGGCTTTCTTGGAATCGGTTTACTCTTCACAGTTATTCCAGAAACCATCGTAATCTTTGGCTTAGTCATAAGCTTCATATTGATGTTCGCTTTTGGGTGAAAAGATGTCTCTTGAAGCAGTGCTGAGAGAAATAACAATGAAGGGAAATGAAGAGGTTAAGAAAATAGAAGAGGAGGCGAAAAAAGAAGTTGAGAAAATAATTTTGGAAGCAAAAACGGAAGCAGAAACTTTGTTAAAAAAAGCAAAGGAGGAAGCAGAAAAAGAGGGGGAAGCTTTAAGAAAGCAGGAGATATCGAGTCTCAACTTGGAAATGAAGCGGTTAATGCTTGCAAAACAGAAGAAGATAACCGATGAAGTTTTTACACTTCTAAAACAAAAAATAGTAGATATGGATGAAAAGACGAGGAAAAGTATCCTTAAAGCAATCATTGAGAAAAATGCTAAGCATAACATGAAACTTTATGTAAGAAAGGAAGACGAGAAAATTGTAAAAGAGATTCTAAAGGAGTTAAAGCTCAGTCTTAAGATAGCTGGTAATATTTCCGTACTCGGTGGTATTGTGCTCGAGGATCCGGGTGGGGAGGTGAGGATAAACCTCACTTTTGATGAACTTCTTATCCAACTCTATGAAAAGAGACTTAATGAGGTAGCAAAAGTTCTGTTTGGGTGATAGCAATGTTCTCAAGTACAAAGGCTGCCTACGCCTACATCGTAGCAAGGACGAAGGTTATGAAGAGTAAACTTTTGAAAGCAGAAGACTTCAGAAAGCTTTTAAACATGGATTTTGACGAGATAATGCGTTTTCTCGAAGAAACAGAATACAAAAAAGAAATTGACGAAATAGCTTACAAATACACTGGTCCAAAACTTCTAGATTATGCTCTCTTCACCAATTTGGCCAAAACTTACAGGAAGATTTATAGCGTATCTTTTGGAAATCCAAAAATTCTAATCGGCCAATATTTACGAAGATGGGACGTTTGGAATCTGATAAACATACTTAGGGGTAAGAACGCGAATTTGCCTAATGAGGTTGTAGAAGATACTTTAGTTCCTGCAGGAGAGTTAAGTTCTGAATATCTTAAATCACTCCTTACGAAGGATATAAACGAAATAATAAAAGAGTTCGAAGGTACGATTTATCATGAGGCCTTGTCAAAGCTTGGCTCAACATCGCTGAGTTTTATTGAAGATCAGCTTTGGAAGAGTTATTACAAGGCTCTGATATCGATCAAGGCAGAGGATATCGAAACTAAAGTCTTTTTGAACTTTGTAAAGATGGAAATTGATCTTAGAAATGTGAAAACTCTTCTAAGACTCAAAGCAGAAGGAGATACTGCAGAAGATATAATAGCACGCATAGTTCCTGGAGGTTATGAGTTGACTGAAGATGAATCAAGAAAGCTTGCTACAACATCTTTCGATGAGATGCTAAGAGCTCTTGAGGGTTTCTGGTTCTGGAAAGTTTCGAGTGTTGATGATCTAGCAAGAACTGAGATTGAATTTGACAGAATCTGGATTGAAGCAATTGCTAAAAGAGCGAGCAATTATCCACTTAGTATTCTGCCAGTTCTGCAGTACATAATACTTAAAAAGGTAGAAGTCGACGATCTAAGAATTCTTGGTTGGGGCAAATGGCACAAGTTACCAAATGAGGAACTAGAAAAGCAGATGGTGATAATATGAAAATGGCTGTAATAGGAGATATGGACTTCGTTACAGGTTTCATGCTTGCCGGGATTGTTGAAATCTACGAAGTAAAGAATGATGATGAAATGATCAAGGCTGTTGAAGATGTTTTGAAAAGGAGAGATATAGGTGTTGTTGCGATAAAACCTGAGTTTTTGAAAAAGCTTCCCGTTGCACTTCGTAGAGAAATAGATGAAAGGGTTGAACCAACTTTCATTGCAGTTGGTGCAACGGGAGGTGTAGAAGAGATTAGAGAAAAAATTAGGAAGGCGATAGGTGTTGACCTATGGAAGTAAGTGTTGGGGAGATATTTAGAATCTCTGGCCCTCTCGTAGTTGCCGAGAGGCTTAAAGCGAGGATGTATGATCTTTGTAAAGTTGGAGAAGAGAATCTAATGGGAGAAGTCGTAGGTTTAGCTGGAGAAAAGGTGTTGATACAAGTTTACGAGGACACATCCGGAGTTAAACCAGGGGAGAAAGTCGTTAATACAGGAATGCCTCTAAGCGTCGATCTTGGTCCAGGACTCATAGGAAACATCTACGATGGGGTTCAACGTCCGCTTCCAGTGCTGAAAGAAGTAAGTGGAGACTTCATAAGTCGTGGAATAGAAGCATCGGGAATTGATAAAAAAAAGAAATGGGAATTTCAGCCACTAATAAAGAAAGGTGACGAAATAAAAGCTGGACAGATAATTGGTAAAGTTCAAGAAACAGAAGTCGTCGTCCATCGTATCTTAGTTCCTCCAACTGCTAGAAGTGGCAGAATTAAGGAAATCTATTCAGGAAGCTTTACTGTTGATGAAACGATTGCAGTTCTAGAAGATGGTACAGAACTAAAGATGGCACACAAATGGCCTGTGAGAATTCCAAGGCCATATATCGAAAAGTTGCCCCCAATAGTTCCGTTGATCACAGGGCAGAGAATCTTTGATACGTTCTTTCCAATCGCAAAGGGTGGAACTGCAGCTATTCCAGGACCTTTTGGCAGTGGAAAAACTGTGATGCAGCATCAGCTTGCAAAGTGGAGCGATGCAAACATCGTCGTATACATTGGATGTGGAGAAAGAGGGAACGAGATGACAGAGGTTCTAGAAGAGTTCCCCGAGCTCATTGATCCAAGAACCGGAAAGCCACTGATGCTCAGAACAGTTCTTGTGGCTAACACTTCCAATATGCCGGTAGCTGCAAGAGAAGCTAGCGTTTATACTGGAATCACGATTGCAGAATATTTCAGAGACATGGGCTACGACGTCGCTTTGCAAGCAGATTCAACGAGTAGATGGGCGGAAGCTATGAGAGAGATCTCAGGAAGACTTGAAGAGATGCCAGGGGAGGAAGGTTATCCAGCTTATCTAGCTTCAAGACTTGCAGAGTTCTACGAAAGAGCTGGTAGAGTTAGAGCTTTGTGCGGAGAAATTGGTAGTGTTAGTGTTGTTGGAGCAGTATCACCACCTGGTGGAGATTTCAGTGAACCAGTTACTCAGAACACTTTGAGGATTGTGAAGTCTTTCTGGGGACTCGATGCAAAGCTCGCTGGAAGAAGGCATTTTCCAGCAATAAATTGGCTCATAAGTTATAGTCTCTATACAGGAACACTCGCGGAGTGGTATGAAAAGAATATTGCTCCAGACTGGAATGAACTTAGAATATGGGCAATGAGTGTTCTACAAGAAGAAGCAACATTGCAAGAAATAGTTATGCTTGTAGGTAGCGATGCTTTACCTGAATCGCAAAGAGTACTTTTGCTCGTCGCTAGGATAATAAGGGAATTTTATCTTGCCCAACATGCTTATCATGAAGTCGATAGCTATTGTGACATCAGAAAACAGTATGATATGTTGAGGGCAATAAAAATGCTTAATGGCTTGTTCTACAAAGCCCTTGAAGTTGGTAAAACTTATGATGAGATAGAAAAGGTTGAGGGGTTCGATGAATTCATGAGAAGCAAGCTCGAAGCTGACTACAAGACTGCGATGAGCAAGGCGATTGAAAAGATAAAGGCAAATCTAGGGGTGTGAGTATGGAAGAGTATAAGACAATTACCCAAGTTGCAGGACCATTAGTTTTTGTTGAAAAGACAAAGCCAGTTGCTTATGGTGAGCTTGTACAAGTTACTTTGCCTGATGGCTCTGTTAGAAAAGGACAAGTGCTCGACACATCAAAAAACATAGTAGTTGTGCAGATGTTTGAAGGGACGAGAGGGGTTGATAAGACTTGCAGTGTTCGTTTTACTGGAGACATAGTAAAGCTTAGCTGTTCAAAAGATATGCTCGGGAGAATCCTGAGTGGTTCAGGAGAGCCAATAGACGGGGGACCACCAATAATTCCTGAGGAGAGAATTCCAATCGTTGGTTCTGCGATAAATCCATATGCGAGGAAGTATCCAAGAGAATTCATACAGACAGGTATATCGGCGATCGATGGTATGAACACACTTGTTCGTGGTCAGAAATTACCAATTTTCAGCGGTAGTGGTTTGCCACATAATGATATCGCCTTACAGATCGCTCGTCAAGCAAAAGTTCGTGGACAGGCAGAAGAATTTGCTGTCATTTTTGCTGCTATGGGAATCACTTATGAAGAAGCTTATCAGTTCATGAAAGAATTTGAGAGAACCGGAGCTCTAGAAAGAGCAGTAGTTTTCCTAAATCTCGCGAAGGATCCAGCGATTGAAAGATTAATAACTCCAAGAATGGCATTGACTGCTGCTGAGTTCCTAGCCTATACCTATGACTATCACATCTTAGTAATTCTTACTGACATGACAAACTACTGCGAATCGCTCAGAGAAATAAGTGCTGCAAGAGAAGAGGTTCCAGGTAGAAGAGGTTATCCAGGCTACATGTATACAGATCTAGCAACAATCTACGAAAGAGCTGGACGAATTCATGGTAGGAAGGGAACAATTACTCAATTCCCTATTCTGACAATGCCAGCGGATGATATAACCCATCCGATTCCAGATCTCACGGGTTATATAACTGAGGGACAAATAGTTTTAAGCAGAGAACTGCACGCAAAGGGCATTTATCCACCTATAAACGTTCTACCATCTCTTAGCAGGCTGATGAAAGAAGGAATTGGTCCGGGAATGACGAGAGATGATCACAGGCAGTGGAATGATCAAATGTACGCTGCATATGCTGAAGGTGTTGATTTGCGCGGTTTGGTTGCGATAGTTGGTGAGGAAGCTTTGAGTGAGAGGGATAGACTTTTCTTGAAATTCGCCGATGAGTTTGAGCGAAGATTTGTGAATCAGGGTAAATATGAAGATAGAGACATAGATCAAACACTAGATCTTGGTTGGGAACTGCTTTCGATGCTCCCAGAAAGAGAGTTAACAAAAATAGAGAAGAAGTATATCGAGAAGTATCATCCAGCTTATAAGAAGAGAGCATCTTCTTAATTTTTTGAGGGATAGAAATGGCAGAGGTTCAACCGACAAGAATGGAACTAATAAAACTAAGAAGAAGAATAAGAATGGCAGTTCGTGGACATTCTCTACTAAAGATGAAGAGAGATGGATTGATAATGGAGTTCAGAGAGCTTCTTGAAGAAGCAAAGGTTGCAATCCAGAAAATGGTCGAAAATTATAAGAAAGCACAACAAAAGCTTTTGATTGCAATGGCAGTGGATGGATTCACAGCTTTACGCTCTATAGCTTTATCTTGTTGCCAAATTCAACCAAGTTTTACTTTGAAGAGAAAGAGCATAATGGGTGTCGTAGTTCCAGTGATAAAGAGAGAAAAAGTTGCGAGAAAAGCAATCGAAAAGCCTTATGGAATTCTTAGCACAAGTATTAGGGTTGATGAAGCAGTTACTGCTTACGAAGAACTCGTTGATTCAATTCTTGAAGTTGCGGAGATAGAAACAACTATAAGGAAACTTCTAGAAGAGATAGAGAGGACTAAAAGAAGGGTTAACGCTCTAGAATATAGAGTTATTCCTAGAATGAACGAGCTTGCAAGGTTTATAGCTTTTAAGCTTGAGGAAATGGATAGAGAGAATATAATAAGGCTGAAAAAGCTAAAGATGAAGAAAGCGAAGAAGTAGAAAAATTTTTAAATCTTTTTTGATAAATGATCATATGGACTTTTCTGAGCTGATGAATCTTTACAAGAAACTTGGTGGAGATTTTATAGAATTCAAGAAAACATCTGCGCAAATCGATGTTGGTTTTAAATTTTCGCTCTCTAAGAAAATAAGTGAGGTTGATGTTCAACTTTTTGGTCTCATTTCTGGAGATCTAAATCCAATTCATTTTGATGAGAATTTTGCAAAAAAAACAAAGTTTGCTGGAAGAGTTGTTCATGGAATGCTGACTACGAGTTTAGTCTCAAATGCTGTAGCAACACTTCCAGGCATAGTTGTACTACTTGAAACGAGTTTTAACTATCTAGCTCCAGTTCGTATAGGAGATATTGTGAGAGTTGAATGTGAGATAGTTGAAAAAGAAAAGAATAGGTATAAGATAAGAGTTGAGTGCAAAGTTGGTGATAAAAAAGTTGTAGGTGGATGGGTTAGAATTCTTTTATGGTAATTGAGATTCTCAAAGAGAAATCTGCAGACTTTTTTGTGATGCAGTCAGGAAACGCAAATTTTTTCTATGCAACAAAGTTTCGTAGCTCTTCTTTGATGTTTTACCTTCTCGGAATCGATGGAACAGAACTTTTGCTCTTACCAGAAATGGAGCTTGGTAGAGCTATTAGGGAAAGCAGAGTGAAGGAAGTTGCAAGTTATGAAATGCTCGATTATGAGCAGAAACTCAGGGAAATTGGTGACTCAAGAAAAGTAATAGCTAAAATTCTCGTTGAAATATTAAAAGAAGGGAGAGCAAAAAAAGTGATGATTCCCAGCGATTTTCCTGCTTTTTTTGCGTTCTCATTGAAAGATAACTTTGAAGTTGAAGTTGTTGAGAATCCTTTTCTCAAACTCAGAGCGATAAAGAATGCACAAGAAATTTCTGAAATAAGATGGAATTGTCTAAAGATCATCGAAGTTTTTCCAAAGATCTTGGATTTTTTACGCACTCATAAACTTTTATGCGAGGAAGTTAGAACACTATTGGAAGGAGAGCTATGGAAAAGTGGACTTTTAGCAGAAGATACCATATGCGTTTCTGGAAAACTCTCTGCTGATCCCCACGAGCTTGGAAGAGGAAAAATAGAGAATCATCTGCTTATAGATGTTTTTCCGAAAAACAAGCGAGGATATTATGCGGATTTTACAAGGACAATAATTCTAAAAGATGATGCTGAACTTTTGGAAATGCTTTCAGCAGTTTTAGAAGCACAGAAAATTGCTTTTTCAATGCTAAAGGAAGGTGTTAATGGCAAAGATGTACACAATGCAGTAAAAGATACCTTTAAGAGCCATGGCTATGAGACAAGAAAAGGAGAAGGATTTGTACACTCCACAGGACACGGTATTGGTCTTGAAGTCCACGAAGAGCCAAGAATGGGCGAAATCGATGTAACTCTAAAAAGTGGGATGGTTGTCACAGTTGAGCCTGGGCTTTATTACAAGAAAATTGGTGGTGTTAGAGTCGAAGATGTTGTCTTGATAAGAAAAAGTGATTGCGAAATTCTCACGCCTTTTGAGCGTTTTTTGGTATAATGAAATCTTTTGGTGCGGAATCTATATTTTCAAGGTATTTTTTAAGTACTTTGGGAATCTCTAGTTTCCCATCTTCAAGCTGATAGTTCTCTATTATTGCTGTTATAGCTCTCGTCGTAGCAATTGCAGTTGAGTTAAGAGTGTGTACAAAGCCTTTACTCGGGAAACCCCTCTTTTCAGCATATCTAATTTTCAATCTGTAACTCTGCCAATCAGTGCAGTTACTGCATGAGACCATTTCTCTGTATGTACCTTGAGATGGCATCCAAGCTTCTAAATCGTATTTTTTCGCAGCTACAACGCCTAAATCACCAGTACAGATGTTTACCACTCTGTAAGGAATACCTAACCCTTGCCAAAGTTTTTCTGCATTTTCAATTAGTTTTTCGTGCCATTTCCAGCTATCATCAGGTAAACAAAAGACGAACTGTTCAACTTTGTTGAACTGATGTACTCTGAAAATTCCTTTCGTATCCTTTCCATGAGCTCCTGCCTCTCTTCTAAAACATGGACTAAAACCCGCGTAGAGAAGTGGTAATTCGTTCTCTTCTAAGGTCTCGTTCATGTGCATAGCTGCGATCGCATGTTCGCTTGTTGCTATTAGATGTAGATCTTCACTATCTATTTTGTATATAACCTCCTCAAAATCGCTAAAAGCTGTCACACCTTCATATGCTTCTCTTCTTAGCATGAAGGGAGGAGAAACGAGTTTAAAACCATTCTTTGCCAGGAAATCCATTGCATATAATGTTAGGGCAAAGTCAAGCCATAATAAGTCGTCGTATAGATAGTAGAACCTTGAACCTGCTACTTTCCCAGCTCTTGCGATATCTGCCCAGCCAAAAAGCTCAACAGCATCTGCATGGCTGATTGGTCTGTAATCACTGATTTCATAACTTGCCTTCCCATTCGTAATTTTCAAGAATTTATCAACTTCTTCGAAGTAAACTTTTGCTTTACCCCAGTATCGAATTGCAACATTTTCGTTCTCATCTTTGCCTATTGGTACGGATTCATGGGCAATGTTTGGAATGGAAAGCAAAATTTTTTCTAGTTCTTTTTCGATGGCTTTTAAATCTTCTTCAGCTTTTTTGACTTTATCACTCAAGATCTTTGCTTCTTCAATTATTTTTTCATCTTTTTTTTCCTTCAAGAGTTTTGAAAGCTCATTTCTCTTTTTTCGAAGGATGTTTGCTTCTTTTAACATCTCCCTCCATTTGCTATCGAGATCTATAGCTCTATCCACGATTTCAGTGCTAAAACCACGCTTTTTCTGTGAGTCATATAGAATCAATGGATTCTCTCTTAACGCCTTTATTATGCTCCACATCATTCTGATGTAATCTCTGAGTTTATAAATTCTGTATGAATGTATTATTCAATCTTTTTCCCAAAAAACAGTTAAATTTTTTAACTTGACCCAGATTAAAACATTGAATTTTTTTGTTTCTGCTTAAACATTATTAATAGGGCCCGGAGCGGGATTCGAACCCGCCTCCTGGGATCCACAGTCCCAGAGGATAGCCGCTACCCCATCCGGGCCATTTTAAAAAAGATCACGCGACATATAAAATCTCCTTTTTCTCAGACCCTTCTTCCCCTAACCCTCTCTATGTCGAACTTTGCTCTTTCGCTGACATGCATAACTGCTATTGTTCCTGCCATCACCGGATCGCTGACTACTATGTCGCTCACTTCTGGGACACTACCGAACATGCTTAAAGAGATGACCCTAATTCCCTTCTTTTTGAGCATCTTTACCTCTTCTGCAATTTTTCCTCCCATTAGGCCTCCTGCGAGGACAAGAACTTCTGCTCTATGAAGTCTTGCTACAGCTTTTACAGCTTCAGCAATCTCTTCTTCTCCAACCACAGGCATGGTATCGACACTTATTCTCTCTCCACGTAAATTATGTCGATCCGCTTCACTTATCGCACCTATTGCTACTTGAGAAACCAGAGCTCCTCCACCGAGTATGATAACCCTTTTCCCATAAACCTGCTCAAAAGGCTTTTCTTCTTCGACTTCTAGGACAGATTCAAGTTTTCTTATCTTTTTCAACATGTTTTCAAAATTCCCATTTTCGATTTCAAAGTAAACAAGCGCTCTTCCGCTATGCTCACCGAAGCGAATGGGAAAGCTCTGTGCATACTGTATGTTTCCACCCTCATCAGCAATTATCTTCGTTAGATCCCTTAAAACCCCTGTTTTATTTTCTGCGACAATTCTTAAACCGCGAATCATTAGAACTTTGCCCCCGTGAGCGTTTTAGTTTCAACAACCCCGTCTATTGTTCTTATTCTGTTCACTACGATGTCGCTCAACTCTTCAAAATCCCTTACGACTATTTTTGCAATTAAATCGTATTCACCAAACAAAGGATAAAGTTCCTCAACCTCTTTTATATTCGCTATCCTGTCATAAACTTTTCTCTCTTTTCCAGGAGCTATCTTGATAAGCACAAATCCGAGTGCCATATAAAGAGAAGTCGTCTTAGGATTTAAAGTTTTACTACAATTCTTAAACAGCTTTTTTAGCCTTAAAAACTTCTATACATCTTACAGTCAATTAGTGGCTTTTCCAAAAATTTTTTAATTTTAATAGATTAATTTATAGATTTTTCAAGAAAGAAATCCATTTTCAAGCAAATACATCCAAATCTTGTCTTTTACATGATGAATATTTTTAACAGCCTTTCCCTTTCCTTTCATTTCTTCCATGTTGCAAAGTGCTACTCCTACTGCGATTGGGATTTTTTTTGCCCCTACAGTAACGTATACAAAGTTATCTTTTTTTATCCTTGGATCTGCATAAAAAATACCTGGCTTCATAACATCTGCACCGTTCATTATAAAATCAGCAGCTCCAGAATCCACAGTTACTTCATATTTTTCTGGCTTCAACTTTATTGCACCGTATACTGAGACATAATGTCTTCCACCAAACTCCAAAAGAAAAGCTTTATTGTTCACAAGTATTATTTTCACTTCTCCAAATTCTAGTATCTCCATATCACCTTCAATGCTAACTCCTGCAGTCTCTTTCACTTCCCTACTTATCTCTTTTTCTTCCTTCTTCCTCAACTTTCTTCTCTGCACGTATATCCTTTTTCAAGTTATTTTTTAAATTTTCTTATCTGTCCATAGCAATCCTAAAATTTTTTCCTAGTTTTTTTTGACAAGAAAGTGTTTTTAAACAGAAAAAGAGGTCTCTTTCAACTTCTAAAATCATTTTTAAAGAAATTGAAAAAGTTTTCAGGAGTATAAAATATTTATAGGAGAATTACCGAACTGAGATCATGTCAGAATATGAAGAATTTTTACTTAGACAGTTAAGACTCGTTGATGCTCTTTGGTTTCTAGCTGTTGAAGATACATTTGGTCTAGAAGCTGCAGTAAAGCTGAACGAAAAGATCTGGGAGGAAATTGGAAGTAGAAGTGCAAGAGAAATAAAAAAGAGATTTAAAGTAGAGGAAAGAGGACTTGAAGGCTTTGAAAAAGCAATAAAGTATTTTCCATGGTGTAGAATTTTGAATTACGAATTCGAAAAATTGGGAAAAGTTTTGAGAATAAGGGTGAAAGACTGTCTTCCGCAAAGTGCGAGAATAAAAATGGGAAGAAGAATATTTCCTTGTAGAGAAATGCACTTGAGGGAGTTCAGAGCTTTTGCTAAGGAGGTAGATTATAGAATAGAAGTTAGATGTATATATGCACCTCCAGAGATTAGAGATTATTTTTGTGTATGGGAATTCGAGTTAATGGATATAGAATAGGCGGAAGTCTATTTTTATCTAATTTTTAAGTTTAGAAGTAAATTTTGCTATTTCCTTCTCAGCTCTTTCGCCGCATTCCTCGATAAGTTTAACTACTGCACTACCTACAACAACTCCATCAGCCCCTGCTTTAAAAAGTTCATCTACATGGTTCTTTTTTGAAACCCCAAAGCCAACCGCTATTGGCTTTTTACAAACCTTTTTCGCATTATTTAAGGCTTTAAAAGCTATTTCCGAAACTTTCTCTCTTTCTCCTGTTACACCATAGGTCGAGACGAGATAAATGAAAGTAGACAACTCGTCTATTATCCTTAACCTCTCTTCACTTGTATTCGGTGCTGCTAAGAAAATGTTTCCTATTCCAAAATCTCTACATATATCGAAAAATTCCCCAGCTTCATCGAAAGGCAAATCAACTACAAGTATTGCTTTGAAACCGCTTCCATAAGCTTTTTCAACGAATTTTTTTAAGCCATGGCGATATATAGGATTGAAATAGCTCATAAGGATTAAATCTCTCTCGTCTATTTCCAAAAATCTTCTTGCTATCCAGAAGACATCATCAACCCTGAAACCTGAACTGAGCGCTTTGAAATATGCATTTTGGATTGTCTCTCCATCAGCAATGGGGTCACTGAAAGGTATACCGATTTCGAAGATATCAGCGTTTGCAGAAAGCATGAATTCGAGTGTTCTCTCTTTACTAGGATATCCGGCAGGTAAGAATACGATGAGGGATTTCGAAATCATTTCATCGCCTCCATAACGATACTAAGATCTTTGTCTCCTCTCCCAGAAAGGTTCACTATGACGGTTGAACCTTTTAATCTTTCATCCTTTTCGAGATATGCCAAAGCATGAGCACTCTCCAATGCGGGAATTATACCTTCGAGTTTTGAAAGTCTTAAGAAGGCTTTTATAGCTTCTTTGTCTGTAACAAAACTGTATTCGACTCTTCCTGAATCTTTCAAAAAAGCATGTTCAGGACCAACGCCTGGATAATCGAGTCCAGCTGCGATACTGTGAGTATCAACAATCATCCCATCATCATCTTGGAGAAAATAAGAGAGCATACCATGGAGGATACCTTTACCACCAGCTGCCAGAGAAGCAGAGTGTTTTCCAGTTTCTATACCCTCTCCTCCAGCCTCTACTCCAATAAGACGAACATCTTCTTCTAAGAAAGGATAGAAAATTCCTATTGCATTGCTTCCACCACCAACACAAGCTACTATTACGTCTGGCATAGAATTTTCAGCTTCTAAAATCTGTTTTTTTACTTCTAAACCTATTACAGATTGAAAATCTCTAACGATCGTTGGAAATGGATGTGGTCCAACAACTGAGCCAATGAGGTAATGTGTTTTTTCAAAACTTTCAGCCCAGTCGCGAAGAGCCTCGTTAATAGCATCTTTCAGTGTTCTGCTTCCACTTTTTACAGCAACTACTTCAGCTCCAAGGACTTGCATCCTAAAGACGTTCATTCTCTGTCTATCATAGTCGATTTCACCCATATAAATTCTGCACTTCAATCCAAGTAGTGCTGAAGCCATTGCAGTTGCTACACCATGCTGTCCAGCCCCAGTTTCGGCTATCACTCTGTTTTTTCCCATAAACTTGGCTAGTAAGGCTTGACCAACAGTGTTGTTTATCTTATGTGCCCCTCCATGTAATAAATCCTCTCTCTTTAGATATAATTTCATTCCCAACTCTTTGCTTAGATTTTTTGCTAAGTAGAGTGGTGTTGGTCTTCCAGCAAAGTTTTTGAGATAGTAATCGAGCTCTTTCTTGAACTCATCATCATTTTTGAATTTTTTGTATGCTTTTTCGAGTTCTTCTAGTGGTGGAATTAGTATTTCTGGAACGTATCTCCCTCCAAATTCACCAAAACGCATTTTTAACCACCTTAACAAATTCTGAAACTAAATTCTCATCTTTAAATCCATTTTTTTCAACCCCGCTCGAAACGTCAACTCCTAAAGGTTTTACGAACTCGATTGCATGTATAACGTTGTTTTTGTTGAGTCCTCCCGCAAGGATTATAGGATAACGTTTTGCAACCTCTCTGCTGACACTCCAGTCATGGACTTTTCCGCTTCCACATCCAGAGTCTAGCAAGATGTAATGCGGCCTATAACTTTTAATCTCCTCAAAAATTCCGAGATTTTTTACGATGAAAGCTTTCATAACAATAACTTCTTCTCTGATTCTTTCAAAATCTTCAACTTTCATTTTTCCATGAATTTGTACAAGATCACATTCCGTCTTTGCAATTATTTCTTGCCAATCTAACAACTTTTCAGACGTTGAAACTACAAAAATTGGGATTTTAGAGTTTGAAATTATTTCTTTTGCTTTTTCGAGTGCTATACATCTTTTAGACTCGCTTTTAACAACTACTCCACCAAAATCTGCGTATTTTTCGACTATCTCGAGTTCTCTGATATTTTTTATACCACAAATTTTAATGATCATGGCAAATCATAACGAAATTTCTGATCATCCTTAATCCATCCTCTGTCAAAATGCTCTCGGGATGAAACTGCACACCCTCGATTAATTCTTTTCTTATTCCCATTATCACACCATCTTCACTCATTGCAGTTACTTTAAAACCTTTTGGAACTTCAACGACAGCGAGTGAGTGATATCTTCCGACTTTCAATGGGTTTCTCACATTTTTGAAAATACCTTCTGAATCATGAGTTATGGTCGAAGATTTTCCGTGAATTGGTTTCACTTTATCGACTTTTCCTCCAAAGACCTCTGCTATGATCTGATGCCCTAAACATACGCCAAGAACTGGTACTTTAAAATCAAAGAGAAACTGAAGGTCTCTATCAGGCTTCCCTGGTCCGGGAGAAATAACAATTCCATCAAAGTTAATTTTTTTAGCTTCTGTTGCTTTTTCCTTACTCAAAACCTTGACTTTATCAAAAATCGAGATATATTCAACGAGGTTGTAAACAAAGGAATCATAGCAATCTATAACGATTATCATAATCCCACCGCTTTTAAAACTTTGGCAATCTTGTTTTCAGTCTCAAAGTACTCTTTTTCTGGATTGGAATCTGCCACAACTCCTGCACCTGCTCTCACTTTGCAGATACCATCGAATTCAATCATTCTTATCGCAATAGCCATATCTGAAGTCGATTTGGAAAAGTAACCGACAGCTCCACCATAGATTTTTCTCCTTGATTTTTCAAGCTTATATATAAGTTCAACAGCTCTCTTTTTCGGTGCTCCTGTAACTGTTCCTGCTGGAAAAGATGCTTTCATAGCATCGAAGTGTGTCACACTTGATTTCAGTTCACCAACTACTTCGCTCTCTATGTGAATGACACTTGGATATGTATTTATATCCATGAAACGCTCAACTTTAATACTTCCAGCTTTACATACCTTTCTAGCATCATTTCTCGCTAAATCAACGAGCATAACGTGTTCGGCTCTCTCTTTTTCATCGCTTAGGAGTTTTTCGATTATATGCTCTTCTTTTCCTTCGATTCTCTTTGCAGTTCCAGCAATAGGATTTATTCTAAAAATTCTGCCATCAACTCTTCCCATAGTTTCAGGAGAAGAACCTATTAGAGACTTATTGAACTCGAGTAGAAACATGTAAGGGCTGGGGTTTAGCTCTCTTAGCCTTAAATATATTTCGAATGGATCGAAATCGCTTTTTATTTGGTACTCACGTGAAAGCACGAGTTGATAAACTTCTCCCTCTTCTATGAACTTCTTTGCCTTTAAAACGATTCTTTCAAAATATTCTCTATCTTCCTGTTTCAAGATGTTGGCACCACCTTCTTTAAAGTTTATTTCTTCTTTTTTAGCTTTTTCTACAATCTTCTCAGCTTTTTCGATGTTATGACTGAATAGTTTGCCAAGATAGTGATCATAGACGAAGTAACCATCATAACAAGCAAAGCAAGTTTTTTCTTCAACTTTTTTCCCTATGAAACTTAGAACAGAGTCGTATGAAATGTATCCAACAAGCATATTTCTTACATGGATATTTTTTAAAGCTTCAAAAGGATCGGATACTTTTGAAATGACTTCTCCATCGACTATCAATCTGTCGTCTATCTCTACTACGTAGAGTGGATTGAAGGAAAGATAAGTATATCTTGCGTTCCTCACTTTTTCAACAGATTCAAGGATAAATGGAAATTTCTCATCTCTTATTACTGAATACAGTTTCACTGGCTCGACAAATTCATGCTTCTGCATACTATCTCCTCTAATTTTTTTCTAAAATCTCCAAGTTCGACTTTTTCGTTAAAGATCGAAACGTTCTCTTTTAAATCTTCGTAGCCAATTGCAAACAAGGCTAAAGAAAAGTTTACTGCAATCAGATTTTTATCTTCTTCAGTTCCCTTGTTTGCGAAGACTGCTCTAATCCTTTCTGCAGAATCAAAACTATTTTTGCAGGGGATAATTTCAGTCCTTCTGACTCCAAAATCTTCTGGAGTTAAAGTTATTCTCTCAATTCCGTTTTCGATGGAAATCACAGTAGTTTTATCACTTGGATTAACCTCGTCAATCCCACTACCGTGGTAAACGAGTCCTCTCCTACCCAAAATCTCCATAACTTCAGCAACTGAATATAATAACTTTTTATTAGATACTCCTATTATTTGTCTTTCTGGATTTGCTGGATTAACTAGAGGTCCAAGAACGTTGAAAATCGTTCTAAATTTTAGCTTCTTTCTAACTTCGGATACCTTTGAAAAACTTTTATGATAATAAGGAGCAAATAGGAATGCAAAATTTGTATCTCTAATCAAATATCTCGTTTTTTCAAAAGGTAACTCGATTTTAATACCAAGTTTTTCTAGTACATCTGCTGAGCCACTTTTGGAACTTATAGCCCTGTTTCCATGCTTTGCAACCTGTGTAAAATTCGATATTGCAATAGAAACGGCAGTACTAACGTTTATTGTTGAAAAACCATCTCCTCCAGTACCACACGTGTCAAAAACTCTTCCAAGATTGACTCGAGATCTTTCGAGAATTGCTTTTGCAAATCCTGCCAAGACTTCCGAATCATAACCTTTAAACTCAAGAGCTGTCAGTACTGCGGATATCTCAATATCATCAAGTTCTGGAAGTATCAAGGCAAGTTCATATGCTTTTTCCATATCTAATTTTCCAAATAAAGCTTCTATCATAGCTTCGCCTCAACAAAACTTCTTACGAAATCCTCTGTTTTTTCGGCAAGCATAAAAGAAGTTCCAATTAAAACAGCATCTACAAATTTCAGGATGTGAAGATCCTCAATTTTATTTATTCCACTACCGCTTATTTTGGTTTTACTTACTTTTGGAGCAATTCTAGTAGTCCTTTCTATGCTGACGTCATATGGATTGAATATATCACGGTTGTTTATCAGTACGATTTTTGTATTTTTGGCAAAATTAAGGTCTCTCTCGTTGAATATTTCGACTACTGGCTCAATTTCATGTTCAAAACAGATATCAATAAATTCTGGTGTCTTTTCTTTGAGAATTCTTACAATCAATAAAAGAGCTTTGGCTTCGCTTTCACATGTTTTTTCGATGTCTTCTTTGCTTTTAACGAAATCTTTTCTCAAAACTGGAAGACTGACTTCATTGCAGATCTTTTTAAGGGTTTTCAAATCTCCTCTGAAAGAGCTAGCAGTTATGTAGGAAATCGCTACACATCCACATTTTTCATATATTTTTGCAATCTCTACTGGATCTCTACCAAAAAGCAAATCGCCGAATGTGGGTGAATAGCACTTTACTTCTCCGATCACTGCATTCTTATTCTTTACTTTTATAGCATCTTCAAATCCAAAAGCCATCACCTGTTCTTTTCATAAAAGAATTTACTCTTATTGAGTATATAAACTTTTCTAATAGGAACATTTCAACTTATAAGCACTACGATTATAAAATCTTTCTTTCTCTAAAAAAGTTCTATGAATGTCATAGTTCTCTTTTGAATGCTTGGATTCCTGTTATATGTCTACCAAGTATTAGCGTGTGAATTTCGTCTGTACCTTCGTAAGTGTAAACACTCTCTATGTTTGCCATATGCCTTATCGGAGAATAATCAAGGCTTATTCCATTTGCTCCAAGAATTTCTCTGGCTGTTTTAGCACAAAATCTCGCTAAACGAACGTTATCTCTTTTCGCGAACGAGATCTGTTCTGGAGTTGCTTTTCCCTCATCCATGAGTCTCCCTAAACGCCATGCTACGAGTTGTCCTTTAGTTATTTCAGTGAACATATTCACGAGCTTAGCTTGAATCAGCTGATAGGAAGCAATCGGCGCTCCAAACTGTTTTCTGTTCTTTGAATAATTTAAAGCTGTTTCATAACAATCCATTGCTGCACCAATTGCTCCCCAAGAAATTCCAAATCTCGCTTGATCCAAACAGCTCAGAGCAGTTCTCAACCCAACGGCTTTTGGTAGTCTATTCTCTTCTGGGATTTTACAGTCTTTTAAATATAATTCTCCTACATCTCCAGCTCTCATTGAGCCCTTTCTTGTTATCTTAGATTGTTTGAATCCTTTTATCCCTTTTTCAACAATAAAACCCTTTATTTTTCCATCGCTTACATCTTTTGCCCAGATAATTGCAACGTCTGCAATTCCCGCTTCGCTTATCCATGTTTTACTTCCATTTAGAATCCATTGATTGCCCTCTTTTCTCGCAGTTGTCTCCATACTTCCTGGATCACTACCAACGTTTGGTTCAGTCATACCGAAACAACCGATTATTTCTCCTTTTGCGAGTTTTGGAAGGTATTCTCTTTTCTGTTCTTCACTTCCGTATTTCCAGATTGGAAACATAACGAGTCCTGAAGTGACTGCAACAAAACTTCTCAAAGCGCTATCTACTCTTTCAACCTCTTGACAAATTAGGCCAAAAGAAGTATAGTTCATTCCAGGGCATCCGTATTCTTCAGGAATAAAAGTGCCTAACATTCCAATTTTTCCAAAATTTCTACCAATTTCTCTGAAATTTATTGGTTCTTCTCTATGCCAAGCCTCAACAACGACTGGAACGACTTCCTTTTCCAGAAATTCACGAACAGAATTCCTTATCAAGCGCTCCTCTTCAGTTAGGAGTTCGTCTATTTCGTAGAAATCGATACCTCGAAACATTTTCGTCACCCCTATTATTTTATTTTTAGATTGACCAACCATAACAAAAATTTTTGGTATATCCAAGTGAACTCAAGAATATTTTTAAAATTTTAATTATATTGTTTGTTAATTAAATTTTCAAAAACGTATTTAGAGAAAACTTAAATTCATCGTGAAAATAAGTAAAAAGAGATGAAAGATGAAAAACGAGAGAGCGAACTACAGGAGAGATTGGTCATAAGAAGAAGTGGATATCCGTCTGTAGGTGAAATAGTGATCGGAACAGTAACAAGGGTTTTGGATTTTGGAGCATTTGCCTCTCTCGATGAATATGAAAACAAAGAGGGCATGGTTCACATAAGTGAAGTTGCATCAGGCTGGATCAAAGACATAAGAGAACACGTTAAAAAAGGACAAAAGGTTGTTTGTAAGGTTTTAAGTGTAAATCCAAAGAGAGGACATATCGATTTATCGATAAAGGATGTTAATGAGAGGCAAAAGAGAGAAAAAATCCGCCAATGGAAAAATGAAATGAGTGCTTTTAAATGGCTCGAAATCGTTGGAAACAAACTCAATTTGAGCAAAGAAGAAGTTCTAAAATTAGGCAAAAAATTGCTAAAAGAATATGATTCTGTTTACTCCGCATTCGATGAGGTTGCTAGTGAAGGATATGAAGTTTTAGCAAAATTAGTGGGAGAAGAATTTGCCAAAACCATGGCAGAGATTGCAAGAGAGAATATAAAACCAAAGAAGGTCAAAGTTAGAGGATATTTTGAAATAAAATTTCTGCACTCTGATGGTGTAGAAAGAATAAAGAGGGTATTTCAAGACTTAAAGACTGATGAAGCAGTCTCTTTGGAAGTTTATTACATTGGTGCACCAAAATACAGGGTTGTGGTTGAGGCTGAAGACTACAAAGTTGCAGAAAACGCTTTGAAAAAGATCGTAACCAATGTATCAAAACTTGTTAAAAAACTCGGTGGAGAGAGTAACTTTGTAAGGGAGGCAATATGAAATCTTTGATCAGGAAATGTCCAAAATGTCAGGAATACACGTTGGGAGAGATCTGTCAAAGATGTAAAGAAAAAACATTAACATCGATTCCTCCAAAATTTTCTCCTGAGGACCCCTATGGAAAATACAGAAGAATGCTCCGAAAGGAGAAAAGTTTCTTTTTGAGAAGGTGGTGAGATGATAAAAAGGGTAGATGTGCGTTATCTAAAAGATCCCAGGGAATATAAGTTAAAAGATCCAATTTTTATAGAAGGTCTTCCTGGAATAGGACATGTTGGAAAATTGGTTGCAGATCATCTTGTTAGAGAACTAAACGCAGAAAAAGTTGTAGAGATATATTCCCATCACTTCCCACCACAGGTGATGGTACTCGAGGATGGAACTATAAGGATGCCAAGAAACGAAGTTTATGCATGGAAATCTAACTCAGTTTCACCAGATCTGCTGATCCTTGTTGGTGATTTTCAGAGTATTAGCAATGAGGGACATTTTGAGTTGGTCAATGCATACATAGAGATTGCAAAAAGCTTTGGAGTTAAGAGAATCTATACTCTTGGGGGCTATGGAGTTGGAAGACTCGTTGAGGAGCCATATGTCGTAGGGGCTTCAAATTTAAAGGATCTTGTTGAAGAAATGAAACGTTATGGAGTAAGATTTGAGCCAGGAGAGCCGGGAGGAGGGATAATTGGTGCTGCAGGACTTTTGCTCGGGCTTTCAAAGCTTGAAAACATTGAAGCTGTATGTCTGATGGGGGTCACTTCTGGCTATATGGTAGATCCAAAGAGTGCTAAAGCAGTTCTCATTGTTTTATCGAAGATTTTAAACCTAAAGATCTCGTTTGAAGCTCTTGAAGAAAGAGCAAAAGAAATGGAGAAGATAATAGCTCAAATAAAGGAAATGCAGGAACTAGCAGTACAGCAATGGAGAAGTGATGAGGATTTGAGATATTTTAGATAATTTTCTTATTTTTAATCATGCCTGAAAAAAATCGATACTGGCAGCTCGATTTTGCTAGAGGATTTGCAGTCATACTCATGCTAATATTCCATCTTTTCTTTGACGCGAGCTATGTTGGAAAAATAGAACTCGAAGGTTTATTCTTTTATCTTTTTCCAAGATTCATTGGTGCCATGTTCGTATTCATCTCAGGTTTTACGATGAGTTATGCATTCAAAAACGAGTTACATTTATTAAAGAGAGCTCTTAAGTTAGCAACAATAGCCTTTTCGATAACAACAATGACTTATATTTTAATTCCAGAGAAATATGTTGTTTTTGGAATAATTCATTTCTTTGCACTTTCATCCTTACTAGTATTCCCTTTTATTAGGAAAGAAAATCTTTGCATCTTTTTTGGAATGAGCTTTACATTATTTGGCTTTTACATTCAGCAATTCAGATTTCCAATTAACCACTTCTTCTGGCTCGGTATAGTACCTGAGGACTTTAATACGCTCGATTATTATCCTTTGCTTCCTTGGTTTGGAATTTTACTGCTCGGAATCTATACGGGGAAAAAAGTTAGGCTTAGAAAATCACAATATAGAGGTGGATTCGTGAGTTTTCTAGGAAGACACTCACTTAAAATCTATTTGTTGCAGCATCCAATCATAATTCTGCTCCTACACCTTTATTACGGAGACATTCTTAGTAGATTTATCAAAATGTGACCACTCTTGCTGAATCTTTTTCCACGATAACTGTATGTTCCCATTGGCTCACAAATCCTTTAGAAACCTCAGACAATACAGGATATTCTCTAAAAACACCTTCGCGAACGAGTTTTGATATTAAAAGCTCGGATTTGTTTATCCATCTCTTCGCAAATGGCAAAGTTCTGAATTTTTCTGAGATTTCTGAAATTATTTCCCTCATAGCTTTCAATCTAACAGGTTTTGGATTTACAAGGCTGTAAATTTCGCATTCTCCTCTTTCTGCTACTCTTCCAACACCATTTGTTGCAAATGGTTCGATAGCTATTATCATCCCCTCTTTCAGTTCAACACCTCTTTGAGTTGCGTAGTTGTAAATGTTTGGTGGGGCATGAGCTAAATAAGGCATCAAACCGTGACCTGAAAGATTCACCACAGGCTTAAAACCGTATTTCTTTATAGTTTCTTCTATTATTTTACTGATCTTCGCAGTATTGACTCCATCTTTTATTGAATCGATTGCATTGAAGACAGCATCTTTACAGGCTTTAATCAGTTTTTCGTTTTCGCCAAGATCAATTGAAATAGCCATATCTGCAATATGGCCATCTATGTGGGCTCCTGCATCAATCTTCACAAGATCTCCCATCTTGAATACTCTCTCATCACCTCTTCTTGGTGTGAAATGTGCTGCATCGCTGTTTATTGATATGTTACATGGAAAAGCAGGTTTAGCTCCAAGTTCTGTTATTCTATTTTCTATGAACTCCGCGATATCAAGAATTTTTTTTCCTACTACTACTTTCTCCTCTACTTCTTTTATCACCTTTTTCAAGATTTCTCCAGCTTTTAAAGTCTTTTCAATCGCCTCATCGAGATTCATGATCAGTAAATGACTTCAGTAAGCATATCTTTTTCGATTGCAATCTTTATTTCTCTTGCAATTCTTCTTCCCATATACATGTTTTCTCCAAATAGAATATAGGAATAAGGTGAGCTTGGAATTCCTACATTTGTTCCTGCAACGATTCTCGCTGAAATCTCAAAGACTATCAGCTCGGCCCTCTCGTTGAAGATTGTTTCAATGCAGAAAGGACCAACCATTCCAGGGTAGGCTATTTCCTTGGATACTTCAACTATCCTTTCTGCCGTATTAAAAGCTTCTCTCAAAAGACTTTCACGTAAAACGAGAGGGAAGTTCCCTATTACAGTATATGTGGGTTCTATATCTGTTTTTAACTGCTCTTTTGCTGGAATTCTGCCCAACCCATCTACATGTTCATATCTTCTATCTACTGAGATCAGTTCTATCCTTTCGTTTATTGGAGAATAAAAAAATGAAAAGTAAATGTTTGCACCAATGATGTATTCTTGAATCTCGACTTTCTTAAGTTCGCTCTCATTTACCAAACCCATTTTTACCATCTTTTCTCCCTTTTCTTTGAATTCTTGTGGTGAAGAAGTAAGAAAGTATCCTCTTCCACCTTTAGCACCATGATACTTCACGATGCATAATCTGTCTATATCTTCAGGGGAACTAAAAGTTTTTGGTATTCTTATTCCAGCTTTTAGGAACCACTCTCTTTGTTTTTCTCTACTTATTTCATATTCCATTAGTTTTCTGTTACCAAAAATCGGTACATTTAGATTTTCAAGTTTGCCAATATATGCGTTAAAAGAACCGTGTGGAATTAGAATCGTGTTTTCATTTCTTAAGAAATTCTGGATACTTTCGTCCAATAACTCGTTGAAATCTTCAACTTCGATTATTCTATCTGCTACACCGAAATTCTTGTAAATTTTGACATCCTTGCTTTTACAGACACAAATTGTTTCAAAACCCTCGTCTTTTGCCCCACGAAGAATGTTCAGAGCGGAGTGACTACCTAAGGTCCCTATTTTTATTTTATTAGAATGATAATTTTTTAGAATTTCTATAATTCTTTCCCTCAACTTCGTCCCTCCTCTTCTTTAATTTTTCAGCATCTCTCAACATAAAAGGGTTGTTGAACATGATATAGTCTGCTTTATTAATTAATGAATATATCTCTTCCTCACTGTGGTTTTTATGGACTCTAAAGTATTTCAACTCACCCCAAGTTGGGGAGTTTTCGAATGGATCAACGACGTGTATTAAAGAAAGTTCTTGACAAACTCTCTTGACAGTCTCATTTCTCCAGCCTCTCGGTTCCCAACCAAATATGAAATTTTTTTCAATCGTGTTGAAGAACTCTTTCATATTTTTTATGTTCTCTTCTCTTTCTTTGAAACTTCTGGGAGTCTGAAAGAGGATAAATTTAGCTTTTAAAACCTTTGAAATCTCTTTTGTTATGTTCCAAGCTTCAAATACCTCTTTTATAGGTTTAAAGAATCCTGCATCCCTTAAACTCAACTCTGTTTTTCTATAAGTCGGACTTGAAAGCGGATGGGTTATCACTTGCCAGGCTTTTACAGTGAATTCAAAATTCTCTGGAGCCCTCTCTCTCCATTTATTGGCAGTTTTTGGGTTTGGGGGCTTATAAAAAGTTTTTTGAACCTCTACAACTTCAAAGATCTCAAAGTACTTCTCCATTGCTATGGGAAATCCACAGCATCCTATCTTCATCGACGAGTGGTTGGAGATTTTAGTTTTAAAATAATTTCTAATTAGTTGAAATCCAATTTTTTCTAGTACCCAAAAATTTTTAATTTCTAAAATCGAAGAGTTTTTGCCCATCCGCCATGCGTCTCCTGAAAATATGATGGAGATTCCACCGGATGGGCTACAATTTTTCAAATCTTTTCAAAATTTTTAAATTATGATTAGTACAAAATCAAAATATCGATGATTTAAAGCTGTTACTCTGTCAAATGATTTTCCTGATGTAGGGAGTGGTGGTAATAAGCCCCCTTTTGTTCAGACGGCATCAGTCTAAGCCGCAAAGCGTTGCACCCGGCGGCTAGTAGGATTTTTCAACCAGTAGAGGTGATCTAAGCCTTTCGGCTTCATCGCATTTCCCTCTACCGGGATTTTTTCTGTTCCCACTAGATCTCCTCTCGGAGATATCTCTTACGAGACCCGCCTTTTTATGGGTGGGGGGACTTTCCTCCTCTCGGTCAGCCGTCCACCACCACTCCCTAATCGAATGAGTCTCAATGCATAAAATCTTTAAGGCGAGTGAGATGGGATAAAGTGGTGAACTTATGATATTTCAGGGAAGAAGTAGAAGAAAATCTACTGGCGGTCTTTATAGGCCACACAGGAAAAAGAGGAAGTATGAACTGGGTGGAGAACAAGTGATGACTACGGTTGGTGATAGAAAAGTTAAAAAAGATAGAATAAGAGGGGGAATTTATAAAATAAGACTTTTTGCTGACAAATATGCAAATGTATACGATCCAGAGCAAAAAAAAGTAGTAAGAGCTGAGATAAAAGGGGTTGCAGAAAATCCAGCCAATGTTCACTATGTGCGCCATGGTGTGATAACAAAAGGGGCGATAATAACAACCTCTATTGGAAAGGCTAAGGTTACAAACAGACCAAGCCAGGAAGGCATAATAAATGCCATCTTGCTAAAGGAAAAACAGTGATTTGGGGGCGCCAAAAATATAATGAATTACATCGGCGGCGGGATAGTTACCAATGCTAATCACAGCGCCCCTTGAAGAGTTACACTTAGATGCTAATAAAATTTTCGTGATAATGTTTATCAAGCTCGTAATGCGCTATAGTTATGCATTGTTCTGCCATTAGCGAGAGTTTCGAAACACTTAGAATTTTAACTGCATAATAGAGAATGATGTCTTCTTCTTGTTTTTTAACTCCTATGTGATCTCCAACAATGAAAAGTGGATTTTTAATCGAATAAATTTCGTTTCTTATACTTTCACCATCTTCGCGTAGATAACAAATGGTGTAACTGGAAGACAATTCATCTAGTAGCTCTTCAATGTTCTTTTTTGCAACAAAAATTCCTGAATTAGTTTCAACCCAATCCTTTGAAATTTTGAAACCTACTGCTTTTCTAATATGACCTCCTATGTTTCTCTCATCCGGTGACATTCTACGTAGCTCATTGCTTGATATTTTTATAACCTTTGGCGGGTTTGGTTTTCCAAGTAAAAGAAGATAAACTTCCACATCTCTCCTCATAGAATGAGATAGAAAAAGAGCTTGAGATACACACCTACATAAAACATCCATTCTTCCTGCTCCAGGTAGATCGCTCAGATTGAAAGGTTCTGTTACAGCTTCGTTTCCAATGATTAGGAATCCTCTCATGGGAATTCACCTCTCAGAATTCTAATAGCAAATTCTCGATTATTTACAAAGTCAATAGAGTAGTTATCCCAAAAAACGCAGGTTCCAAGAACTAGAACATTGTTTTCTACTGCTCCAAATGTATCTTTACCAACTACAAAGCTTTTTCCACCATTTACAGATGCAGAACAAGGCATTAAAACTTCTAAATTTCCACATTTCGCAATTGGAAACATATCGTCACCGATATTCCTTTTTTCATCCCTTATGAGGTCGTAGTTTATTCTAAGTCCAAAATGTCTTGTCACTCTGTTAATGTTCTCCGCTACTCTATCAATATTAGAATAATAACCTGTAAAAATAACTTTTTTTCCAATTTTTATCCACTCTCTTATCTTTGCGATATCTTTTGCACTAAATTTTATTTCTGGATAGTTAAAAACGATCAAATCATGGAATTCAAGCTTCTTAAAAACTCTCTCTTCTTTCATTTCTAATCCCTCATTTTCGGCTATTTTCCTCAGTTTTGAAAAATAGTAGTAATCTCCAATGCTAAATTCACCATGGCTTACACTCCAAACGACTTTCATGAATTCAGAATATCATTAAATGAAGAAAAGGATTTCTGATTTTTAGTCAAATGTTCGATTGCGAGCAAAAATCATAAAAGTTTCGAAAATTGTATACCATCGTGGAGGTTAAACTAACTGTGACTGGTATGAGTTGTTCAATGTGTGCAAAGATTATTGAAGATCGTTTGAGAAGACTAGAAGGTGTTAGGGATGTGTTGGTGAATTTCAACTCTGCTTTGGTTTTTGTCAAATTTGATGAATCAAAGATAAGTGTTTCTAAAATTGTAAGGGTGATAGAGGATTCAGGTTACCATGTGTTAAGAGAAAAAAGAGAAATTACTTTAGAAATAGAGGGAATGAACAACTCTACGTGTGTAGAGGCTATTGAAAAAAGATTGGACTTACTTCCAGGAATAATAGAAAAAAGTATCACGGTCGGAAAGGTAAGAATTGTTTATGATCCTTTGAAAGTTTCAAAAGATGAAATGTTGGAAGAGATAGATAAAATTGGTTTAAAGTTATTGAGATTGAAAGAAAAAGAGTATACACTGGAAAAAGAGTTGAGTGAGAAGAGAATTAGAAAATTGAAATCGTGTTTAGTGGTATCTATAACAATTGGAATAATAATATTTTTCCTCAGGTTTTTTTTCCACGAAGTAATCTTTCTCGAGTTCATTCTCGCAACATCTGCGATAATTTATTCTGGAAGAGAAATCTTTTCAAGAGCTTATAGCTCTTTAAGAGTGCGATTTTTAACTATGGAAGTTATGTATTCTATTGGTATAGGTTCTGCCTACCTTACTAGTTTTCTCGCAACTTTTGGAGTTTTTTATAAAGATTTTAACTTCTACGAGGCGAGTGTTTTTCTTATAGTTTTTCTCTTGTTTGGGAAGCTTCTCGAGGAGAGAGCGAGAGAAAAGAGTTGGAATTCTTTGAGAAGACTCATGAGTTTACAACCTAAAAGGGCAATAGTTTTAAGAAATGGTAGAGAGATAGAAGTACCAACGAGTGAGATTCTAGTAGGAGATATCGTGATCACTAAGCCTGGAGAAAGATTTCCAGTTGATGGAATAGTTTTGGATGGTGAAAGCTACGTCGAAGAATCATCGATTACTGGGGAGTCTATACCCAAATTCAAGAAAGTTGGTGACAGGATTTATGGTGGAACGATAAACAAAAGTTCTTTTTTGAAGGTAAAAGCAGAGAAGGTAGGAAAAGAGACTCTATTGTCTCAGATAGTACGTATAGTCGAAGAAGCCCAGTTTTCAAGGCCAAGAATTCAGAATTTAGCTGATAAGTTTGTTTACTTGTTCATTCCAATGGTTTTGACTATTGCAATATTTTCATTTTTATTCTGGTATTTTTTGGTAGAAAAATCACTTGTGTTCGCTTTTGCAACTTTTTTAAGCGTTATTGTTATTGCCTGTCCTTGTGCTTTTGGGCTTGCTATTCCAACTGCACTCGTTGTTGGATTGGGAAAGGGAGCAGAGTTAGGGATTCTTGTTAAAAACGCATCTGCTCTAGAAATATTGAAAAAAGCAAGTTTTATTCTTTTCGACAAAACAGGAACGCTTACAACAGGAAAACTAGAAGTTGTAGATGTTATAAGCTTTGAACTCGGAGAAAAAGAACTTTTATCAATAGTTGCATCGCTCGAGAGATATTCTGGGCATCCTTTAGGGGAAGCGATTGTCAGAAAAGCTACTGAATTAGATCTGAACTTCAAAGATGTGCATGGGGTTGAAATCGTTCCGGGAAAGGGTATAAAAGGTCTCATAAATGGACAAAAAGTTGTGGTAGGGAATGCAAGGATGATGTTCGAGGAGAGTGTAGAAATTGAAGATAAAATTCTAGATAAAGTAAGAGAATTTGAGCAAGAAGGTAAGACTGCTATAATTGTTTCAATTGATTTTAGAGTATATGGAATAATCGGAATTTCAGACAAGGTGAGAGAAGATGCTTTTAGTTTAATCAAAGAAATAAAGAAACATAAAAAAGTAGGAATTGTAACCGGAGATAGCAAAAATGTTGCTAACTCGGTTGCAAATCTTCTTGGTTTAGATTTTGTTGAATCGGAAATTTTACCAACAGAAAAAGCAAAAATTGTAAGAAAACTACAAGAAAGAGGAGAAATAGTGGTTTTTGTGGGGGATGGAATAAACGATGCTCCTGCGCTTGCACAAGCTAACGTTGGCATAGCTTTTGGTAATGCAGCAGACGTAGCAATCGAATCTGGAGATATAGTTTTGATGAGAAATGAGTTAAAAGACATTCTTAAAGCAATAAAGCTCAGCGAAAAGATTATGTCAAAGATAAAGCAGAATATTTTCTGGGCGATTGTTTATAATGTAACCTTGATTCCATTTTCAGCTGGATTAATGTATTTGGCTTTTGGAATACAGTTCAGACCAGAATGGTCAGCTCTGGCTATGAGTTTAAGCAGCGTGAGTGTTGTTATTAACTCTTTGCTGCTTAAGTTATAAAGATTTAGAAACGCAAAATCAATAAACAATCCAACAGATGAAATTTTATGCCTGCAACTGTGATTGTTGGTGGCTTTTGGGGAGATGAGGGTAAAGGAAAAATCGTTGCACACATTGCAAACTCTGACAAGCCAAGAATAATTGCGAGAGGAGGTGTGGGACCAAACGCGGGACATACGGTCGAGATAGAAGGTCAGAAATTTGGAGTTAGGATGATCCCTTCTGGTTTTGTTTACAAAAAAGCAAAACTTCTCATCGGTGCCGGTGTTCTAGTGAACCCAGAAATCTTTCTAAAAGAAGTAGAACTTTTGAAGGTTGCAGATAGAGCGAGAGTGGATTATAGGTGTGCAATAATAGAGCAAAAACATTGTGAAATCGACAGGACACAGGACAATCTCAGAAAAATTGGAACAACTGGCACTGGTTGTGGACCAGCAAACGTGGATAGAGTATGTAGAATTGCAAAGCAAGCTAAAGAAGTTCCAGAACTAAAGGATTATCTAACAGATGTTTCGCTCGAAATAAATGAAGCTCTATACAGTGGTGATTTCGTGCTCATTGAGGGCAGTCAGGGATTTGCCTTGAGTCTATACTATGGAACTTATCCATATGTGACTTCGAAGGATACAACAGCTTCTGCCATTGCCTCTGATGTAGGAGTTGGACCAACAAGAATAGATGATGTCATTGTAGTTTTCAAGTGTTTTCCTACTAGAGTTGGTTCAGGGCCTTTTCCGACAGAGATGCCGGTTGAAGAAGCTGAAAAACTCGGAATAGTTGAATACGGCACTGTTACAGGTAGAAGAAGGAGAGTCGGTTATTGGGATGGAAAACTTGCAAAGTATTCTGCAATGGTCAATGGAGCGACTCAGGTAGCGATCACCGGAATTGACAAGTTTGACAGAGAATGTTATGGAATTAAGGAGTGGGAAAAGCTTACGATTAAAGCAAAGGAGTTCATAGAACAGGTTGAAAATGAAGTTGGAGTTCCTGTAACTCTGATCTCTACGGGACCAGAGATAAAGCAAATAATAGATCTGAGAAGAGAAAAGCTCTGATGTTTGATTTTCATATACATTCAAATTACTCTGACGGAAATGCAAGTGTCCAGGAAATTGCAAAAAAGGCTAAAGAGCGTGGAATCAAGCGAATAGCAATTGTTGATCACTCCATTGAGCTCAGTTTTGGACTTGACGAGAAGAAGGCAAGGATGAGGGAGAAAGAAATAGAACTTGCTAGGGAAATCTATGGATTGAAAATATATAGTGGAATAGAGTGTGGAATAAACAACTTTGGGGAGATTTTTTTACCGGATTTCGATTTTGAGCTGATTGTAATCTCAGTTCATGAAGATGCACATAATTATTTTGAAAGAATTATTGAATGTATTGAAAACAACGAAGTTCATGTCGTTGGTCACCTATTATCGACTATGTTTGAATTTATTAGAAACTGTGAGTTAGAAGATATTTTTCTAGATAAACTCGAAGAACTTGGTATAGCTCTTGAATTGAACTCGAATCATCGATGTCCTCCTGATTATTTTTTGGAAAAGTGTAAAGAAAGAAAACTGAAAATATCCATAGGCAGTGATGCGCATAGGTTGGAAAAAGTGGGGAGAATTGAGTGGAGCATAGAAAAGGCAAAAAAGTATTTGTGGTGTGCGAAGTTTTTAGAATTATGAAAAGTATAACTCTCACAGTCGATGCTGTAATTCCCTATAAAGGAAAAATAGTGCTGATAAAGAGAAAAAATGAACCATTCAAAGATCACTACGCTTTGCCTGGGGGGATAGTCGAATATGGAGAAACTGTGGAAAATGCTGTATTAAGAGAAGTTGAAGAAGAGACAGGACTTAAAGGAAAGATTTTTGATCTTGTTGGAGTATATTCCGAGCTTGATAGAGATCCAAGAGGTCATTTTGTTTCCATTTGTTTTATTGTCATTCCAGTTGGTGGGGAATTGAAGAGTGGTAGTGATGCGAAAGAAGTCAGACTTTTTAAGCTTGGAGAGCTTCCCAGACTCGCCTTTGATCATGAGAAGATGGTCAGAGATGCGGAGGTGAAACTTCGTGGAATTCTGTCCAAAATGTAAAAGTCTTATGCGATACTCCGGAAAAAAGGCAATTTGTAGAAAATGTGGTTACGAGAAAGAAGCAGTAAATGAGAAGATAGTAATAAAATCTGAATTGAACAGAGAAGAGATTCCAGTTATAGAAGGTGAAAGAGTCCAAACTCTACCAACTACCAAAGCTCTTTGTCCAGTATGCGGAAACACGGAAGCTTACTGGTGGATGAGACAGTTAAGAGCAGCAGATGAGAGTGAGGTTCGTTTTTTCAGATGTACGAAGTGTGGAAAAACTTGGAGAGAATATAACTAAATATGATTGAGCCAAAGGATATAAAGGAGAAAAGAAAGAGGTTGAAAATTACACAAAAAGAACTTGCAGAACTCGTAGGGGTGAGCCAGTCATTGATTGCAAAACTAGAATCTGGAACTCTAGATCCGAAGTTATCGCTGATTAAGAAAATTCTTAAGGTTTTTGAAGAATTTGAAAGCAGAAAGAGAGCGGAGGATGTTATGAATTCTCCAGTTTTTATTGCAGATGCAGATGATGCAATTTCGAAGATTGCAAAGATCATGATAGATAAGGGGATATCTCAGATGCCAGTTGTTGAAAAAGGGGTGATAGTCGGGAGTATTTCTGAAAGAGAGATTTTTAAGGCTTTCTATGATGGAAGGAGAGATCTAAAAGTAAGAGATATAATGGAATTACCTCTTCCAGAGATAAGTCCAAAAGCTGAAGTTCTAGAAATTTCAAGGCTTTTGCTTGAAAATCAAGCAGTCATCGTTGTTGAAAGAGGTAAAATTCTTGGAATTGTAACGAAACATGATCTAATGCGTTTAAACGCAAACAAGTAACATGCCCAAGGTTTTTGTTGAAAAAGTAGATGATTACGAAAAAATTGGAAAAATCGTGGATAAGATTTTTGAGATTTTTGGAATTGAAAAATGTCATTTTCTTAAACCGAATTTTTTGAAATTTGATAATCCTAATAACGGCTGTATAACTCATCCTACTGTGGTAAAGGAAATTCTTAGATGTGCAAAAGAGTATGGATGTGATTTGAGTGTTATAGAAGGTGGATTTTTTAAAAAATCTGCAGAAGAATGTTTTAAAGCTTTTGGAATTGATAAAATCGCAAGATGTGTGAATTTAAATGAGGATGAGTTCTTGAAAGTTGAAATATGTGGAAAGGTTCTTAAATCCGTAAAAATGGCGAAAATTGGACTTGAAGCTAGAAATAAGTTCATAAGTGTTCCAAAAATGAAAGTTCACCATCTAACAAAGGTGACTCTTGGTATAAAGAATAACATGGGTTTTCTAAAGAAGCCAGCGGTTTATATGCATCTTGGAATAGATCAGAAGCTAATAGATTTACTGAAATTCACGAAACCACGAATAACAATAATAGATGGAATAATTTCAGGAAATCTCTCTGAAATGTTCCCTAAACCACTTAAACATGGTGTTATGATTGCGAGTGATGATGTTGTTGCTTGCGATTTCGTAGCTAGTTTGCTGATGAACATAAATCCCTTTGAGGTGGGGCATATAAGACTTGCAATGGAAAATTTTGAATTGAAAACGGAAGACATAGAAATCATTGGGAATTTTGAGACGAAAAAATACTCATTATCTCTTTTTAACAGATTTTTTAGTAGATTAAAGATATAGTGCATCTCTTCTAGAGCTTGTTTTCAAAACTTTAGCAATCTTTTCAAAAATCCCTTCTTTTCTCTTTCCCTTCTTTCTGTGCTCTTTTCTTCCTTATTTAGAGTAGCAAAGCCCCCATCGTAGGCACTCTTTCTAGTCCGTACTTTAACAACGATTGGGACATCAATCTCAGGACTAACGAGTACAGCATAACCAGGAGCAAGTCTTTTTATCTCTTTGACCATCTCTGATGTTATACCTTCGACACTCTTTTTTATAGCATTTATGTCGTTTGGATTTGTCACTCTCATTATTATCTGAGTATTACATTGGCTAATCACATTTTTGTCAACTTTCGCAGGTCTTTGACTGATCACGATCAACCCTAGGCCAAATTTTCTTCCTTCGCTTGCGATCGATCTCAATATGTTCGTAGCAACTGTTTTTTCTCTTTCTGGGATGAAGTTATGAGCCTCCTCGACAACTATTATCCCAGGTTCAACTTCCCCTCTTTTACGCAATTCGAAAACCTTTGAAGCTATTTGTGAAACGATCAGGGCCTGATACGGAGGGTCAATACCTCTGAAATCTATTAAACTTGCTTTACCTCTATGCAAAAACTCTCTCATATCAGTTGCCCTCTCCTTAAAAAGGCCAGATTGTTCAATCTTCGAAAGAGCGCCAATTAATGTCCATTTTCCATTGTGTTTTATTTTTTCAAGCTCTTTTATTATATCTGAAATCGTGTAATTTTCGAGATCTCTCACAGACTGATATAGAAGGGCTTGGGCGGAAGGACTTCTTAGATTGCTGAGTTCTATCAATTCTTCTGGAGATAGATTTTTACTTTCAAGAGATAAAATTTTGTCAGCCTCTCTTGCAAACGGGGATATAGGAGGAGCATAAACAACGATTTTCTCCGCATATCCTTTGGGTTGAATACCAAATTCGTTATCCTTTATTTTATTTGGTCTTTTTAACGATATATATTCCCCATGCGGATCGATAATCAAAAGAGGAATGTCTCGATCAAGCAATTCTTCAATTATAACTCCTGCTGTGTAGCTTTTTCCACTTCCAGTTTTTGCAAGTATACATACATGTTTCTGGAGAGAGTTTGGATTGAGATTGACTCTAACTCCTGTTTCTCCGAGAAGACCGAGATAAATACCCTCTTTTTCAAAGCCAAGAGTTTCTGCTATTGAAGAATCTTCTGCAATATAAACGTTCTCTCCTGGTACAAAAGGACTTGAAGGCATCTTCAACTTTCCCTCTTCTCTTTTACCAATCACTCTCGCTTTTGCTACAAAAACTTCTCTTTTTTTTGTCACTTCTGCAATTTTGGGATTATCTAGTGCTAAAATTTCAGAGATTTGAGCTATTATCCACCCGTCTATATCATTCCAAACTTTTATATAATTTCCTCTTCTAACATTTTTTGGATTTGTTATCGCAAACTCAAATTCAAAAGCAGAGGCGGTTCCAAGTATTTTTCCAATAGAATTTCTCATCGAATTGATTTAGCAATAACAAATATTTTTACTTTTCGTTAAAATGGGTGTTTAGTCAATTATCCATTTTTTAGATTCGAAAAAGATTTAAATTAGTAGGTGGAAAAAACTAACAAGCGCAGGTAGTCTAGTGGTAGGACAACGGCTTTCCGAGCCGTTAGCCCGGGTTCGAATCCCGGCCTGCGCATATCTTCTTTTTTGTATCTGGGATTAATTAGGGCTTAAATTGTTTTTTAAGCTTTTAAAAAGATTATCGATGGTTTTAATTTCTTTCTAAGCTTTTTCAAGTTTTTTTACTATTGATAGATCTTCACTCTTGGTTATTTCTTTTGAAAAATCTTCTTATTGTAGAAATGTTTATCACGACTGCGCCAAAAATTATATTCATATGGTACGTTATGAATCTCCAAATTGCTATCAAAGATCCTAGAATGCTGATAGAGACAAAATTGGAGTATAAGTATGCCATTGTTGCTTCCACGAGTCCACTGCTTCCAGGAGTTATTGGTAGTAATGAGATTATAACTATGATAAGTTGAGAGGTGTATGAAAGTAAATAATGTGGATCGCTATTCATTGCGATCAGAAGTATTGAGGGAATCATGAATCCTGCGCTCCACATGGTGGCGGTTAGTGAAAAAAGGTGTAAAAGAGTTTTAGGTTTAGATGAAAGTTGTAGAATCCCTTCTCTAAAATTCCTGAGTTCTTTTTCTATCTTTTCTTCTAATCTCTTTTTTCTCACGATTTTTGAGAGTATGCATGAAAAACGCTTTATGTTATTTTCATTTTTTAAAATGAAATAAAGAAAGTATAGAAAAGAGAGTAGTAGGATGATGAAGAATATTACAACTCTAAAACCTAAAGCAATTGAAAATCCTGTTAATATGAGAAACATTGGCAAAGTAATTGAAAAGAACATTGAGTCGAGTACTCTTTCTGTTAGAACGATAAAGGTACTTACTCCAATTGGAATTCCATTTTTTGAAACCATTTTTATTCTTACCGGCTCCCCTCCAGCAGATGAAGGTGTTATCGCTGCAACGAACATGCTAGAAAAAGTTATTTTGAGGGAATATTTAAATGGAATTTTGTAACCCATGTAGTGTGAAATTCTTCGCAGTCTTGAAGCCCAAAGCAACCAGAATATCGTTTGTAGGAAGAAAGATAGAAATAGATAAATAGGATCGAGACGTCTCAAGATTTCCCAGGTGAAATTAGTTTCTGTGAGTTTGAAAATTATATATGTTGTTAATACACTGAGCAATACACCCAGGATAGCTCCTTTCCATCTCATAGAAACTATGGGACTCTTCCAGAAATTATTAATACTAGTTTACTCCAAAAACTGTAGGGCCCAGTTTCAACGAAATCTATGCTTTTAAGCCCAGCTTTTTTAAACCACGTAATACAATCATCAGTTGAGGGAAAAAGCATGATTTTTTCTGCAAATTTTCTGATCAAAGAATTTTTAGGTCTTCTTGGAGCTAGAATTACAATTTTTCCACCACTTTTTGTCACTCTTACCATTTCTTCAATTCCTCTAAGTGGATTTGGCCAATATTCGATGCTTCCAGCAGATATTGCAGAATCAAAGATTTTATCTTTGAAAGGTAAATTTTCTGCATCTCCAATCACGAATTTAGCATTCATCTTTGCTTTTGCTCTTTTTATTTGCTCGGGAGTTATATCTACACAGAAAATATTATCTAAAGGAACAATTTTTGCAATCTCTTCAGTCGTAAATCCTGTTCCACTACCTACTTCTAATACAAGGCTATCTCTGTTAAGCTCAGCCATTTCTACAACTTTTTTACGCATTTCTTTGGAATAAAATATAGGGTTAACATAATCATAAATTAATGAAAAATACTTATATAATTTTCTTGCTCGTCTCTTGTCGTCAAGTAGAGGCATCTTTTTTCAAGATCTCCTCGAGCAGAACTTTACCGTGTTTTACAACTTTAACGTTTATCTGGAGTGTATCTTTCGATATAACTCTACCTCGAACAATCTTTCTCTTTCTAAGACCCCTCTCTTTTGGTTTAAAACCTACTCCACCCGAAAGCAAAATTTTCTTTCTACTAGCTCCAGGTATGTCCTTTCTCATTGGGAATCCATCTTTGTCAGAACCACCAGTTATTTGTAGCTCATAGTCTGGAGGGAGATCAGCGATTGTACCACTTATTATATCGCCTATTTGCTTTCCGAGAAGTCGATTTGCATTTGCACCAGTTACTGTTTTCTGGTACGCCTTGCCTGTTTTTGGATCTGAGATCACAACTCTGAATTCCATGTTCCAATTTTCTTCGATGAGTTTATAAGCATTGTCAATATGTTCAAAAGGAATAAAAGAACCAAGGAAAACTTTAAAACCAATGAAATATTTTTCAAAGAAGAAGTTTAAAAATAGCAAAAAGTTTTAGTTAAGTAAAATTTTTTATGATAGAGATTACGAGTTAAGGAGAACACACTTAAAGCGAAATCTTTATATATCATTTTCCCGAAAAGTATATATATCTTTACGCAAAACTTAAATATTACATGAGGAAGTTGATACTCTTAGGAAAACCTAAGAAAGTATCGAAGTCTGGACTACTTCTGGTTTCTATATCTCCAACGAATCTCCCTAGAATTGGGGAAAGAGTTGTCACCCGAAAATTGGAGGAGGTAGGTACAGTAGTAGATATAATTGGCCCTATAGTCTCCCCATACGCTCTCGTAAAACCGAGTAAAGTTGTTGATGAAGATCTATTTGTGGTGAAGGAACATGGTGGAGATAGAAAGAGTAAGAGAAAAGGAGGTAGAGAGAGAAGTAGAAAGGAAAGAAGTTGAGAGAGAAGAGGATATAGAAGTTTGCCCTGAATGTGGAAGTCCGAGGCTTATTCGTGATTATAGAAGAGGTGAATTCATCTGCCAAGACTGTGGACTCGTCATCGAAGATCAGTACATCGATGCAGGTCCTGAGTGGAGAGCTTTCGATAGTGAGCAGAGAGACAAACGCAGCAGAGTAGGCGCACCAGTTACTTATACTATACATGACAAGGGTCTTTCAACGATAATAGACTGGAGCAACAAGGACTATTACGGGAAAGCGATTTCTGTGAGAAATAGGGCTCAACTATTCAGACTTAGAAAGTGGCAGAGGAGAATAAGGATAAGCAACGCTACTGAAAGAAATCTTGCATTTGCACTTAGTGAACTAGACAGAATGGCTTCTGCACTTGGATTACCAAAAAGTGTTAGAGAAGCAGCTTCGGTGATTTACAGAAAAGCTGTAGAAAAGAATTTAATTCGTGGACGCAGTATTGAAGGGGTTGTTGCTGCAGCACTCTATTGTGCATGTAGACAAGCTGGAGTTCCAAGAACTTTAGAAGAAATAGCAGTTTATTCTAGAGTTGATAGAAAGGAGATTGGTAGGACTTACAGGTTCATTACAAGAGAACTTGGAATTAAACTCATGCCAACGAGTCCTGCTGACTATGTGCCAAGGTTTTGTGCAGCGCTAAATCTAAGTGGAGATGTGCAGAGAAAGGCTGTAGAGATAATAAAAAAAGCAGAGGAAAGAGAACTTACAAGTGGTAGAGGACCAACTGGGGTTGCAGCTGCTGCAATCTATGTTGCTTCAATTCTTCTTGGGGAAAGAAGAACTCAAAGAGAAGTTGCAGAGGTAGCTGGAGTCACAGAAGTTACTATTAGGAATAGGTATAAAGAACTAGCAGAAAAGCTTGGAATAGAAATAATTTTATAAATATATATTTTATTTCAACTTTTTATGAGTTCTTCTAACTTTTCTCTGTTAAATCCTAAAACCCATTTTTCACCTTTAACAACAAGTGGGACGGAATAGCTATTTGAGATCCTATATATTTCTTCAATTACTTTTTTTCTTTCCTCCTCTTGTAGCTTGTCTATCCATATGACCTCGAATTCAACCTTAGCAGAAGTCAAAAACTGCATTGTTCTTTTGCAGTGAGAACAACGTGTGAGCCCATACATCGTTATTTGAACCATGAAAAAATACTTTATTTATGTTTTTAAAATCTTTTCTTCACTTTAAAACTTGTCACAAATCTCCCCTCTCTTCTAGACATTTTTTAGAGATCATCGATCGTCAACTCGTTCATATTGAAAACAGGGCCATCTTTACATACTCTCATTCCATTTTCAAGAACACAAGAGCCGCAGACTCCAATTCCACAGCGAATATATCTCTCAAGGGAGAATTCGATAAATTTTGATTTTGATTTCTCTTCAAAAATTCTATAGAGCTTTTTCAAAAACTCACTTTTTCCACAAGAATATATTGCAGAATATCTTTCTAGGGACTCTTTCTCAACAAAATCGACAGCTGTACCCTTGATACCATAAGTACCATTTTCCGTAATGTAAACAGCGTTGTAAAAGTCTTTCCAGATCAATTCTTCAGCATTTTTTGCACCATATACTACTTGAAAATTATAACCTTTTCTTAGGAGTCTATAGGATAGGAATCTAAGAGGTGCAATTCCAATACCACCTGCTATCAGCAATGCGTTATTTTTCAACCTGAAGGGTCTCCCAAAGGGGCCTCTCACACCAATTAGAGATCCTCTTTTGGTATCTAAGAGAGCTCTTGTCGTCTCTCCAACTGCCTTTACTGTAAAAGATGATTCAGAGGAAAAACTAATAGGTATTTCTTCATATTCGGGAACATATAACATTGCAAACTGTCCTGGAAGAGCATTAAATCTCGCATTTATATGTATTGTAGCGATATCTTTGCTGTGTTTCTCGACTTTTGCAACTCTGACGAACATATAAATACTAGCACTCTGGGATATTAGAATTTTATGTAATTTTTTATAAATAATAAAATTTTTAATATATAAGAAAATTAAAAAAATTTTTATTAAAAGTTTTTAATTATTAAATTTATAATTTTAGTTTAAAATTTATTATTTATAACATATAATATTATACTTAAATTTTTAAATCAAATAAATCTATTACATTATTTCTGTAATAAAGACATTTAGGTTAACCTAAACAGTGAAAAAGTATCGAGTACGTTGTTCCAAGAATTATGGTAATAGAGGTATTTTTACGAATTTAGGCTTGGTTAAATGCTAAAAGTTTTTGGAGAGATTGACATTTCATGATTGAAATTTAG
>JANXEF010000004.1 GCA_025057895.1 Archaeoglobaceae archaeon | reverse complement strand
ACTCGAAATCTCGGAATACTTTTACCACTGGAGAAAGATTTGGGAGGATGTGAGGCATAGAATCAGCTATCATAAAAGTGCTGAGGAGAAGTTAAAGGCGATAGAAAGGGGTAAAAGATTGGAAAAATTTTTTGCATCTCTTTCCAAATAACGAGAGCTCGAGAGTTTCTGATTGAGCAAAATTTTAAATCCATTTGATCTGATTTCAACTATCAGTAATTTTTACTTCTTTTAAAATTTAAAGCTTTTTATATATCGTCGCAAACCTCTAAAGATGCAAGTTATTTATAAAGCTGTGCGACTTTTTTAGAGATTAAGTCTATTTTTAAATTAAAGCTTAAAAATAAAATAGAAGATTCAGATTTGTAAGCTGAGAAAGTTTAAAAAATAAATATTTACAATAAATAAATTTAAATTTTATCGTGAACAGTCCTTATTTAATCTTGTTCTTCTGGATTTTTGGATTTAGAGCTCTTTGGAGATCTTATTTTTTAAAAAATTGTTTCTTATTTCATTTTCAGAAGAACGAAAACACCTCAGACAAAAAAGATTGAAGCGATGTGAACCAGCTAACCATACTTTTAAAAAAGGAAAAAGACTTAAATCTCCAACCAACAACCAATATACTATGGACGAATACGAATTTTTTGAAGAAGATGATGAAGAGATCGCGTGTGAAGATACTGAAAAACTCAAGGAAATATATAGGCTCGCTATCAGACTTTTGAAATTGCTTGAAAATCTGAAGAGCGTTGAGTTAAAAGAGTCTACATCTCTCATGCTCATAAGGGAACTCGTTGGAGATGATAGAGTTCTACTTGGTCTTGCATCAAAAATGCTTCAAGATATAAGTCTAGGATATAATGGAGAAAACTATGTGGGTTAGTTTATTCAAATTGGCCTAGATTTTTCTTCGGATAAATCGATTGAGCAACTTTTATATTCAATTCTCGAACTCTTTTCTATGGTTCGAAGGCTTGAAAGAAGATCAGCGAGAATCTTAGCAATAATACTCGCTTTCATAATGCTTGGCTCTATTTTTGCTTACATTTCAGGAGGTGGAGGAGTTGAGAAGAGAGAAACGAAAATGAGTTTTAGTATGCTCGAGATCGCTGCTTATGTTCCTGAGAATGCGATATTTTTTTACTATAATCTAACAGAATATGGTGCAATCCTAAAAAAACTCGGTAAAAATGACCCTCTTGTTAGATATGTAGAGGGATATATTGATGAGGAATTAAATTATGCCTTCACCTATTACTTAAATAGACGTACGGTTGAATTCACTCGTAATATAGAAGACTTACTTGTCGTGCAGATTGGTGATTTCCATGTCTATTTCATAAATGAAAAATCTTCAAAAGTTTATTTCGCAAAACAATCGGAGCAAAATATAGGCAATTTATCTGTCAAGATTTCAGGAGTAATTGCCCTATCTGAAGATATCCATCCTTTGGTGATAGGATACGCCCCACTTGTTTTTGAAATCGTGAAAAATATAGACGAAAATAGAACAGAAAATTACGAAGCTTATCTTTCGAAATTCAACGAAACCATGATTTTTTCTTTTTTTACTTTTGGAAACAAAACTGGAAAATATTTGAGATTTACACAAGCTGAAGAGAGTCCCGTAGACTTCTTCTTCCAAGCTTTTAGATATAACGATACATCTAAGAGATACGAGAAAGTTTGGGGAATTCATTTCACTGAAAATTACTTTTTTTATGACTTGAACGAGACCGAAAGAGATTTTGAATACTATCATTTCATAAACTTCGAAGATGGTTTTAGCATAGCAGTGATGGGAGACAGGAATTTTAGTAAAGTTTTGAATGCAAATCCAAACGTTATTGGATTTATCATGACTGAGACAAACGAAAGTTGATAGCAAAAGGAAATATCAGAGTTGGATAATGTTGATAGCGAAGAAGGTATAGTTGCAACTTTGAAAATTTGTAGATGAATTTTTAACGATATGTCATAGGAAGAAGATCGATATGGAATTTTCGAGCAATTGAGAGATCTCCACGAAGTTGATGAGATATTAATAAAATATAATGTTAGAAACAAGAGCATTGAAGATATTGAGGAGTGATTCAAAAACCTAGAGGGGTTTGGTCTGATTCAAAATCAAAAAGTTTATAACACTTAAGAGAAATGTCTCAAAACTGATATGCTCGAAGCGCTTAAAGTTCTAGCATTGATGAATGCAACTAGAGAAGTCGTTAAAATAAGCTGTAAAGATTTTGCTAAGAAAATTAATCAAAGTGTTCAAACTGCCTCGAGAAGGTTAAAAGAACTAGAAGATGAGGGGCTGGTAGAAAGGATTATAAAGAAAAATGGTCAATTTGTGGTTATAACCGAAAAAGGATTCAATTTGCTTCATTCTGAATATCTCCAGTTAAAAAAGATCTTTGAAAATTCCAACATACTCAGATTTCGTGGTACCGTCTTTAGTGGTTTGGGAGAAGGAAGATATTATGTCTCTCTTGAAGGCTATAGAAAGCAGTTCAAAGAAAAGCTTGGAATTGATCCATTTCCTGGAACTTTAAATATTAGGGTTCCAAAAGAGGAAATCACGATAAAGAAAAGACTCGATAATGAAAAAGGGATAAAGATTGAAAGTTTCAAGTCTGAAGATAGAACTTTTGGAGAAGTTAAAGCCTTCAAGTGTAAGGTAAAGGGAATAGATGCTTTTATCGTGATGCCAAGAAGGACGCACCATCTGAACGACGTTGTCGAATTAATTTCAGAAAAAAAAATCAGAGATGAACTGAAACTTAGAGATGGAGACGAAGTTGAAATTGAGGTGATTTTATGATAGAAGAAGCTTTAAATGCATTCAGAAAAGGAAGACCTGTCCTGGTCTTTGATTTTGAGGATCGCGAAGGAGAGACAGATATTGCAATTCCTGCGCAGTTTGTAAATCCAAAAGATATAGCTATGATGCGAATAGAGGGAGGAGGTTTGATTTGCGTAGCAATACATCCGATTGCAACAAAAAAACTTGGACTTCCTTTTATGCATGATGTTCTAAGGGTTGCAAGTGAGAGAATACCATCACTCATCTCTATTTCAAGATTCGATATAAAATACGACTTAAGAAGTTCCTTCTCACTCTGGGTGAACCATCGGGACACATTTACAGGAATAACCGATATAGATAGAGCAAAGACGATTAAACGCATAGGTGAAATCGTAGACATTGTGATGATGAACAGTCATGTCGATTTTGGGAAAGAGTTTCGAAGTCCTGGGCATGTACCAATTCTTAGAGCTTCAGAAAACCTTGTTTATGAGAGAGTTGGACAAACAGAGCTAAGCGTAGCACTTGCAGAAATGGCTGGTATTGCTCCTGCTGTAGCAATTTGTGAAATGCTTGACAGTGAAACCGGTAAAGCTTTGAACAAGAAAAAAGCTATGAGATTTGCTGAAGAAAGAGAAATTCCTTTTGTCGAGGGAAAAGAGATAGTCAAATATTACAAGGATTTTAAAGAGGTAAAGGCCAAGATGTTCTTATAAGCAGCAATAAAAAATCTTTTTAGAAAGAGGTAAAATTTGTGAGAGTCAAGCAATTGTTTAACAATAAACTTCGCTATTTCGGAATCGAGAGAGTAGGGGACGAAAATCAGAAAAATTATCCGTCCTAAAGATCCAATAAAAGCGATGGCAATCGAAGTTGCAAATGGAAGAGCGGCTGTCTTCAGTGGGAGTCAGATTTGAAATATTCCTTTAGCCTTGATGGAAAACTTCTTCTTCCTCCACAAGTCTAAGCTGGTGAGAGAGGTGAAATTCTCTTTGATAAAAGAGATTTAATCGATGGATACGATTTCCCCTATTTAGTCATAGATTGTCGTTTCTACGATTTGCACTCCGAAAAAGAAAAATCAAAGATCAGAATTCAGGTTACGAAGACACTTGGAGTTCTTAGAGATTTCATGTGGGATGAAAAGCTGATAGTATCTGGCAAGGATTTCGGAATTGGTGTATACTGCGAAAAACTCGAAGAATTTCTCTGGAAAAATCCATCGAGGAAGTTGTTTTATTGGATCCAAAGGGAGAAAAAGTACTCGATGGTAAAAAAGCGAGATGTTATGTCATCGGAGGAATTGTAGACAAAAGCGAGAACAGAGATCTAACTTCGATAATTGCCCATGAACTTTTGAAATCGGGAATCAAATGCGATAGGCGAAGAATTGAACTTCGTGGAGATACAATCGGAGTTCCTGACAGAATAAACCACATTGAAGATATTGTTTTAAGGGTTGTTGTCGATGGAGTAAAAGTTGAAGAAGCGGTGAGAGAGGTTCAGCCGAAAATAGTTGCCCGATGGAGGTTGAGAAGAGATCTACCAAAGAAAGGAATTAGGCTTAGGATCGGTAATAAAACCATCAGAGTTGTTCCAAAGAGTTGTTTTAGCGAATTTGATTGGCTTAACTTGAAAAAGATTGATTTTTACAAAGTATGCCGAGAACAAAAACTTTACTTGGTCTCAGATAGAGTTATAGAAGAGATCAAGAAGCTGAGATTGGATTAAAAGAAGAAACACTACGTGAAAAATTTCTCAACCCCCTTTGAAAACTCCTCAACAACAATTTCTTCCCCCTCAAAGTGACCATTTTCAACGAGTACTTTACCACCCACTATGAACTGTATCCACAACTGGATTCGTATACACAAGATTTGCGATTAGATCATGACAGGTGTACTTTGTACTTGTTCTAGATCGATCAAAAAATATATGCTAACCATCCCTCTTCAACTTTCCCAGATTTTACTCCAAAAGCTCTGCTAGCGTTCTCGGTTGCCATTCTAAAAGCTTCAATAGCTTTAAAACTTTCTGCACCATAGTAAAATTTCTGAAGGAGAGCACAGAATTTCATTTCGCTGAACATGTTTAAAGAGTTGTTACTAGATGTACACCTGTGCCAAGTAAAACGTTAACACCAGCACTTTTCATCTCCAGAAAATTCATTGCTTTCCAACACTCAGCTTCATGTTACTTGTTGGACAATGAATAACATTGACTTTCTTTCTCGCTAAAAGCTCTATTTCTTTCTTCTAAAGCCAGACACTGTGTGCACATAAAAGCTTCGAGTTTAGAAATCCTATTTCATTCAAAACTTCCACTATTCCTCTACCATATCCCTTTTTGAATTCTAATATTTCTTTTTCAGTCTCTGCAAGATGAAAATAAATCAATGTGTTCTCTTTTTCTGCAATTTCAACTACTATTTTCAAACCTTCAACGCCAACAGTATATACAGCATGTGGAGCTACAGCCCTAAGAATTTTGAATCTTTTTAATTCTCCAAGCTCTTTTTTCACCCTTCTCAAATTTTCTTCCAAAATTCCATCATCAAAAAAGTCAAAGAAAGCTGATGATAAACATGCTCTAATCCCTGTTTCTTCAACAGCTTTTGCTGTAGCTGAAGGGAAAAATACATGTCAAGGAAAAAAGTCGTACCAGTTTTTAGCTTTTCAATGCATGCTAGCTTTGATGCTATGTAGACTATTCTCCCGTTCAATCTCATCTCCGAAGGCCATATTTTCTTTTCAAGCCATCCTGTAGCGGCATATCTTCAGCATAACCACGAAATATGGTCATTGCTGAATGGTGTGCGAGTTAAAAAGCCTAGGAATGGCCACAAGTCCCTTTGCATCTATAACAATGTCTCTTTTATCCTTTTTATCTCCTATTGAGGAAATTCTATTTTCTTCGATTAATATGTTCACTTCTCTCAGCCGATTACCTTGCATAACTTTTACTCTTTCGAGAAGTAGCATGTAGTAAATTTTTCTGGAATTAAAAAATTTTCTAAAACTTTGAATTATTAAAAAATTTAAAAAAATTGTTCATTCAACTTTTATCTTCTTTCCAGTTCCTGCTTTTTTTACTAACGTAACTTCAAGAACTCCGTTGTTATACCTAGCCTTTGCGGAATCTGGATTTACTTCTGCTGGTAGATTCACAACTTCATGATATTTTCTTGTCTCCCCTTCTGCTTTTATTTCAAGTGTTCTTTCTGTTGCCTTTAGTTCAATTTCCTCCTTTTTAACTCCTGGCATTTCAGCAATCACTTGGATTTCATTGTCAGTTTCTATGACATCAACAAGCGGCTTTCTTTCCTCAATTCCCGTTTCTTTGATCAGAGGTTTTGTTCCAAATTCTCTGATTTCTGGTTTTCCATCAGGACCTATTCTTATCGAGAACCCACGAACGATTGGCTTTATCTCTCCCATTTCTCCAAGTTTGAAAGCACTTTCTATGTCTCTCATCATTCTTCTGAAGATCTCATCGAAATCTCTGAAAGGGTCCCAGTCCCAGAAATCGCCTTCATCCTCCTCTCTCTCTTTCTTTCTCTTTCTCCAAACCATAACATCACCTCATACATACATCTTCTGAAAGTCTTTCATCAGTATCTCATATTTCCTAAGATCTTCCTTCGTTAAACTTGGCTTAACTTTTTTCAAAGCTTCTTCAAAATGTTTCCTATCTATCTTTATCTTCTTTACTATCTCCTTCAAGTCCCCTTTTATCTGGCCAATGGCTTCTCTTATTGCGAGCATACCTGCTTCTCTACAGATTGCCTCTATGTCTGCTCCGCTGTAGCCTTCAGTCTTTTCTGCTAGTTCATCGATGCTCACATCTTCAGCCAAAGGCTTCCCTCCTAAGTGAATTCTGAAGATTTCCCTTCTTGCCTCTCTATCTGGTGGTGGAATATAGACATGCCTCTCTATTCTTCCTGGTCTAAGCAATGCTGGGTCTATCAAATCAGGACGGTTTGTGGCTGCAATCACTACAACATCGCGCAGCTCTTCAAGACCATCGAGTTCAGTTAAGAGCTGACTTACAACCCTTTCCGTCACATGAGAATCTCCAATGCTACCCCTACGTGGTGCTAGGCTATCTATTTCATCGAAGAAGATTATTGCGGGTGCAACTTGTCTAGCTTTTCTAAACATATCTCTAACATGCTTCTCACTCTCTCCTACCCACTTGCTCAGCAACTCTGGTCCTTTAACGCTGATGAAATTTGCATTACTCTCATTCGCTACAGCTTTCGCAAGGAGAGTTTTCCCTGTACCTGGGGGACCATATAGGAGAATTCCTTTTGGTGGTTTTATGTTAGTGGCTCTAAAAAGCTCAGGATACTTCAGAGGCCATTCAACAGCTTCTTTTAACTCTTGTTTTGCAACCTCCAATCCACCTATATCATCCCATCTAACTCTTGGAATCTCAACGAGTACTTCTCTCATCGCAGATGGTTCTATATTCTTCAGAGCTTCCATGAAATCTTCTCTCATGACTTTCAAATTTTCTATCATCTCGGTAGGTATCTCTTTCTCAATGTCTATTTCTGGTAAAACTCTTCTTAAAGCGTGCATCGCAGCCTCTTTGCACAAAGCTTCAAGATCTGCTCCAACAAAGCCATTAGTTAATTCTGCTAGCTCTTCAAGGTTAACTTCCTCAGTTAAAGGCATTTTTCTTGTATGAATTTCGAGAATTTCTTTTCTACCATCTCTATCAGGCACACCTATTTCGATTTCCCTGTCAAATCTTCCTGGTCTTCTTAAAGCTGGATCAATAGCATCTGGACGGTTCGTCGCTGCGATGACTATTACCTGTCCTCTTGACTCAAGTCCATCCATTAAGGCAAGAAGTTGAGCCACAACTCTTCTTTCGACTTCTCCAGTCACTTCTTCTCTTTTTGGGGCAATTGAATCTATTTCATCTATGAATATTATGCTCGGCGCATTTTGCTTTGCTTCCTCGAATATCTCTCTAAGCCTTTGCTCAGACTCACCATAAAATTTGCTCATTATTTCTGGTCCACTGATGCTTATAAAATGCGCATCAACCTCGTTAGCAACAGCTTTTGCTATTAAAGTCTTTCCTGTACCTGGGGGGCCATAGAGCAAAACACCTTTTGGTGGTTCAATACCAAGACGTTGAAAAAGTTCTGGATGTTTTAATGGGAGTTCTATCATTTCTCTAACTAGTCTTAGCTCTCTCTTAAGTCCCCCTATGTCTTCATAAGTCACATTTGGAACAGTTCTTCTGACTTCCTCAGTCGGTTTATCCTTCAATTCGATCTCTGTTCTTCTGTTAACAACAACAACTCCAGTTGGTTTTGTGGCTATTATCACAAAAGTGAGTGTATGCCCAAAGACTTCAACCCTGATTTTTTGCCCTCTGATCACAGGTCTTCCCTCAAGTAGTCTTAAAAGATAACTTTCTCCACCCATCAGTCTCACTGGTTCAGTTGGTGCAAGAGTGAGTCTTTCTGCGGGTTTTGCTTCGACTTTTCTTATTCTTACCTTGTCATCGATTCCTACTCCAGCATTACTTCTTAGATTTCCGTCGATCCTTACCATTCCTTTTCCTCTATCTTCTGGATAACTTGGCCAGACGATTGCTGGAACACTTTCTTTACCAATTATCTCTATTATGTCCCCACTTTGAATTCCAAGTTTTTCCATAACTTCTGGATCAATCCTAGCTATACCTCTACCCACATCTCTATAAAAAGCCTCAGCAACCTTCAATACAACATCATCCTTCATGATCTCACCTCTACCATCCAAACATCCTCGTTTCCGAATTTCTCCTTAACAACCAAACCCTTTTCCCTAAGAGATTCCAAAACTCTTTCTACTTCCCTGTATGGAATCTTGAAATATTCTGCAATTTCTGTAGCTTTTTTTATTCCTTTTGTAATAGCAAGCAGAATGAGACGTTCTAGGTCATCCTTCACAGCTTTTTCGACTTCTTCGAGCATTTGCTCTGTTAGTTCGTTCAACTTTAAAATAATAGAATTGTGAATTAATGAGAAATAGCTACAGATTTCCTCTGCGATCCTCAAAGCCTTGTAGATCTCTGGTAAAGAACTTCTATTCATGTTTAAAAAGCTGAGTTTAGATTCTATATCTCTAAGTATCCTTTCCAGATCAGATTCTCGACCAGATGTTATGTTTACCTCGAAGAGGTGTGGAGAAATGGTAATTTCGAGATGAATGCTTCGAGGTATATAATAATACCTTCTTCTGCCATCTTCTACACTTTCCACAATCTTCGCGCTTTCAAGTTTCTCCAAGTGCTCTAAAACCACTTTCGGAGCCATTCTAAGATAGTACGAAATCTCGCTTACATAACATGGCTTTTTTGCAAGTAATTCCAGTATTCTCCTTCTACTCTCGTTCCCTATCGCATCGAGGATGTACATTTAACCACCGTTTACTAACCATGTGTTAGTAGGCAATTATATATAAAGCTTTCGCTCAAACAAAGATTTAAAATAAACTTTCTATAAGTGGTGAATAAAAAAATCAAGATATTAAAAAAACCCTCTAATTAGTTTTTCCGATTACAAGAAAATCTTAAAGATGTTGGGCTAATCAATCAAAACATGAGAAGTGTTTTGAGAATAATAAATCCATACGATGCTGGAGTATTTCCAGAGGGAGAGGTAATAAATCTCAGTTCTAATGAGAACCCATATAAACCGAGTAAAGCTGTAAAAAAAGCATACCTAGATTCTATGACAAAAATTAATCGCTATCCTGATGCGAGCTATTCTAAATTGAAGATTGCGATTTCCGAATATCTTGGAATTGAACCCGAAAGAATCTCTGTCGGTTGTGGATCTTCTGAGTTAATCTCAAGAGTCTGTGAGGTATTAGTTGAGGAGCTCGATAGAGTTGTTATCCCAATGCCGTCCTACTCTCTATATTTAGTCTATGCAATGCTGAGAGAGGCAAGTATTTCTACTCCAATTTTTGAAAAATATGAAATTAACCCAAACTTTTTCGAAGATTTAAAGCCAAAACTCACGATTATATGCTCTCCAAACAATCCAACAGGAAATACAGTAAAAAAAGATGTTGTCGAGAGGATCTTGGAAAGTTCAGAATACGTGCTAATTGATGAGGCATATGCAGAATTTTCGGATGAAAATTTTCTTAATTTCGTCCTCGAATTCGACAATGTGATCGTTTTAAGATCTTTTTCTAAATTCTTTGGTCTTGCAGGGCTTAGAATAGGATATGCAATTTCGAATAAGGAAATTTCAGATGCAATAGAGAAAATACGTCTTCCATTTGCAATTTCATCACCTGGTGTTGAAGCTGCGATTTCAGCGATAAAATCTATTGAGTACTATATAGAAGTTAGAAATAAAATAATAATGGAGAGAGAAAGAATTTTCTATGAACTCAAAAAAATGGAATTTGAAGTTTTTCCATCCAAAGCAAACTTTTTACTCGTGAAAGTGCAAAACGATGTCTTCGAATTTTTAAAAGATAAAGATGTATTCGTTAGAAGAATCGACAACTTAATAGGGCTTGAAGGTAGATATCTAAGAATCACGATTGGAAAAAAAGAGGAAAACAATGTACTAATAAAATTCTTAAGATCATATCGTTGCAAATCCTCTGCATAAGAGATAAATTGCTAAGAATTCTGGAACTTCAGCTGTTTCCCCTGAGGTGAAATTCAGTTCATGGCTATCTACTTTTATCTTAACTTTTTTAAGAATTCTAACTTTAATTTTATCATCACCGAAAGCTACTGCATCTCTAAAAGGATCGAAAGAGTCTATATCCTCAACTTTAACAACTTTAAGTCCTGTTTTTCCATGTAAAGAACCAGGCATTCTTATAAGCCTTTTAACGTCTGTAGTTACTGGAACATCGATATAAACTCTCAATTTTTCAATTGCAAATTGTAAAATCTTTTTTTTCTTCATATCTTTTTCTTGAATTCCTTTTTTACTCAAAAATTTCTTTATTCGGATTACAGCATTTGATTCCAAAAAATTTTCCTTTTCAAAGATTTTAGGATTGTTCAAAGTTAGATAATCCACGAGTTCTCTCCTCTCGGGAGATCTAAGTTCCTGAAAATCTCCATCGAGAACGTGAACATGATAACCTCTCCCACCAGAGAAATAAACTTCGACCTCTCTTACACCAAAATCTAAAGAAAGAATTTTGAGTAACTTCTTCACTTCACTCTTTGCTCTTGAAAGTGCTCTATCAATCGAATTTGTCTTAATTGGCAAATGATCTGCGTCTATGTCAAATACAAGATCTGCCCCTATCCATCTCTTTTTTTCCATGTTCTCTTCATAAGGTTTTTCATAGTAAGCGGAAGAATAATAAACATGGGCAGGAGTTTCGAAGATAACATAGTTACGGAATTCCTCTTCGGAATTGAATGAAATGTGCCTCTTCATAACAAAATCAGGAAGGGATTCAAAGGGTACGAATGCAAATTCTCGATTTTTTAAACTTCTCGGCAAAGGAATCTTATTTTTTTTGTAATAATCTCTGAACTTTTTAATCAGATACTTTTTTACCTCCATGATTCCGCTTCCAAAAATAGAAGTTCACACCTCTATAATTTAGAATTCTCCCATCACAATAATCGCCATATAGTGGTTTTATCAAACAGTCTGCATTGATCATTTTTGCAAGTCCTCTTATTGCGCTAAACAACTCCGGTGGTGGACGAATCGAATAAACAAGTTCAACACCATTGTAAATCTCGATTCTTGGATTTAAAATGTCGTCTATATAGAATTCAAAACTTTTAGTGACTGGCATGATGTCAGTTGCGATTACTTTAACACCCCTTTCTCTCAGAAGCTCTGCTATTGTAGTGTTTCTTCCAATCCCTATCTCTGCAACTTTTCTATATCTTTCCGCTATGAAATCAGCTATTTGAAGCACTACCTTAATATTCCTACACTATCTATAAATCTTGTGCAAGTGATGATCAGAGAATATTCGGTCAGAGACTTCAAGGATGTGCTTGAAATAGATAAGGAAGTGTTCAATCCACGAAACCCATCCTTCGACATGTTCGTTTATCTAACATACTGCAACGATCTATTTGTAGCAGACATTGGAAACAAAGTAGTAGGGTACGTAGTTACCATGGACGTGGATAAGGTCACTGGAAAAATAGTTTCTATTGCTGTTAGAAAAGAATTTAGAAGAAGAGGGATAGGTGAGACTTTGCTTAGAAGAGCAATAGAAAGACTAAAAGCAAAAGGAAAAAATAAAATTGCCCTTGAAGTTAGAACTTCCAATAAACCTGCCCAAGAATTGTACAAGAAATTGGGCTTCAAAATTGTAGAGACTATTCCAAGCTACTACAGCGATGGAGAGGACGCTTATTACATGGTCCTCAATCTCACTGGGCAATAATCTTTGCAAATTCCAAGCTTTCCTTGAGTTTCGAGTTTTGGACAAGCTTTTCTGGGTAGTTAGTCTTCAAGACTTCTGAGATACCTTTACAAAGTAACAAAACTGCTTTTTTATGCTCTGATTTACTTTTGCTCACTTGAGCAGGACTTACTCCAAGATTTTCATATGCTTTAAAATGACCATTGGCAACGCCAGCATCTTCTAGAATACGTTTCACGTGGAAAAGCACCAGGTGTAAAATTAGAACTTCTTCTTTCTGCATCGTAACCTTCTGCACTTCAATCTATAAAAAGTTTTCTCTCATCACAAAAAGAATTTTACATGTTTATTCTTTTTATTAAAATTAAAAATTATTGTTTTTATTGACCTCCAGATATGACCCTCACCACCATCAACTCGCCTTCCTCAACAAAATCGTCAACTGGAACTGGGATAGAACCCTTTACTAAAACAACAGTTTCAGGATTAATATTTAGCTCTTCTAAGATCTCAAAATACTTTTTTCTCTCTTTAAATTCCAGAACCTCTTCTTTTTTGTTGAAACCAACGAACTTAAGTTTCAACTTCATTCTTCAGTAAGCACCTCTTTTGAAACATCTCTTATACTCCCCCTCATCCTCGTCTCTAGCTTTATTTCTTCAACTTTTTTCTCAAGCATCTTTTCATCCTTACTGACTATCTTTTTTAATCCTTTTTTTCTAAATTTTTTCCAATCGAATCTTCTCATAAACCCCCTCGTATTCTAAGTAATAGAAATAGAAAAAACTTTTGCTCAAAAATGTAATCAACTATTTTTATGCTGTACTACATACTTTCAAATATCATCATAGTTCAAATGTTTGAGCACTTTCCTTTTCTGAGCAATGAAAAAGAGATATCGTTATATATATCTTAGCATGAAAAGCCTTCTAAGAGACTGGTGATGCTATGATGGTTGTGGAGCTAATAACGGGTAGAACTCTTGATCAAGGGGCAACGGTTGAGGAAAAATTGGGTGAAAAGTATTTTAATGCTGTAAATTACATTGAACTCGACGAAGAGAGCTTTAAACAGCTTGGACTTAAAGAAGGAGATAGAGTAAAAGTGACAAGTGATTTCGGAGAAGTCGTTGTTTTTGCAAAAAAATCGGATTTACCGAAAGGAGTCGCATTCATCCCTATGGGTCCATATGCGAATATGGTAATCGATCCTTCAACCGATGGTACTGGAATGCCGCAGTTTAAAGGTGTAAAAGCTAAGATAGAGAAGACGACGGAGAGAGTTAAAACAATAAAAGAATTGTTGGAGGCGATCTGAATGGAAGACATTGTATGCACCTTCTGTGGTAGTGTTTGTGATGATGGAGAGTTCGACGTGGAGAAGAGAAGAGTGAAAAGATTCTGTAGACTTGGAAGCAGTAAGTTTGCTGAAAAAGAGAGAATAAAGGCCCCAATGGTAGAAGGAAAAGAAGTAAGTTACGAAGAGGCAATAGATTACGCTGTTGAAATACTCGTGAATGCAAAGCATCCATTGCTTTACGGATGGGCCTCCACTGTTAATGAGGCGATTAGGCTTGGAGTGATCCTCGCCGAGAAACTTGGAGGAGTTTATGATCAATGTGCAAGCGTCTGTCATGCTCCAGGAGTACTTGCAGTGATCGAAGAAGGTTTACCTGGTGGAACTCTTGGTTCAATAAAAAATCGTGCAGAAGTTGTAATTTTTTGGGGGGCGAATCCAGCTGAGGCCCATCCAAGACATGGTCTAAGATATAGCATCACAGCTAAAGGGTTATTGGTGAAAGACAGGAAGCAAAGAAAAGTCATAGTTGTTGATGTTCGACCAACAAAAACAGCAAAAATGGCTGATATTTTTGTCCAGATCAAACCAGGTTACGATTATGCAATATTATCTGCACTTAGAGCTATAATAAGTGGAAACGCTGATGTTGTACCAAAAGAAGTTGGAGGGGTTTCTAAAGAAAAACTAATTGAACTTGCAGAGATTATGAAAAATGCAAAGTATGGTGCAGTACTCTATGGCCTCGGAGTCTCTCAGTCAAGAGGAAGAGATAGAAATGTTGAGAATGCTATAAAGCTAATTCAACTTCTAAATAGAACTACTCGTTGGATTATATGGCCAATGAGGGGGCATTACAACGTCGTTGGTGCTGGTGAAGTGCCTGCATGGGAAGTTGGCTACTCATATGCGATTGACTTTAGTCGCGGATATCCTCGCTTCTCTCCCGCAGAGTTTTCAGCAGTTGAGGTTTTGAACAGAAAAGACTGCGATGCTGCATTGATCGTAGCTTCAGATCCAGTAGCTCATTTTCCAGCCTCTGCTGTAAAATATCTAAAAGAAATACCTGTGATTCAGATCGATCCATATCCAAACATGACAACGCTTGTTTCAAAAGTCGTAATACCTTCAGCAGTCTATGGTATTGAGGCTGAAGGATCAACCTACAGAATGGATGGAATAGTACTGAGAGTAAAAAAGATACTTGAAACTAACTACTGGACCGATGAAAAGATCCTAGAAGAAATGCTTAAGAGAGTTGAAAAGCTAAAGGGGTGAAAAAATGCTGTGGATTAAAAATGGGGTTGTTGTAGATCCCAAAAATAGAATTAATGCTGAAAAAATGGACCTATTTGTTAAAGATGGTAAAATTGTTGAAGAGAGCAAGGTAAAGAAGGGGGATTGCAAGGTCATCGATGCGAGTGGTAAACTCGTCGTTGCTGGTGGTATTGATATGCATGCTCATATCGCAGGGGGTAAGATAAATACTGGTAGAGTTATGCGTCCAGAAGAAATGAGAGTTGTCAGAAACATTGCGGGTAAGTTTAGGGCAACAGTTGGAAGAGTTTTGCTAACTGCCCCAGCGATTGGTTATGAATATGCGAAAATGGGCTATACTATGAGCTTTGAAGCTGCAACACCACCAATTACCTCTCCTCACACACACGAAGAGCTTGATGCAATTCCGATAATAGACAAGGGGGCTTTACCTGTTTTCGGTAATTGGCATCTTGTCTTCAAATGCATTGAGGAAAAGAATCTTGAAAAGCTGAAATCTCTTATCGCTTGGACAATAGAGAGAAGTAAAGGCTTTGGAGTTAAAATCGTGAATCCAGGAGGAGTTGAAGCATGGATGTACGGTGGAAATGTCAAAGGCCTTGATGAACAGGTTCCTGGATTTGCTGTCACTCCAAGAGAAATAATAACGTGGTTGATGAGGGCAAACGAGGAACTAAATTTACCACACTCGATTCATCTGCATTGTAACAATCTCGGCATTCCAGGAAACTACCAGACTACGATCGAATCTATAAAGCTCGCTAATGGACTCAAAAACGAAAAAAGACAGATTCTTCATGTAACACACGTGCAATTTAATTCCTATGCTGGAAATAGCTGGAGAGATGTAGCAAGCGGCGCCGCAGAGATTGCTAAAATTGTGAATTCGATGGATAATGTAACGATTGATATGGGACAAGCAATATTTGGACATGCAACCGCAATGACTGGTGACGCACCATTCCAGTTCACTCTTCACAAGCTCATCGGAGCTAGATGGAGCAACAAGGACACTGAAGTTGAAACTGGTGCTGGGATAGTTCCAATTGGCTATCTACCAAGCAATCCTGTACACACTCTGCAATGGGCAATTGGTTTAGAACTCGGATTGCTTATTGAAAGCGACAAAGTTGTGCTCACAACGGATTATCCGAACGGTGGACCATTCACAGAGTACCCGTACGTGATGGCAATGTTGATGAGCAAGAAAATGCGTGAGGGGGAACTGAAGAGAGTGCATCAATACGTTCAGAAAGCAACAACTCTACCGAGCATTGAAACTGAGAAAACACTCTACGAAGTTATTCATATGACGAGGAGTTTACCTGCAAGAGTAATGGGGCTTGATAAAAAAGGTCATCTTGGCATCGGTGCAGATGCGGATATAGCTATCTACGATCTAAATCCACTAACTACGGACTTTAGTAATGAGTTCGATAGAGTATACAAAGCATTCAAAGTCTCAGAATTTACGATAAAAGATGGGGATGTCGTAGCTAAAAAAGGAGAACTCGTAAAAGAGGTTTTTGGAAAAACATTCTGGGTGGATGCAAGTAAGAAAGTTGATGTTGAAGCTGTGATACCTGATGTGAAGAGTTATTTCGATTTTTACACTGTTCAGTTCAGCAACTATGGAGTTGATGAACGCTGGCTGAAAAAATCTAAAAGGATAGAGGTGATCTGATGCTTATAATAAAGCCAAAGAAGTATTTTGAAGTGTGTGTTGAAGCTGAAATCACTCCAGACCTTGCTTTAAAAAAAGTTGAAGAAGTCAAAAAGTTCAAGGTTTTCTATGGAAACAAAATAGTTGAACTTGGTGAGCTCTTCGAAATTTCAAAAGAGGGAGAAGATAAGAAAATTGTACTTGGTGGTGATTTTAGCAGAGTTAAATGGGTTGGAACGAGGATGGTAGATGGTGAGATCCTTGTTAAAGGAAGTATAGGCACAAATTGTGGAGCATTCATGCGTGGTGGCAGAATAATAATTGAGAAAGACGCAGATGACTGGCTTGGAACAGAGATGGCTGGTGGAGAGATAATCGTGAAAGGTAACGCCAAGAATCTCGTTGGATGCGCTTACTATGGCGATGCAGTTGGTATGAGTGCTGGAAAAATCTTGATCGAAGGTAACGCTGGTAACTATGTAGGCGACAAGATGAGTGGTGGAGAAATAATAATAAAGGGTAATGCTGGTGATTTTATTGGTATGGAGATGCGTGGTGGAGTTATTGAAATCCATGGTTCTTGCGGTTTCGTAGGCGGAGATATGCGTGGTGGAGAAATAAGGATCAAAGGTTCATTTGAGGTGCTTCCAACTTTCAAAAAGACTGAGAAAGGTTGGGTTGGAGACGTAAATGTGAAAGGTGAGGGAGTTGTAAAAAATTTTTAACTTTTTAATTTGTGTTTGAGATGTTTTTAAACTTTAATCATCTTCCTGCGACATTCCAGACAAAGACCGTGATGGTGGTGGCATTTTCTACAAATATATCTTCCACATCTTCTGCACTTTATTTCTGCAATTCTCCCACACTTGCATATCATGAAAGAAGACATCTAAATTTCAAACTCTTTTTTGGCATAAAAATTTTATTCAAAAGATTAAGTGTTTTTGATGATATCTTTTTTTCTGTTCGATAGGGGGTGAAAAATCTTGAAAATTGTTTTGGGTAATGAAGCGACCTTTGAAGATGCAAAAAAAATTGGAAAAGCTGTTCTTGTGGCAAAGAATGGAAAAAACGAGTTTTGTGCGATTGCAGGAGAATTAAAAATAATCTCCGAGATTAAAAACTTAGGAATTGTACTCGAGTGTCTTACAGATCTTGGTTTCGATTTTGCAATACTCGAGGGATTCGAACTCGAAATAGAAGAAATAAAAGATGAGGTTGGTTTCAATATACCCAAAGCTGAAAAAATCGATGATTTGCAAAAAGCTCCAGAATTCGAAACCATAAAGTCAATTGCAGAAAAGTTAAAAAAAGGTTTAATGGATTGTGGAGCAGTAGGTATTTTTGTGGGAGTTGCGAGGGGTGTTTCAGAAGGTAAAAAGGTTGAAATGCTGGAGTATGAAGCTTACAAGGAGATTCTAGATGATAAAGTAAAAGAACTAGTTAAAAAGGTTAAAAAATTCCCAGGAATAAAGAATGTAGAGATTTACCACAAAATCGGAAAGATTAAGCCTGGAGAAGATATAGTATATATTGGAGTCATTGGACAACACAGAAAAGACATTTGGGCTCCCCTTATTCTCGCTGTTGAACTCATGAAAACGGATTTACCAATATGGAAAAAGGAGAGATTCGAAAATGGAGAGGAGAGATGGATTTGATGTTCAGAAAAGAGAGATTAGGAAAATTTGATCCGAAAGCATTGAAGTTTTCTAGCTCTATTGAGCACGATTCAAAAATCTTTTACTACGACATTCTCGTAGATGTTGCACACGTACTCAATTTACACAAAAATGGTCATATAAAAAGAGAAGAAGCATTAGAGATAATAAATGCTCTGAAAGAGGTAAGAAAAAAAGGTTACGAATTAAATTTCGAAGATGTTCATGAAGCAATTGAGGCAGAGGTGACCAAGCTAACAAAAGAGGGAAAAAGGATGCATACAGGCAGATCTAGAAACGATGAAGTGGCGACTTGTCTCAGAATGTTTGTAAGAGATCATTTGATAATAATTGCTGAAAAAATTATTGAACTGCAGTCAACAATTTTGGAGAATGCTGAGAAAAACGATGCAATAATGCCAGGATTTACACACCTACAGTTCGCACAACCAACAAGATTGTCACACCACATTCTGACATATTTCGATATGCTCGACAGAGATATCGAAAGAGTTATAGACGCCTTTAGAAGAGCAAATATCTGTCCTCTTGGTGCTTCAGCTTTTGCATCAACAAGTTACAGTCTTGATAGAGAGTTCACAGCAAAAATACTCGGTTTTAACAGTGTATTAGAACACAGCGAAGATGCTGTTTCCTCACGCGATTTCATCATTGAATCTATTTTTGTCTGCTCTTCGATAATGCTCAGCATTTCAAGAATAGCAGAGGAGATCATAATTTTCTCGACCCTTCGCTTCATCGAATTACCTAACGAATTTGCTTCAACTTCATCAATAATGCCACAAAAAAAGAACCCAGACATAGCTGAACTAATCAGAGCAAAAACTGGAAAGATAATTGGTGATCTCACTTCAGCAATGGCAATTTACAAAGCTTTACCATTTAGCTACAACAGAGATTTTCAGGAGATGAATAAAATCATATACGATACAATGGAACTCACAATTGAATCACTAGAAGTTATGAATGGAATGATGAAAGGTGTGAAATTCAACACAGCTCTTCTCAAAGAGAGATCAAAAGAGAAGTTCACGACAGCAACTGAAGTTGCAGATATGCTTGTAAAAGAATTCAGAATTCCATTCAGAGATGCACATAGAATAGTTAGTAGGATAGTGTCACAAAATCTCCCAATGACTGCAGATGCTGTCGAGAAAACTGCTAGAGATTTTGGTTATGAAATAAAAGTTGATGATGAAATGTTAAAAGATGCTTTGGATGTTGAGAAAGCAGTGGAGAGAAGAAGAAACCTAGGAGGAACAGCAAAAGAAGAAGTATTGAGGATGATTGATAAAAGGAAAGATAAACTGAGAAAAAATCGAAGAGTTATCAAAAGATTGAGAGAAAAAATAGCAATTAGATTAGAATTAATGAAAAAAGAAGTAAAGAAAATAGGGGGTATCCTTGATGTTAACGGGTAAAAGAGTTAAGATAAAAGCAAAAGGTAGAGTTTTTGAGGGTACAGTTATGCCAAGTTTTACAGAAAACTTTGTGCTAAAGCTTGAAAATGGCTACAACGTCGGATTCACAGAATACGAGCTAATAGAAATACTTGAAGATGTTGAAAAAGCCCCTATTAAGAAAGAGATAAGGAAAAAAGATGGTTTACCTGAAGTGAAAATAATCTCGACAGGTGGAACAATTGCGAGCAGGATTGACTATAGAACTGGAGCTGTTACAAGTCAGTTTACAGCAGAAGAGATAATTTCAGATGTTCCAGAAATCGCTGATATCTGTAACATTTCGACAGAACTTCTTTACAACATTTTAAGTGAAAACATGAAACCCTATTACTGGATCGAACTTGCTAGAAGGATTTATGAAGCTTTAAAAAGTCACGAAGGAGTAATAGTAACCCATGGTACCGATACTATGCACTATTCTTCTTCCGCCGTATCTTTTATGATCTCAACTCCAAAGCCAATAATTTTTGTAGGATCACAGAGGAGTAGTGATAGACCTAGCAGCGATGCTGTCATAAACTTGCTCTGCTCTGCAAAACTAAGTGTCAGTGATGTTGGAGAAGTACTGGTATGTATGCATGGAACGACAAATGATGACTTCTGCTATGCACATCGTGGAGTTAAAGTTAGAAAAATGCACACCTCAAGAAGAGACGCTTTTCAGTCAATAAACACAAAACCTGTGGCTAAGATAAACTATCCCTCTCTTGAAATAGAGTGGCTTTCATGGCGATTCAGAAGAGATGAGAGAGAACTGAGTTTAAGAGATAAACTAGAGGAAAAAGTCGTACTCATAAAATTTTTCCCTGGACTAAGTCCCGAAATAATCGAATTTTTCTATTCCAAAGGATATCGGGGTTTCGTAATTGAAGGCACAGGACTTGGACATGTTTCAACAGACTGGATAGAAACCCTAAAAAAGATTTGTGGAGACTCTATAGTAGTCATGACTTCACAGTGTTTGAATGGAAAAGTGTGTAACCGCGTTTACGATACGGGTAGAGACTTACTAAATGCAGGTGTGATCGAGGGAGGAGATATGCTCCCCGAAACAGCACTTGTAAAGTTGATGTTCTTACTTGGAAACTATAAATTTGAGATTGCTAAAGAACTCTTAAAAGTGAACATGGTTGGTGAGATAGAGAGTAGGAGTATGTATTAAATGTCTCATAAAATTCTATTTAAATTAATCCTCTCTAAAAAAACTTAAAAACTTTAAGTCCCAGTAGATTTGTGGTAACGATCCTGTTTCCAACTTTCAAAGATGTAATCGTGAGAGACAAAGCTGGAGAAGAAATAATTGTCAGACAATACTATCACGAGAAGGATAGAGAGAAGCTCATAGAGATGTACGTGAACTACAATCCCAACTATTCTTGTCTCGGTCTACCTCCAATGACGAGAACTGCAATAGAGAACTGGATAGATTATTTAAGCAAAAATGGTTTCTCTATCATAGCAGAAAAAGATGAAAAAGTAGTAGGACACCTTGTGATTGTTCCAGACGAAAAAAATCGAGTTGATCTCATGATCTTTATTCATCAAGATTACCAAAACCGTGGATTGGGACAAGAGATGATGAAACTCATAATCGAGTATTGTAAAAAAGCTGGTTTTGATGGAATAATGCTAGTGACTGAAAGAACAAACGCAAGAGCTATACATGTTTACAAAAAACTCGGATTCGAAATCGTTGCTCCATATTACGAGTTTGATATGTATTTACAACTCAAATAATGAGATTAATCAATAAGGCTTTTTGCGCATGCAATCTGTTTTCCGCCTGATCGAAAATAACGCTATTTTTTCCTTCAATGACTGTGTCCGTTATCTCCTCACCACGATGTGCTGGAAGACAATGCATAACAATTGCATCTCTAGCAATTCTGAGTAAATTCTCGTTCACCTGATAATCTTTAAAAGCTTTGAGTCTTTTCTCTCTTTCTGCTTCTTGCCCCATAGAAGCCCATACATCAGTGTAGATGATATCGGCATTCATAACTGCTTCTTTTGGATTTCTAAGTAGTTTAAAAACTCCTACTGAGTGTGCAAACTTGATGATATCCGAATCTGGCTCATATCCTTCTGGACACGCAACATCTATCCTAATTCCAAGTTTTGCAGCTGCTAAGATTAGAGAGTTGCAAACATTGTTTCCATCACCAATCCAAGCAATTTTTATTCCATCCAATCTACCCTTCTTTTCCTTTATAGTGAGCAAATCTGCCAATATTTGACAGGGATGCTCAAGATTGCTCAATCCATTGATAACTGGGACTGAAGAGAAGCGAGCAAATTCTTCGATCGTGGAGTGATTTCTCACTCTCATCATAACCGCATTGACATATCTGCTCATTACCCTTGCCGTATCTTTTATTGGTTCTCCTCTTCCAAGTTGGAGATCATTCCAGCTAAGATAAAGCGCATGTCCACCTAATTCGAGCATTGCAATCTCAAAGGAGATACGAGTCCTAGTAGAGGGTAACTCGAATATCATCGCAAGACTTTTGTTCCTCAAATATTCTTTAAATATCCTTTTTTGTCTTTCAAATTTTAACTTTTCTGCGAGTTCGAGAATTGAAAGGATTTCTTCCTTGCTCAAATCCGAAATTGAAAGTAGATGCTTCATGAAAGAAGAAGTATTTAAGATAATTAATCTTTTCTCATTTTCATGACATCTCTATCAAAAAAGCTTTCTTTTAAAAGAAGTGATTTTCCACGATTTTTATGGCTTTTCTTACCTTTCAGATATATGGAGAATCGATTTAAATCCTCTCATAGAGAATTCCTCGTGGAAATAATTAGAGATATAGGGGAAGAGTTGAGGAGTTCTTACATCGATTACGCGATGAGCGTAATCGTTGGTAGAGCTTTACCAGATGTAAGAGATGGACTAAAGCCTGTGCAGAGAAGAATACTCTATGCTATGTATGAAATGGGGCTAAAGAGTGATAAAAATTTCAGAAAGTGTGCGAGAATCGTTGGAGAAGTTCTAGGTAAATATCATCCCCATGGAGATGCTGCTGTCTATGAAACACTTGTTCGACTTGCTCAAGATTTTACGATGAGATATCCCCTCATCGAAGGGCAAGGAAACTTCGGAAGTATCGATGGAGATTCACCAGCTGCTATGAGATACACCGAAGCAAGGTTGACGAAGATTGCTGAAGAAATGCTCGCAGACATAGATAAAAACACCGTCGACTTCATGTCAAACTTTGATTCCACCCTCAAAGAACCTGTTGTTCTTCCCTCAAGAATTCCGAATCTCCTCATAAATGGCTCAAGTGGCATTGCAGTTGGAATGACAACGAATATACCCCCCCACAATCTCTCCGAAGTCTGCGATGCTATAGTATATTGCATCGAAAATCCAAACGCGACACTTGATGATGTTATGCGTTTCATCGAGGGACCTGATTTTCCGACAGGTGGAGAAATAATAGGAAAAGACGGAATAATCGAAGCTTACAGAACTGGAAAAGGAAAAATAACTGTTAGAGGTACAGTTGAAGTTGAAAAAGACCGAATTGTGATAAAAGAGGTACCATACATGGTTAACAAAGCACGATTGATAGAGAGCATAGCAGAACTTGTAAAGGAGGGAAAATTAGATGAAGTAAAGACCATAAGAGACGAATCAGATCGTGAAGGTATCAGAATAGTTATCGAAGTAAAAAGTTCAACCAATACAGCTCTCAGAAAACTATACAACCACACAAATCTTGAAACGACTTTCGGAATTAACCTCCTTGCCCTTTACAACAACGAACCAAAAATAATGAACCTTTTAGAATTGATCTCTTACTTCATAGAGCATAGAAGAGAGGTAACAAAGAGGAAGATCAAATACGAGCTCGAAAAAGCTAAGGAGAGACTTCACATAATCGAAGGTTTAAAGAAAGTGATCGAAGATCTCGACAATGCGATAAAAACTATAAGAGTATCAAAATCACCGTTAGAAGCAAAAAAAGCGCTAATGGATATTTTTAACTTATCCGAATCTCAAGCCGAATTTGTTCTTCAAACAAAGCTCCAGAAATTTACTAGTACCGAAAGACAGGCTTTGATCGATGAACACTCTAATCTGACAAAATTCGTAAGAGAAATGGAAGAAATACTCGCAGAACCGCGAAAAGTTAATGAGATTCTAATTAGAGAGATAAGAGAAATCAAGGAGAGATACAGCGATCCTAGGAGGACAAGAATAATCCAAAAAACAGTAGATTTCATTGAAATTGAAGAGAATTTACTTCTTATAACTTCAAACGGATTTGCAAAGAGAATGGAAATCGATGTTTTCAGGAAACAAGAAAGAGGAGGAGTTGGTATACTCGCTATCCATATGAACGAAGGAGATGAGATAGTTGTCTTTGGTACATGTAGAAGTGATGAAAAGATTCTTATCTTTACAGATTCAGGCAGAGTTTTCTGTATAGATGCTGAAGAGATTCCAAAAATGGATAGATCAACAAATGGAGTTTCTCTCAAAAAAATTATAAGAATCGAAGATGAGAAAATAGTGTCTGCTTTTGGTATTAAAAACTTTGAAAACAGCTATATAGTCATATTAACAGAAACTGGACATATAAAAAGAGTTCCAATTGAAGATTTCGAGAATGCAAAAAGAGCTGGAATACTAGCCTCTACTGAAAGAATCTCTTTTGTAGACATTCTTAAAGGTAGAGATATATTCATAGTTACAAGAAACGGTTACGTTCTTAGACTTGACTCGGAAAAAATACCAATCTATTCTAGAAATTCAAGGGGTGTTTTTGCTATTACTCTCCGAGAAGGGGATAGTATAGCTTATCTTACTTCAGGAAAAAGAAAAAATATCCTCATTCTAAGCGAAAGGGGATATGGAAAGAGGTGCGATGTTTCCGAATTCCGTGTCATGAATCGTGGAGCAATGGGGATATCTGGATATAAGGTCAGTGAGAAAAGTGGTAAAATCGCTCTTGCAGAAGTTTGCGACGAAGGGGAAGTTTTTCTTATTAGTAGCGATGGATACTGCATAAGATTGAACCTTGAAGATATTCCTATCCAGCGTAGAAACTCATCAGGAGTTATGGTGAGCAAAAAAGGTGTGAAAAGAGGATTTATTTACTCAAAAAACTCGAGTATTCTCCTCGCATGAATCGTTGCTTGATGACTGACGAACTTTGGAATGTAAACCTTTAATTTCTCTCCATCTACATCTAAATCTGGAAGCTTAGCCTGTTTTTCTTCGATTTCTATTAGATTAACTTCTCTTCCTTCTGCCCATTTCCTTATCGCCATTTTAATTCCCTCAGATTCACCCTTTCCAAAGAAAATAGTTGCATTTCTCCTCCTCTCAGGTGGGTTCAGATTTTTTAAAATTCTGAATATTGCTCCATTTTTCTCCAATACTTTACAGGAGTTAATTCTTAGCATGAATTCTACTTCGAGTGTCACTGTAGACATTAGAGGAGGAGAAACGGCAATAGCAAAGTCAGAAGAACTACTAAGACTTAACAAACCCCCAAGACTATGTCCAAATGTTATAATTTTTTCACCTTTCATCTTAACTTCTCTGAGCACACCTTCAACGTCATTTAGAACATTTTCATCGAATTCATTCTCGTTCTCCCCGTGACCCCTAAGATCGATTGCGATTGCACTATATCCTTTTTCTGCAACCCTAAAAGCTAATCCAAGCATTTCATCTTTCGAAGATGAATATCCATGAATCAATAACACTTTATCTCTCTCTTCGGGAGAAAAAATGTAAGCTGGGACTTCTTTTCCATCCATACTACTGAAAATCCTCTTCAGAACTTGCATGAAATAAATCAGCCTAATCAATAAAGATTTTTCTTTAAGCTCAAAACCTTTTAAATCACCGCAAAATTAAAGTTTAAAATTCTAAAAGTTATTATGTGAAAGTTGTACTAATCTTGAGCGGAGGAGTGGATAGTTCAACCCTTCTATACTATCTACTCCATAAAGGTTACTCAATCCATGCTCTAACTTTTATCTATGGACAGAAGCATTCGAAAGAGATCGATTGCGCAAAAAAAGTTACAGAACATGCTTCAAGAATAGGACCCGTAATTCACAAAATCGTTGACATCTCTTCTATCCATGAGCTGATAAGCAAGGGTGCAATCACCGGAGATGATGAAATTCCTGAAGGATATTATACTGAAGATAAACAGAGATTAACAATAGTACCAAACAGAAACATGATATTGCTATCCATAGCTGCTGGTTATGCTGTAAAGTTGGGTTTGCGCGAAGTCTACTATGCTGCACACAAGAGCGATTGCATGTATCCAGATTGCAGAAAAGAATTCATAAAAGCTATGGATACAGCCATCTATCTTGCGAACATATGGGAACCTGTAGAGCTAAAAGCTCCGTTTATAGATATGAAGAAAGTAGAGATAGTATCGCTAGGACTCCAGCTTGGAGTTCCTTATGAGCTAACATGGAGCTGCTATTCAGGTGGCGAGAGGCCTTGTCTCAAATGCGGTACTTGTGTTGAGAGGACCGAAGCTTTTATTCTCAACAACTCCAGAGATCCTTTACTAAGCGAGATAGAGTGGAAGAGAGCAGTAGAGATCCTGGAAGAGTTCAAGAATAGAAATATTACTCGAATTTAGACACTTGAAAAATCTATCTCGACGTAGCCTTTCAAAGCATTCACAAAAATCCTATCATCTGACTTAACTTCTAAGAAAAAAATCATCAGAAAGTGAATCCACAAGGGGAATTTCTGCTATGATGGCACCTATAGCAATTATAGCTTCACTTTCTCTGTTTATTATCGCTGAAGGAGCTAAACCTCTCTTTTTCAGTCTTAGAAGTGTGTAACTACCAACAGTAGAGCCTTTACCAGATGGAAAGACTAAAACCTTTTCTGCAACACTTCTCCCTTTAAGTTCACCAACTACAAAAATACCATTTTCGTCGATGTCTCCCAAAAGAGAAATTGGATTCTTCGAAACCAGAGCTTTACCTTTTGCCAAACCTGAATTTATGATTCTACAACTAAATCTCTTATGCATGGATGTTCTTTGTACAAGAATATTTAAATCATACTGCAGATACTCTCTTCTTCGCTGGTGGTCGAGGTTTTCTCAGAATTCTATTACCGCACATGGTACACTGTACTCTACTTTTCTCAGGATCTATGTCAACCTCAGCACCACATATCATGCAGATGTAGCTCATAATTAACTCATTACCTCTCTCTCTAGGATCTTCATTGCAGTTGTCGAAGGTGTATAGCATCCACCAGCAAATTTGTAGCCACAGCTACGGCATTCCCATATAGCAGTTCCAATTCTCTTAACTGCTCTCTTTCCACACTTTTTACAAACATATTTCTGCCTCTGTGGAATGTCTATTTCGAGCCACTTTCTTCGAACACTCAACCCAAATCCTGCCCCAAATTTCGCTGCTTGCTTCACTTTCTTCTTTTTTGCCATGAATTCTTAGAACTCAAGAGGACATTTAATACTTTCGCTTACAAAGAATGTTGTTAATAACATCTTCTTAGCTTTAAACGGATCACGATAAATTTTTTTACATTACCTAAAACAAAAAATCAATGGAAGAATTCGAAATATGGATAGAAAAATATAGACCAAGAACACTCGATGAAGTCGTTGGACAAGATGAAATCGTTCGAAGATTGAAAGGCTATGTTGAAAGGAAAAACATTCCCCATATGCTATTCTCCGGTCCTCCTGGTACAGGAAAAACTGCAACTGCAATTGCCCTTACTAGAGATCTTTTCGGTGACCTATGGAGAGAGAACTTTATTGAGATGAATGCAAGCGATGAAAGAGGGATAGACGTTGTCAGACACAAGATAAAAGAATTCGCAAGAACTGCGCCAATTTCAGCTCCTTTCAAAATAATATTCCTTGACGAAGCAGATGCACTAACAGCAGATGCTCAAGCAGCTCTAAGAAGAACAATGGAAATGTTTTCACGTAGTTGCAGATTTATCTTAAGCTGTAACTACATTAGTAGAATTATAGAGCCTATTCAAAGTAGATGCGCAGTTTTTAGGTTTAGAGCTGTGCCTAAGGAAGCAATGAAAAGGAAGTTACTTGAGATATGCAAAAAAGAAGGAGTAAGGATTACCGAAGATGGTATTGAGGCAATTATTTACATCGCTGGAGGAGACTTTAGAAGAGCTATTAACGCTTTGCAAGGAGTTGCAGCAATTGGAGAAGTAATAGACACAGATAAAATATATCAGATAACTGCAACTGCTCAACCAAAGGAGATCTCTGATATCATAGAAACTGCTCTGAAAGGCAACTTTTTCGAGGCAAGGGAAAAGCTTGCAAAACTGATGATCGAATATGGAATGAGTGGTGAAGATGTCGTTTCTCAGTTTTTCAGAGAAATAGTCTCTTCAAAGATGAATGAAAAACTTAAAGTAGTTCTGATTGACAAACTAGGAGAAATAGATTTCAGATTGACCGAAGGTGCAAACGAGAGAATTCAGCTAGATGCATTTCTTGCCTATGTTTCAACAATTGCAAAGAAGTGATTGGAATAGCTACAGGAAAAGAAAAATTGAGATTTACGAGAGAGCAAGAAAAAATAAAGAAGTTGATGATGATCTAATTCCAATCCTCGATAAAATAAATAACCTTGAAAAATATGTGACTATCTCAAGTTGCAGTGGAAGGATTGTAGTGATAGAAGTCGAAAATTTTGGCAAAAAAGAGGATTCAGAATTTCTTGGTAAATGGCATCAAAATGTGAGCTTTGAAGAAATCTTTTCTGCAATCTTAAAGGCTAGAAGACAGACTTGGTTAATCCAGTATCCTCCAATAATCCACATAGCCTGTAAAGACTTTATTTGTGCCAAGAGATTGCTCGAAGTTTCAAACAACGTCGGATTTCGGAGATCGGGCATTATTTCTATTGAAAACCTTATAGTCGAAGTTTCATCGCTTGAAAGACTAGAATTGCCAGTTGCCATTGAAGGGAGAATTTTAATGAGTGAGGATTATCTAAGAACAGTGGTTGAATTCGCCAATAAAAAGCTAAAAAAGGGAAAAGAGAAACTTAAAAAGTTTGAGGAGGTTATCACTTTCTTGTGAACAATAGACCAATCGCAGAAATGAACAATGCAGCGAAGATTACTGCTGCAAACCTATAAACCGAGTCTCGAACTTCTGGACTTATGATATAACCTGAAGCACCCCAAATCACCAAACCAATTGATATTGCAATGAAAGCAGATGTGAAGTGTTTTCCAACCTTTCTACCCTCGCTGAAAGCATCGATTGCTCTTGCAAGAGCTATCGAAATTGCTGATAAAGTTATCCAACCAATGCTGTAGAATATGAAGGTCGCGATTGCTAGATGTGGTAAAATATGTAAGAGAGAGGCATTAAAACCGGTTGAAATTCCTATTAGCAAGAGTATCCCTGCTCCTAGGTAAAAGATAAAAGACAATCTACCCTCACTGATACTTCTCCTAACAGAATTCATGAATTCCGAAATCAATTTATCAAGACCATAGGCTTTTATGACGAAGTAAAGTCCAAGGAATAGAATTATTCCTCCTACTCCCCATTCGGGATGTTGAAGTAAAAGGAAAACTGAATAGACGAGAAAAATTATACCTAGGGGAGCTAAGGTTACTCTTGCAACTTTTGGTTCATTAAACATTCTCTTAAGAAGAAAATAAGTACTCTCGAGAGTTTTACTTTGCTTTATAACTACTCTATGCAGAATATCTACTTTGAATCTAGAATAGATCAATGGCATCACGAATTCATCTTCTGAGCCATCTGTTACAACGATGACACTCTCTGGATTCAACTTCATTTGAATTGTATCTAAATTTTCCGCTATTTTGCTATCAGAGATTTTTCCAACACTCTTGTCTCCAGCAATTATCACAATCTCGCAATCTTCACCCTTTTCGATCAGTTCATCGTAAATCTTAATTGCAGAAAAAATAGCGTTTGCATCTGAATCTTCTGGATCTGCAAGAATCAATCTGACTGCAGCCTGGAAAACATTCTCTCTCCCAATCACCGGGGAAACTATTCCTGTTTTTTGCCCAAGATCATCATCTCTGTCGATCGCTAAAATTACTTTTTTAGACACAGAACAATTCGACAAAAAAATATTTAAATTTATCTCATCTTCCCGAAAATCTCTCTCGAAATCGTGTTCAACTGAACTTCTTTTGTCCCTTCGTAGATTTCAGTGATTTTCGCATCTCTCATAAATCTCTCAACTTCGTATTCGGCTATATATCCATATCCGCCATGCATCTGTACAGCTTCATCACAAACTTTTACAGCTAGTTTTCCGGCAAAATATTTTGCCATTGAAGTTATAGCTGGATCTACTTTCTTTGAATCCCAGTTCCATGCAGCACGATAAATTAGAAGACGAACAGCTTCAATTTGTGCCTTTAAATCGGCAATTCTATGCTGCAATGCTTGAAAAGCACCTATTGGCTGTCCAAACTGTTTTCTCTGCTTCAAATAGTTGATAGTTCTGTCAAAAGCTCCTTGAGCAATACCTAAAGCTTGAGCTGCGATTTCAATCCTGCTCTCATTGAAGAATTCCAAAACTTGATAAAATCCACGATTTAGTTGACCAACAACTGCAGAATCGTCAACTCTAACGTCTTTGAAAGCCACTTCACCAGTTGGAGAAGCTCTTATGCCAAGTTTACCTTTTATCGGAGTTATTTTTATTCCATCCATCTTTTTGTTAAGTAGAAAAGTTGTAAAGCCACGATAACGCGGTTGCGTTTCTCCGGTGACTGCAAGAACTATGAAGTAATCAGCAATTGGTGCATTTGTTATAAAAGTTTTTGAACCGTTTATTACCCACTCATCACCATCTCTAATAGCTTTAGTTCTTATAGCTGTCAAATCACTTCCCGCCTCCGGTTCTGTATAGCAGCCAGCAGTAATAGCTTTTCCCTTCGCAACCTTTGGCAAAACCTCTTTTTTCTGATCCTCGTTACCATATAGTAGTAAGAGTTCCGAAGAGAAGTCTGCTAAGATTACAGCGCTTCCTATCGTGCTGTCTACTCTACAAAACTCCTCTGCTACTAATGTGTTTTCTAGACAACCCATACCTGCCCCACCATATTCTTCGGGGAAATGGATCCCGATGAAACCCAGCTCACATGCTTTTTTCCAGATATCGAAAGGAAACTCTTCTTTTTTATCGTATTCCTCTGCCTTCTCCTTCAAAAATTCCTTAATTGCAAATTCTCTAACTGCCTTTCTAATATCTTCCTGTTCTTGAGTAAACTCGAAGTTCATAAATAGTCTCTATCCTGACCTTTAACTATTTTTCCATTTTTATCACACTTGGGTTACATTCATATCCGCTTCTAGAGGAGAACTCAGAGACTATATTGCAAAGATGTTGCTTTTTTAAGCCCTCTAAACTTCGAAACTTTGATATTAGAAAAGAGAATAATAAACTAGACTCTTAGAAGTCGCAATGGATTCAGAACAGTAAAAATTATTAAAATTTCCTATATGTTTAAATTTATTCCAAGAATTTTCACTTGAATACTTAGTGTACGATTCGGAAAAATTTAGCCAAAAGAGATAAATTCACTTTCAAGACAAAGCTCTATGGTAAAGAGAGCAGTGGTTAACAGAAGAAAGTGTGCCTACTGTGGTGCATGTGTTGCAGTTTGCAACCTCTTTGCAACGGAACTAATTGAGACCTTTCTCGAGATCAATGAGAACTGCAATGGCTGTGGTATCTGTGTTGAAGTTTGTCCTATGGGTGCCCTGAGCATTATGGAGGTGTGATATGTTCGACGTTGTCGTTGTTGGTGCAGGACCTGCAGGAAGTATGGCTGCAAAAACCTGTGCTGAAAGGGGTTTGAATGTTCTTTTAATTGAAAAAAGACAAGAGATTGGTACTCCAGTAAGATGTGCAGAAGGTATAAGTAAACAAAGTCTTGGAAAATTCCTAAAAGTTGACAAAAAATGGATTGCCGCAGAAGTTTTTGGAGCAAAGATATACGCTCCAGACGGGACTGAAGTCGTGATGGCAGAAGAGATGGCTGGAAATGAAGTTGGTTTCGTTCTCGAAAGAAAGATCTTTGATCGACATCTTGCAAGACTTGCTGCAAAAGCAGGAGCAGAGATTATAGTTAAAACTGCTTTTGTTAGTTTTGAGAGAGTTGGAGATAAGTTGAGATTGAAGATGAATAAAATGGGTGAGAGATGGGAAGTTGAAACAAAGATTCTCATTGGTGCTGATGGGGTTGAGAGTAGAGTTGGAAGAATAGCAGGAATAATAAAAACACTAAAGAAGAGTGAAATAGAGAGTTGTGCTCAATATTTGATTTCAGATATCAAAATAGATGAGAGCTACACTTATTTCTATTTAGGAAAAAATCTCGCACCTGGTGGTTATGCATGGATTTTTCCGAAAGAAAATAACTGTGCAAACGTGGGAATCGGAGTTTTACCTTCAATGGCAAAAGCAACGGCCAAAGAATATCTCGATAAGTTTATAGAAAAAATTGGAGTCAAGGGTAAAATAGTTGAACTCGTTTGTGGGGCGGTGCCAGTTTATGGAGAGATTACAACTGCAGTTACAGATAACATAATGCTTGCGGGAGATGCTGCATATCATTCTGATCCTATAACAGGTGGTGGAATTGCAAACGCTTTGAGTGCTGGTTACCACGCGGGAGTCGTTGCTTATGAAGCAGTTGAGAAGGACAATTTCTCATCATCCTTTTTAATGAAATACGACGAGTTATGGAAAACCGATTTTGGATGGAAGTTGGGAAGGAACAAAAAAATTCAAGAGTTTCTCCTAAAACTAGATGATGATATGCTGAATAACCTTGCAAAAAGCATATCAGGAATAAACATAAGGGAAATGAGTGTTCAGGCAATAATAACTGAGCTAGTAAAAAGAAACCCTTCTCTAATCGAAATTTTAAGAAATTTTTAAGCTAATCAATTCTACAATTTTTGAGCACGTAAATTCTTCTAGTGAGTGAACCATGGACTCTATACTTCATTTTGTAAATGACCTCCATCGGAAACTCATCTATATCGATGTTCGTAACAATCACGGCCCTACAATTTTTCTTTATAACTCTTGCAATTTCTTCAAGACTTCGCTCATAGAGATACCTGCAGTTGATTTTTCTTGTTGCTTTGAAATAGGGATAATCTGTAATAACTCCATCGAAAGATTCATCTTTGAAAGGTAAGTTTCTTGCATCTCCTTGCAAAACATTACCGCCGAGACCCATGAAATCTAAATTCCTCCTGCAACCCTCTACTATATCTCTGTAGTAATCTATTCCGCAAAAATCGATCCCCATTAGTCCAGCCTCGATTAAAAAAGAACCTGTCCCACACATCGGATCGAGGACTATACCTTCTCTCACTGCAGTCAAATTAACTAATGCCTTTGAAAGCTTTGGTAGCGTTACGATTGGCATGAAAAATGGACGAAGATTTGGTTTTCTAACCAAAAACTGCTTTTTATCTTGTTTAAATCTTAGAAGTCCAATATAACAGTTCTGTGGAGTGATATAAACCCTTATTGTCTCATCTGGATCTACTAAATTTATTTTTACTCCTTTTTTCCAAAGAATCGCTCCCAATTTTCTTTCAAGACTCGCATCTGACTTCAAACCAATTCCACTAATTCTAACACAAATGCTTCTATTAACATTGATCTCAGAGAAAAATTTCTCTAGCTCGTAAAAATCACAGATATGCAGTAGTTCAATAGCCTCGTGTGAGAATGCAAGCCTTTTAAAGAAGTTATCACCTTCGAAATCTATGGTCAAAACTCTACTATCGATAAAATATTCTTTTAATTTTCCAAAACACTCTGCAAGACTGAAAACTTCTGCTAAAGCAATCTCAATGTTCTCTCCAGACAGCAGAAAAGAATATCTCATTTTTTCTTCTTTCTTTCTCTGATTTCAGTTATTTTCCTAGCAATATCGATCATCAACTTTTTATTATTACTTCTTATCACAACCATTCCACCCTCTTCCCACCAACACCTTGGATACTTTTTGTCCTCCGCGGAAAAATCTAAACCAAGTTCTTTACAAGCTTGAATTAGCTCTTGAAATCGAACGTTAGGGACTGCAAATCTCTTTGGAATCTTTCTTCCCATTGCTCTTGTCTTCTTAGCATCAAGATTTGCGGTCCAGACTCTCATAATCAACCCATATTTCTAAAAGTTATCTCTACAAGTGGATGGGGGACATCCTCTATTATTTCGATATCTTTGAGTGAATTTAATCCTTTTTTCCTCGCCATCTTCTCAATTCCAAGCTCTAAATCACCATCTACTGAAATTATGTAAGCATCAAGCTCTTCTATACCAAGTTTCAACGCAGCCACAGCCCTATGGTGACCATCAACAAGAAAGAATCGAGAATCTTTTTTAATGACAATCACTGGTTCAGCAAGCCCACGTTTAATTTCATGAATTCTTCCACGCAATTCATCAGCGTAAACTTTGCTTTGCGTTGGAATCAGTTTAGAAATTTCTACTTTACTTCTCTGAACCTCGACTTTTACACCATGCACTTTTTCTATTGTTCTCTTCAGCTTTTCCACTTTCGTTGAATCTACTCTCTCTATTTGACTTCTTATCACATCTGCATTTGAAATTATACCAACAAGTCTGTTTGATTCATCCACAACTGGAAGTTTTGAATGTCCTGTTCTGAACATAACCCTAGCGACATCTCTAAGGTCCATGAACTCTCTTGCAACATACAGCTGTTTTGACATGACATCCTTAATCTTTGTCTTAGGATTTACACCTACTATGTCTACTGCAGAAACGTAGCCGACAACTCTCATCTCCGAGTCTACTACTGGGAAACTATCATGACCCGTCTTCTTTATCAATTCTATCGCATCAGCTACAGTATTTTCCGGTCCCAAAGTGTAAACGTTTTTAGTCATGTAATCAGCAACCATGATCCTCATATTTTCTCAAGATAAGATATTACACTTTTAAATATATAATATCCATCTCCGAAGCTATTTTTCCTATAATCAAAAGTTACTCTCTCAGGATGTGGCATCAAACCAAGAACTGTATGTGTAACATTACAGATCCCAGCTATATTATAAAAACTCCCATTCGGATTCCAAGGATAGCCAGAGTAATTTCCCTTATCGTCGACATATCTGAAAACCAGCTGTTCGTTTTCTTTCAGCTTCTCAAGATACTCCTCTTCTCTACCTCTTGGAAAGACAACTTTTCCCTCTGCGTGTGCTACAGGTATTTGAAGTTTATCTTTCTCGATCTCTTTCGTGAAAACACATTTCCTACTTTCAACCCGTAGCAAGGTTTGTCTACATTCAAATCTACCTGAGTCATTTATCGCTAAGGCCATTTCTGGTCTATCTGAAATCGGTCTATCTTCATCGAAGCCTGGAAGAGCTCCAAGTTCTGCAAGGATCTGAAAACCATTACAAATTCCAAGAATTGGATAATTATATTTTATAAATTCTTCAAGATCCTTCCTGAGAACACTCTTCACTCTTGCAGAAAAAATCGCACCAGCACGAACATAATCACCTGCCGAGAAACCACCTGGAAAAACTATACAGTGGTAATCAAAAATACTTCTCTGATCTTCAAATCTTATCATGTCGCTGTAAAACTGTTTTAAGTGCACTATCTCCGCTTCAACACCAAGATTTCTAAAAGAAGTTGCAGTTTCTTCTTCACAGTTTGTTCCCTCAATCCTAAGCACTGCAACTCTTATTTCTTCTCGATCCATATCTCAAGTTTGCTCAGAGATATTTAGAGTTTTGCTCATATCGGAAAAACCAAGAGTTTGGAAAAATTGGTTTCAGGTCTTATTGATTTATGAACTGAAAAACTTCTCAATTGCTAATTTTTGACTCTTTTGTCAATAATTGTTGCCTTAAAAGATTTCTTTCCCCCAAAAACCCAGAAAAGTCGCCTAGAATGTCTGTTTCTATTTTAGAATCTTCTGAAAGGATTTCAAGAGCTTTTCCAGTCTCCTCTCTTAATTCAAATACTCTTTTTCGTTTAATATTCCCCCTAAATATTTTCTCTAAAATCTCCTTCCTGTGTTTAACTATACCTGAAGCCAAGAGAACTCTAACTAATACAAAATCGATAGATAATTTTATCTTACCAACAAATTTAATCTCTGTCTTTTCAAGACTTTAAGAAATAATGGATTGCTTTTCTTTCCCAAGAGACCTTCGTAAGCTCCGAAATTTTTTAGTCTTTCGAGGATATTATCAATTAAAAATTTGGCTTATTTGAGGAGTTCATTATATCCCGTAATATTTCAACAATTTTTTAGAACAATCTCTAAGCAAATAAGCTCACTGAGTTAGAGATATTCCCCAAAAGTTGAATATTTCACGAATCTGTTAAGCTTCTTTGTCTTGCAAGATAGAAAAGCAAATCAGATCCATAATACCCTCCATCCAAAATCAAAACCAGTCCCGTGATAAATTACAACCATGAAAAAGACTTAATTTGGATACAAGTATTCATCCATTTCCAGAAATAATTCAGGATTTTCGAAATTTATGTGGCTATATTCAAGTTCTATCACTATTTCTGCAAGTCTTTTTAACTTTTCTCATCTATTACAACTCCACTTTGCCCCGAATTTTTAAAATTTGTTGTTGTATCAGACATTATTCAAGATTTTTTAACTGAACTCGAATAAAAAAATTCTTTTCAGAAGAAAATTTTAAATTTCTCACTGAAAAAAAGTAAATATGCGTTTACTCGTCAGTTTGATGATCCTTGGAATTCTGACCTTTCCAGTTCTAGCCCTTGAAACACTAAACAAGAATCATTTTACGGTGGATTACGTGATAATCCCAGAAGAAGAATGTTTTACAGGTGGAGAAAGATTAAATATAAATTATGAAATAGCTCCAAAAATATCAGCGTACAGAGTTCTCATTGGCGGAGGAGAGAACAACCCGAGAACCTACTATTTCCAAACTAACTTGAGCGATGCAATTTGGAGATTAATAATCGATTATTACCAGGGTGGAACATGGGATGAACAAGTTGCTGGAAAAAAAGCGCAGATAGATGCAAAATATTTCAAACTCGGAGCTGAAGAGAGAGGGATTGCTAAAATAACAGTAAATCTTACAGGAATAGTTCCTATTTGCAATTTAAGACTCTGCGAATTCATTGCAATAACCGCAAGTTGCGAAGACTGCGAAACAAACGCTTTACCTGTAATCAAGTTCAGAGTTGCAAACGAAGAAGCATTCAAAAATGACATAAAAAATCTCAGAGCTAAAATGAGCGATCTTATAGAGAAACTTAAATTAGAGAATATATACGAGGAAAAAGAATTTAGGAATGTATCAGAATCAATAAACTCTGCGGAATATTTTTTAATAAGTAAAAAATACTTAGATGCTGATAAAAAAATTGGAGATGTAGATGAATCCCTCAAAACTCTTAATGACCTGGCTAACAAAAAAATAGCCCAAAAACTGTACTCTGAGCTTACTTTGATTCTAAACGAGATTCAAAGGATGCTTTTGAACTCTTCTGTCATGCTCGAAAAACTAAAAGGGCACGAAAATTATACTGAGTTAGCTCTGAAGCAGAAAGAACATGAAAAAGTACTTGATGATTTAGGAAACCAGGTGAAAAACATAAATTTCACTTTCCTGAATACTGGAAAATTTACTCAAGCAATAGAGGAGATGAGAAGAATAGAAGGTGAAATAAAAACTCTACGCTCAAAAGTTGAGGAATTCGCTGGTATAATTGGTAAAGAAAGAGAGAGAGGCGTATCTTCAACTTTCTCTTTGCCATTGATTTCATTCAACATTCCTTTCAACCCGATTTACATTTTTTTAATGGCTGTTGCATTTATTGCGATTTTGATTGGACTTAAAATTAGAAAGCGCAGAAAATGGGATGAACTTCGTTGATGAAATTTACTTCTAATTTACCGAAAAACTTTTCTTCTATCTTCAGACTTTTTTTGCCGATGATGACTGATGGGCGATCTGACAAGTGATGATAGGGAGAGTCTGAGGCTGTTACCGAAAAGTGAAGAGAATAAATTATAATTGAAAACAGGAAAATTTGTAGAGAAAATTTTAAATCTCCTGATTTATTGTCTTATCGATGAACTGATGCGAGCACCGATTGTCAATTTCCTCACACAACTTTCAATTGCCTCTTCTCTCCTCTTCATTCCATTGTTTGCAAAAGAACTGGGCGCCTCAGACCTCGAAATTGGATTGATAGCATCGGCTTACAGTCTTTCAACTTTTTTTACATCGAATATTTTTGGCAGAATTTCTGATTTCTATGATAGAAAACTGATCATTTTGTCAGGCTTATTCCTCTCAGCAATCTTTTTCTTTGCCCAATGTTTCGCTAAAAATGCCTTTCAATTGCTCTTAGTAAGAACTTTACTTGGTTTTTCAATAGGAATTTTTCCACCCACCCTAATAAGCTACGCATATAGCAAAAACAAGAACGTCGGATATTTCTCGTCATTTGGAAGCCTTGGATGGGCAATTGGACAGTTAATCGCAGGAATCATAGTTTTCTACCATGGAATCTTTATTCTTGGTTCTATTCTAACTTTTCTTGCTCTTTTTATAATCCTCAAAGAGAAGATACCGCCAGAAAAGTTAAGAAAAAGTAGAAGTTCTTTTACGCTATTAAAGGAGAATTTTTCAATATATTTTGCATTCTTAATTCGTCATACTGGAGCAAGTGCTGTTTGGCTGATTTTTCCAATCTATCTCTCAGAACTTGGCATTTCGAAGTTCTGGATAGGGGTGATTTATTTCACAAATTCGTTTCTACAGTTCATAATAATGCAAAGAGTAGATGGGTTTAATCCAAGAATTCTAATGAGCATTGGAGCCTTATCCTCTGGAATAGCTTTTTATATATATTCAATTTCCACCCTTGTATGGGAATTTTTGCTTGCTCAAATCTTCATTGCTTTTGGATGGAGCTCAATGTATGTAGGAGCACTTAAAATGATCTTAGAGAAAAACCTTGAAAAAAGTAGTGTAACAGGATTTCTAAATTCAACAATCTATCTCTCCACGATTTTTGGATCCATTATCGGAGGCATAATAGCAGAAAACTTCAGTTACAAGGCTTGTCTATATCTAGGAGCAATTTTTAGTTTTTTAGCAGCTTTTTTCACAGGAAAAAAGAAAAATTAAGCTGATTTTACACTCACAGCATACTTTACTCCATCTATAACTACTTCGAAATCTCCAGCTACTTTCGTGGTAGGTGGGAAGGGTTCTTCTTTTGTTTGTTTTAGTAGGAATTGTAGTCCCGTCTGTGGGAATAAAGCATATATGAGAACGTTCTCATCACTTGCCTCTATTCCTTTTTCTTCAAGTTCCTTCTTTCTCTTCTCAAACTCTGGCTGAAGTAAATCCGCTGGACGGCAGTCTATTGGTTTTTCATTACCTAATATTTTCTTCACGATTTCTTCCTTTATCGGTGCTGGAGTTTTTCCATACATACCCTTTACAAGATCTTTCGATTCCTTTGTAACAACTTTATATCTTTCACCCATTAGAACGTTTATAACAGCCTGGACACCAACTATTTGACTTGTCGGTGTCACAAGAGGAGGATATCCAAAGTCTTCTCTAACTCTTGGAACTTCTTTTAGAACTTCTCCAAGTTTATCCATAGCGTTCTGCTCTTTAAGCTGTGAAATCATATTAGAGAACATTCCTCCTGGGATTTGATAAACAAGAACGTTTGTGTCAGGTATAGTTGAAAGTGGATCTAAGTAACCAGCATATTTTTCCCTTATCTGCATGAAATAATCCCTAACTTTGAGAAGGACATCCATTTTTACTCCTGTTTTATATCCAAGCTCTTCAAGAGCAAAGACTACCGATTCTGTAGGCGGATGAGCTGTTCCAAGAGCAAGAGGAGACATAGATACGTCAACCATCTCTGCTCCAGCTTCTACTGCCTTTAACAGACTCATTGAAGCCATACCGCTTGTGTAATGGGAATGAAAATCAATTGGTAATTTAACTTCTTTTCTTAAGGCTTTAAAAAGCTCAAAAGTTACTTTTGGTGATAAAAGCCCAGCCATGTCCTTTATACAAATCGAATCGACTTCCATCGCAGCAAGCTCTTTCGCAATTTCAACATATTTTTCGATTGTGTGAACTGGAGAAATCGTATAACAGATCGTTCCCTGAACATGATTTGCTTTGTACTTCTTAGCAAACTTTATTGAACTAACGAGATTACGAGTATCGTTTAACGCATCAAAAATCCTAAAAAGATCTAGCCCACATTCAATTGTTTTTTTAACAAATTTCTCTACTATGTCATCTGGATAATTTCTGTAGCCAACTAAGTTCTGACCACGGAGCAACATTTGAAGATAAGTGTTTTTAACTCTCTTCCTTATTTCTCTCAACCTTTCCCATGGATTCTCGTTCAGAAAACGGTGACAAACATCAAAAGTCGCTCCTCCCCAAACTTCAAAAGAGAAAATCCCAGCGGAATCAAAAGTTTCAAGAATTGGCAAAATATCACGAGTCCTCATTCTAGTTGCCAGCAAAGATTGATGTCCATCTCTCATCGTCAAGTCGACGATCTTTATTTTTGTCATAATACATATTTTGATAAAGAAATTATAAGCTTTTCCATTCATTTTTTAATGATTATATAATACATACTAACTTTTAAAACTTTACAACCGATTTAAAACAAATGAAAAAGATCGAAAATCAGAGAGCTTGGAAAAATTTATAGATCTAAATATAGAGTTAGATCATGGAAATAACTTGCAAGATTTGCAATAAAAGAGTAGTCGTTGATGATAGATTTGCTATTCAAGAATGTGGATGTGGTGCTTATTACAGATTGAGCAGAGATTTCAGTGGTATTTGGGTGTTTGCGGGATTCAGTAAAGCTACCAGAGAAAAGACAAAAGAAGAAATTGAAACTAAGGAAGAAAAAGAGAAGTATCAAGTTCAAAAACTCCGTAAGAAGAAGAGTTGAAACGATAGCTTAAAATACCCTAACTCATTAGTTTAAATTCCGTAGGAGGCTTAAAGCCGTAGCACTACGGGGAGGAAATACATGCTCGTAAAAAAAGATGATCTCGTTAAAGCCATAAGCGAAGCTATAACAAAATCCAAAGACAGAAAATTCATGGAGACTCTAGAGATTGCAGTAAACTTGAGAAACTTAGACATGAAGAAACCCGAAAACAGAATTGACACAGTCGTAATGCTTCCACATGGTATTGGAAAACCCAGAAAAGTTGGAGTCTTTGCAAGGGGTGAAACTATGTTAAAAGCAAAGAATGCGAACGCTGATGTAGTTCTATCTCCCGAAGATATTGACCAGCTTTCGAAAGATAAAAGAAGGGCAAGAAAAATTGCAAACGAAATTGACTTTTTTATAGCTGAGGCTCCTTTGATGGCTGAAATAGGTAAAAAGCTCGGTACGATTCTTGGACCAAGAGGAAAGATTCCACAACCGATTCCACCTCTCTCAGATCCAAAAACATTGATCGATAGGCTCAGGAATTCAGTAAGAGTAAGAACAAGAGATAAGATGACTTTTCATGCTCCAATTGGCTCTAAAACAATGAAACCAGAGGCTATGGCAGAGAATGCGTTGGAAATTATAAAAGTTGTCGAGAATAAATATGAAAATCCCTCTTTAGTTCTGAGATCAGTATTCGTAAAGACCACAATGGGTCCTGCGATAAGGGTGGTATAATGGCAGCTGTTAAAGGATTGCCACCTAAAAGAAAGATAGAAGAAATAGAAAAAATAAAGAAATTGATCTCCTCTTACAGAGTCCTTGCATTGGTAAGTTTTCAGAATGTTCCAGCAAATTTAATGCAAAACATCAAAAGAGAGTTCAAAAATACTGCGGAAATGAGGGTTGTGAAAAACACATTGTTGAATTTAGCCCTAGACTCGATTGGGAAAGGCTATGAGAGAATGAAAAACCACATTAAAGGACAAATTGCAATAATTGCTACAAACGATAATCCATTCAAGCTTTATAAGAAGATCGAGAATCTCAAGATCAATGCTCCAATAAAGCCAAACCAGATAGCACCAACAGACATTGTTGTTAATGAGGGGCCAACTTCACTCGCACCAGGCCCTGCAGTTGCAGAATTGCAGATGGTGGGCATCCCGGCTGCGGTTGAAAAGGGTAAAGTTGTGATAAAATCCAATGCAACAGTTGTAAAGGCTGGAGAAACTGTAAGACCCGAGGTAGCAAAAGCTTTAGAAAAACTAGGAATTAAACCACTTCGCCTAGGATTAGAAACAATAGCAATCTATGACGGTGTAATTTTAACACCTGAACTGCTCAAGATTGACGAGAAAGCGATAATAGAGGACTTCCAAAATGCATACAAAATTGCGCTCAACCTCGCTGTTAATTGCTGCTATGTAACAAAGGAAACTGCAGAAATTTTGCTGCTCAAAGCGTTCAACGATGCAAGAAAATTGGCAATAAATGTTGGTATTGCTGAAAAAGAAACTATAACAGATCTTATTACTAAAGCCCACATGCAAATGCTCTCGCTTGCATCTCTTCTCCCACCTGAGGCGCTTGACGAGGATTTGAAATTCATAACAGCCACTAAAGTGGATAAAATAGAAAGATTGGAAAAAAAGGAAGAAGAAAGAAGAGAAGAGGATAAGAAGGAGGAAGAAAAGAAAGAAGAGGAGGCGATTGAGGGTTTAGCTTCTCTGTTTGGTTGAAGGAGGTGTTTTAAATGGAGTATATATATGCCGCACTGTTGTTACATTCTGCCGGAAAACCTATAACGGAAGATAACGTTAGAGCAGTTCTGGAAGCTGCTGGAGTTTCTGTTAACGACGCAAGGGTTAAAGCACTCGTTTCAGCCCTTGAGGGAATAAACATTGGCGAAGTGCTGCAAAAGAGTGTTGCGATGCCTGTAGTTGCGCAACCTGTTGCACAGCCAGTAGAAACTAAGAAGGAAGAAAAGAAGAAAGAGGAAGAAAAGAAAAAAGAGGAAGAAAAGAAAGAAGAGGAGGCGATTGAGGGTTTAGCTTCTCTGTTTGGTTAGCTTTATCTTTGAAAATTTTTTAGATAGACAAATTTTCTCATTTAAGATTTTATATTTATATTCGTTTGCCATAAATTTTTGAGGTATCTTCGTTCTACTGAAGTATATCAAGTTTTTCCCTACTGAAACTTGGAACTTTAATCGAGCTCAAAACTCGGAAATACTATTTCCAGTGGAACTTCAATCGAAAAGTATATATATACCTAATACTAAATTTTATAGCGAAAGGAGAAAGGGGGTGAGTTAGATGGCGGAATTACCAATGGCACCAGTTGATAGATTGATAAGAAAGGCAGGTGCTGAAAGGGTAAGTGCCGATGCAGTGGAGAAGATGGTTGAAGTAATTGAAGACTATGCTGTAAAAGTTGCAAAGAAAGCAGTCGACATTGCAAAGCATTCTGGTAGAAAGACGGTCACAGCAGAAGATATTAAACTCGCATCGTCGATGTAAAAGATATGAATATTAAAAATTTTTAAAAATATATAATTTTTTTAAAACTATTAAATATCCATTAAGCCCTCAATTGCACTCGAATATTTTTCAGGTTTCGATAGAAACTCGAGTTTATCTATCTTCTCGACAAGATAATACATTTCATCTTTCATCGAATCATGAGGTTTTAAGAACCTCATTTCTGGAACTTCTGAGTAGTTTTGGTTCTTTACCCATTTCCTATCAATGTAGTAATAACATGCACCTCTCAGTTTTGTGTAATGCTCGTAAATTGAACTAAAATTTCTACATACCCAATTCGATGTTAGAAGTACTTTTTCTGTTGGATTTACTGTTACGTGTCCGTAATTTGGTGGAACAATCACAAGATCCCACTTTCTGGCTTCGACCACGATACAATCCCTTATTTTTCCAGATTCCATTTTTTGAAGTATAAAGAGTGCTTCACCATCGAGAACTTGGTAGATTTCAGGAAAAGTGAGACCTAAAGAGTTTTCAGGATGATAATGTCCATAGGTCTTTATTTTCTCTCTCCCTACCTCTGCAGGGGGAATTATGGTAAAATCATATCTCAATCCTGCTTTTAAAATTATTTCTCGATGTTTTTCATTTTCAAAAACATCTCTGAACATATAGTACGCATCAAAATCCTTTAAGAGCTTTTCAGGATATGCAAGCACAGGTTTAAGATCGTTTGCCTTTCTTATTTCTGGTCTGAACAGAAATTCACCGAATTGGTATTCCATAAAAAAGAATAGATAAAGAAATTATAATCCTTTCCACAAAACTCGAAGTCATTAAAAATATTGATTCATATTCTCCCCCATCAGATTTTTAAAACCTCTTCCATCTCTCTCTTTGTGAAACTCGGAAACTACTACATGGTCGAAGAAGTCGGGACAACTGATGATTATGGTTGCCCTCCAAAAAAGAGAAGCGTAGAGGAGCATATAAGAAAAGGATTTGTATGCATTGATAAACCAATGGGTCCAAGCAGTCATGAAGTAGTTGTTTGGGTAAGGAACATACTTGGGGTAAAGAAAACTGGACACGCCGGGACTCTTGATCCTCGAGTTACCGGAGTCTTACCAGTTTTTATAGAAGTAGCAACAAAACTTGTAAAGTTCCTTCAGGAATCTGGTAAAGAATACGTTTGTTTAATGAGACTCCATGGAGATACCAAAGAGGAAGAAATCAGAAAAGTTTTTAGAATGTTCACTGGTAAAATTTTCCAGAAACCTCCTCTAAAATCCGCTGTTAAGAAACAATTGAGAATCAGAGAGATTTATGGCACTCAAATTCTTGAAATAAACGGTAGAGATGTTCTTTTCAAGGTTGCAACTGAATCTGGAACTTATATAAGAAAGTTATGTAAAGACATTGGCGAAGTTCTTGGAGTTGGAGCTCATATGCAAGAGTTGAGGAGGATAAAAACAGGAAATTTCATCGAGTCTGACAGTTATACGCTTCAAGATTTGCTCGACGCATTCATCTTCTGGAAAGAGGAGGGGGAAGAACGTTATATAAGGGAAATTATAAAACCTATGGAAATGGCAGTAGCAAGTATTCCAAAGATAGTGATCAAAGATACTGCCGTAGATGCAATCTGTCACGGAGCAAATCTCTCCATAAAAGGTGTTGCAATGATAGAGAAAGACGTTCGTAAAAAAGAGAATGTTGCAATTTTTACAGTAAAAGGGGAGTTAGTTGCTCTTGGAAAAGCTTTGATGAGTGCTGAAGATATGCTGGGGTTGAAAAAGGGTTTAGTTGTGGACGTTGAGAGAGTTATTATGGAAAGAGGTATATATCCGAGTGTATGGAAATCAAAGTAGCGATTCCATCTTCTTCACTGATAAACGAAACAGATGAAAAGATAAAAATATATAAAATTGGAACAATGGCAAGAGCTTTTGCAATTTTCAAAGTCAAGGAGGTTATAATATACCGAGATCCAGTTCTTGACGAGACCAAATTGATAAAAAAAGTACTAGAGTACCTCGAAACACCCCAATATCTTAGAAAAACACTTTTTCCGGTTGATAAAGAACTCAGATTCATAGGTGTTGTTCCACCGCTTGCGATACCGTCTCATAAGTCGAAAAATTTAAAAATCGGCGAGGTGAGGGAGGGGGTCGTAAGAAGGGTGGCTCCTGACGGAACACGATGGGTAGATATAGGTCTTGGTGCCCTTGCACCCCTACAAAGTGATGAGCAAAAGGGTGCACGTGTGACCGTCAGGGTCATTTCGAAGACCCCGTTGCTAGTCGAGAAGGCAGAAGCTGAAGAATACTGGGGATATAGAGTAAGAGAGGTAGAGCTTGAGGATGTGCTAAAGGAAAAAGATGTAATAGTAACTTCCAGAAAAGGAAAAATACCAAGACTTGAGGAGATAATAAAAAAGTTAACTTTCATCTTTGGAAATCCAAAAGAGGATGTATTTGAAATAATGAAGAGAATGAGCATAGATATGGATGTAGAAGTCTGGAACACAATTCCCGGACAGGGTGTAAGGAGTGTTCGTTTGGAAGAGGCGATAATATCGACACTTTCAATTGTCAATTTCATCTCTTATTGGGGTGGTTTTTAGATGAAAACACATAGACCTAAACGTGGATCTTTAGCTTTTTCTCCAAGAAAAAGAGCTAAAAGAATTGTTCCAAGGATAAGAAGCTGGCCAGAGTGTAAAGAAGTACGAATTCAAGGATTTGCTGGCTACAAAGCAGGGATGACACATGTTGTTATGATAGATGACAGAAAAAACTCGAAAAATTATGGGGAAGAAATAGTTATCCCAGTAACAGTAATTGAAGCTCCCCCCATGAAGGTTGCGGGAGTAAAGGTTTACAAGGAGACACAGTATGGACTAAAAATTCTTAAAGAGATCTGGACAAAGGAACTTGACACTCCTCTTGGAAGAAGGGTGAAAATTTCGAAGAAAAATAGTGAAATTGTATTGAAAGATATCGAAGGTGATGAAGTTAGAGTTACGACATACACACAACCCTATTTGATCTCAGGAGTTCCAAAAAAGACCCCAGACTTGATGGAACAGAAGATTGGTGGTGAATTCGAAAAAGCACTTGAATACGCGATTTCAAAGTTAGGGAAAGAGATAAGAATTTCTGAAGTCTTCAAAGAAGGTGACATCGTGGATGTCAGCGCTATAACCAAGGGAAAAGGATTTGAAGGGGTCGTGAAGAGGTGGGGAGTCATAACTCTCGATGCCAAACACGCGAGGAGTAGCAAACATAGGAGAGTTGGGACTCTAGGGCCTTGGAATCCCCATCGCATCAGGTGGACAGTTCCACTATATGGACAAATGGGGTTCCACCAAAGATTGGAGTTCAACAAAAGAATAATAAAAATTGGAAACAATGGAGAAGAGATTACCCCAAAAGGCGGATTTCAACACTATGGAATTGTGAGAAACGATTATATTCTCATCTCTGGAACAGTCCCAGGGGCTGTAAAAAGGCTTGTTAGGATTAGAGATGCGATTAGACCACCAAAGTCCGATTTTGCTGGTGTAAACATAATTTATGTTAGCACAAGTTCAAAACAGGGGAAATGATATGATGGCCAAAGTTTTGAACTTAAAAGGAGAAATCGTTGAAGAAATCGAGTTACCTCACGTCTTCAACGAGGAGTATCGTCCTGATTTGATAAAAAAAGCAATTCATGCCATTCAGTCCCATCGTAGACAACCCTATGGTCCAAACCCTTTGAGTGGGGTGAACTATGCTTGGGAAAACTGGGGACCCGGACATGGATACGCGAGAGTACCAAGATGGAAGCTTGGATTAAGAGCAGTAGTTGTCCCTCAAGCAGTTGGTGGAAGAGAAGCACATCCTCCAAAGGTTCAGAAGAATTGGAGAGAAAAAATAAATAGTAAAGAGCTTAAAAAAGCTCTAAGATCTGCAATCGCAGCAACAGCAAATCCCGCAATTGTAAAAGATAGGAAACACGTTTTTGAAGGAGATCTACCAAAAATTGTAGTAGATGAATTTGAATCTTTGTGTAAGACGAAAGAAGCAATTTCTACTCTTAAAGCAATAGGCGTTTACGGAGACATTGAGAGAGCTAAAGAAAGAAAAAGACGAAGAGCTGGAATTGGAAAAATGCGCGGTAGAAAATATATCACAAAGAGGAGTGTTTTGATAGTAGTAAGCAAAGATGGAGGTATATTCAGAGCTGTAAAAAGTCTACCAGGAGTTGATGTGACGACTACGAAAAACTTGAACGTTGAACTACTTGCCCCAGGTTGCCATCCTGGCAGACTAGTGGTTTGGAGTAAGCCTGCTTTGAGAGATCTTGAGGAATGGTTATGCTGATAAAAAATTTTCTCGTCACTGAAAAAGCTATGATTGAACTCGAGAAAAATCTAATAATTGCAGTCGTGAACATCAAAGCTAGAAAAGAGGACATAAAGAAGGAATTCGAGAAATTATTTAATGTTGAGGTTGAAAAAGTCAATGTTCTAATAACCCCCAAAGGAGAGAAGAAAGCTTTCATAAAACTTAAATCAGATTATTCTGCTGAGGAGTTGCTTTCAAAACTCGGAGTTTTCTGAGGTGGTTTTATGGGTAAAAGAATAATTTCTCAGAATAGAGGAAAAGGAACACCAACATATACAGCTCCTTCGCATAAATACAAAGCTGAAATAAAACATATACCTTTCAAAAATGAGGCTGTTGCTGCAAAAATAGTTGACATAGTACACGATCCAGTGAGGAATTCTCCAATAGCACTTGTTAAACTTCCTAATGGCGAGGAAGTGTTTTCCTTAGCTGTGGAAGGAGTCGGCACTGGAGATTGGATTTATTCTGGTGAAAAAGTTGAAATCTCAGCTGGAAACACAACTTATTTGAAAGAAATACCTGAGGGGACACCAATATGCAATATTGAGGGTATCCCAGGAGACGGGGGAAAATTTGTACGTTCAAGTGGAACTTTTGCTCTCGTCGTATCGAGAGAAGAAGACAAAGTGATTGTTCAGATGCCCTCAGGAAAATTGAAGTGGTTCCATCCTCTCTGCAAAGCAACTATTGGGGTTGTTGCTGGTGGAGGAAGAGTTGACAAACCCTTCATAAAGGCAGGGAAAAAGTTCTATAAAATGAGGAGTAAGGCTACAAAATGGCCAAGAGTTCGTGGGGTTGCGATGTGTGCAGTTTACCATCCATTCGGTGGTGGAAAGCATCAACATGTCGGTAGACCAAAAACTATTGGTAGAAATGCGCCCCCTGGGAGGAAAGTTGGAAGTATTGCTGCGAGAAGAACAGGTGTGAGGAGGTGATCTCATGGCTCTAAAGAGCAAAGTCACTAGAGCAAAAGAGTTCTCTTTTCGTGGTTTTAACTTCGAAGAAATTCAAAAAATGTCTCTTGAAGACTTCATAAAACTATTACCGGCTAGAGAAAGAAGAAAACTAAGACGTGGACTTACTGAACAAGAGAAAATCTTTCTTGAGAAACTAAAAAAGAGCGACAACGTTAGAACTCACTGCAGAGATATGGTAATTATTCCAGAAATGGTTGGAAAGACTGTATTTGTTCACAATGGCAAAGATTTCGTCAAAGTAGAAATAAGACCAGAAATGCTTGGACATCGCATTGGTGAGTTTTCACAAACAAGAAGGTTTGAAAAACACAGTGGCCCAGGCGTTGGAGCCACTAGAAGTAGCAAATTTGTCCCACTCAAGTGATCTATATGGCTAGAGTCGCTTACTCTTACGAAGTAGAAGATGAAACGAAAGCTGTGAAAGCTATGGGTTTCGAGATCCCAATGAGTTTTAAACATGCTGTCGAGATTTGTAGGGAGATCAAGGGAAAGAATATTCCAAAAGCAATGAGATTTCTCGAGGAAGTAATCGATATGCGTTTCCCTGTGCCTATGAGAAGATATAAGAAAAAGGTTGCACATAAGAATGTTCCTAGATGGTATGCTGGAAGATATCCGCAAAAAGCTGCAAAAGAAATTCTAAAAGTTTTGAAGAATTTAAAATCAAACGCAGAATACAAAGGTCTTAATATAGAAGAGCTCATAATAGTTCATGCACAAGCCAAAAGAGGTAGAAGTTTAGTTCGATATGTTCCAAGAGCGTTTGGAAGAGCTGTTCCGAAAAAAAAGCAATTTACAACTGTTGAATTTGTTGCAGAGGTGAAATGATGGCAGTAGAAAGAAAATTCGTTCAGGATAGAGTTAAGAAGATGATGGTGAAAGAATGGATAAGAGAGGAAGTGAAAAGCGCTGGATTTGGTGGTGTTGACATTATAAGAATGCCTCTAGGCACTCAAGTTACGCTTTTCGTTGAACGTCCGGGTCTTGTAATTGGAAAAGGAGGAAGAAGAATCAAGATGCTCACGGAAAAGCTAAAAGAATTTGGACTAGATAATCCTCAAGTTAGCGTCGATGAAGTGGAGAAACCAGAATTCAATGCTCAGCTCATGGCTTCATTGCTTGCGAGAGCACTTGAAAGAGGTTGGTATTTCCGAAGGGCAGGTTACAGGTTTTTATATAGGATAATGGAAGCAGGAGCAAAGGGTTGTGAAATACAGATAAGTGGAAAACTTGTAAGCGAGAGAGCGAGAACAGAAAAATTCGTCGCAGGAACAATAATACACACGGGAGATGCTGCTTATACTGCTGTAAGAAGAGGATTTGACATTGCAGTGAAAAAACTTGGTGTTCTTGGGGTAACTGTTCGCATTATTCCACCAGATGTCGTTTTACCAGATGAATTTGAAATAAAAGAGGGGGGTGTATCAAATGAAAATGAGAGAAATAAGGGAGATGAGCAAAGAAGAGCAGAAGAAGAAGCTCAAAGAACTTGAAATTGAACTTCTAAAGCTCAGAACTCTAGTTAGAAGTGGTGGAGCTGTTAAAAACCCAGGAAGAATTAGAGAGATTAAAAGAGACATCGCGAGGTTTAAGATGGTATTATGCGAAAAGCGAGAATAGCCGAATTAATAGCAAGAGATTGGATTGGGCTTAAAATAGAGGTAGTCAATAGCCCAAATGACTGTGAAATAGGTCTAAAAGGTGAAGTAGTTGATGAAACGGAGAGAACATTCAAGATAATGACTGAAAAAGGATTAAAAACCGTTTCGAAGAAAGGTAGAAGCTTTAGAGTTGAATACGAGGGAAAAATTGTGAAAGTGATAGGAGATCTCCTAGCCTTTAGACCAGAGGATAGGATAATGAAGGGTCTTATGTTGATTAAAAAGGCAAAGGGGGTAGTTTTATGAGAGATATTGGTATAGAGGTCAAAAAACCTGAAAATGTTTGTAAAGATGAACGTTGTCCGTTTCATGGGACTTTACCAATAAGGGGGCAGATATTAACTGGAAAGGTTGTTAAAATTTATGGAAAGACCGCAGTTATCGAAAGAGAACTCATAAAGTATGTTCCAAAATATGAGAGATATATGCGAAAAAGGTCAAAGCTTCATGCTCACAATCCAGATTGTATAAGAGCAAAACCTGGTGATCTTGTGCGTATAGGAGAGTGTAGACCGATAAGCAAAACTAAGAGCTTTGTAATCTTGGAGGTGATCTGAAATGCAAGCAATTAAGGCAAGAATTCCAAGAGCTTTACCAACAGGAGCTATGCTCACTTGTGCGGATAACAGTGGAGCAAGAGAAGTACAGATAATCTCAGTGTTGAAATACAAAGGAGTTAGAAGAAGATATCCTGCAGCTGGAATTGGAGATATGGTTGTTGTAAGTGTTAAGAAGGGAATTCCAGAAATGAGAAAACAGATTCATTATGCTGTAATAATAAGACAGAGAAAGGAATATCGCAGACCAAATGGAGAGAGGGTGAAGTTTGAAGATAATGCTGTAGTTCTCGTCAACGAGAAAGGAGAACCAAAAGGAACTGAAATTCGTGGTCCAGTCGCAAGGGAAGCTGCAGAAAGATTTCCGAAAATTGCTACAATCGCATCAATCCTGGTGTGATGGTTATGCAACCGAGAAAACAGAGAAGATGGTTATATAAGACTTCAAAGCTTCATGAAAAACACAAAATGCTTCACGCAATGCTTTCGGAGAAGCTTAGAGAAAAATATAAAAAAAATGCAACAAGAGTTAGAAAAGGAGACAAGATCAGAATTATGCGTGGAGATTTTGCAGGACATGAGGGAAAAGTAATGGAAGTAGACATGAAGAGCGGTAGAATAAAAGTAGAGGGGGCAACGATAACAAAAGCAAATGGAACAGAAGTAGCAGTTCCTATTCATCCTTCAAACGTCATGATACTAGATTTCGGGGAGATCGATGAGGTTAGGAAAAGAATCCTAGAGAGGTGAGTCAAATGCACCAAAAGAGAATTTCCGCTCCAAAAACATACAAGATCCCAAGAAAAGAGGGAAAGTGGATAGTAAGAACTATACCTGGCCCACATGACAAGGAGGCGATTCCTTTAGCTTTAGTCATTCGCGATCTTTTACAATATGCAGACACTCTGAGAGAAGCTAGAAAAATAATTTCCTCTGGCGAAGTATTAGTAGATGGTGTTGTAAGAAAAGATTATAAATTCCCAATAGGGCTTTTCGATGTAATAACTATTCCAAAGCTCGAAAAGAGTTACAGAGTGATCTTCGATGAAAAGGGTAGATATATACTTCGTGAAATAGAAGACGCCGAAAAGAAGATTTACAAAATACTGAACAAGACCATTATACGAAAAGGTAAAGTTCAGCTGAATCTCTTCGATGGAACGAACATTCTTGCAACAAACGATTATAAGACAAAGGACTCTGTTTTGCTTAAGATCCCTGAAAAAAGGATACTCGACCATCTAAAGTTTGAAGAGGGGGCTTTAATCATGATTGTTGGTGGTACACATGCTGGAGAGATGGGAAAAATAAAAAGTTACAAAGTTGTCAAAGGTTCTGGATCAAACCTTGTGACTGTTGAAACTGCAATAGGAGAGATAACGACTACAGAGAACTATGTGTTCGTAGTCGGAAAGAAGGGAAATGAGAAACCCGTGATCGACTTAGGGGTGTGAAAATGCTAGAATTAAAAGCTAAAGAAAATCCTATGAAAGAGATCTTGCTTGAAAAAGTTGTTATAAACCTGGGTATTGGGCAGAGTGGTGAAAAGATCCAGAAGGGAATGAAGATGCTCGAGAAGCTTTTAAATCAAAAACCTGCTACGACGATCGCAAAGAAGACGATAAAAAATTTTGGTGTTAGAAAAAAAGAGACGATTGGCTTAAAATTAACACTTCGTGGCGATAGAGCAATGGAATTTCTAAAAAGGGCGCTGAAAGTAAAAGAGATGAGATTAAACAAGAGATCGATAAATGCTGGAAACTTCTCATTTGGAATTCCAGAACATATAGACCTACCTGGTGTAGATTATGACCCAGAGATAGGTATTTTTGGTATGGATATTTGCGCATCTCTAAAGAGGAAAGGATATAGGGTTGCAGAGAGGAGGATTGCGAGATCAAAAGTTGGTAAAAAGCACAGAATAACCAAAGAAGATACCATAAAGTGGCTTGAAAACATAGGGGTGATCGTTGAATGAACAAAGAGAGCAAGAAGAAATTTGGTAGAGGTGCGAATCAGTGTAAAAGGTGCGGAAGAAAAAGAGGTCTTGTAAGAAAATATGACATATATCTCTGCAGACAATGTTTCAGAGAGACTGCAATGGAGTTAGGTTTTAAAAAGTATTGGTGATCGATATGAGTTTTGACACACTTTCCAATGCAATGATTTCTATAAAAAATGCAGAGATGATTGGAAAGAAATTCTGCGAAATCAGAGCATCTAAACTCGTGGGAAATGTTTTGAAAGTTTTAAAGAACCATGGCTACATTAAAAGTTATGAATTCATAAAGGAGAGTGTTGGTGGAAAATTCTTCGTCGAGCTAAGTGGAAACATAAACAATTGCGGCGCAATAAGGCCAAGGTTCTCTTCAAGCGTAACAGAATACGAATTCTATGAGAGGCGCTACCTCCCAGCAAGAGGATTTGGAATTCTAGTTGTCTCAACGACAAAAGGAATTATGAGTCAAAGAGAGGCGATAGAGCTTGGATTAGGAGGTGTTCTTCTTGCCTATGTCTACTGAGTATGCCAATGTTGTTAAAATTCCAGAAATGGTTGAAGTCAGCATTGAGGGTAATAACGTCTTAGGTTACCTCATCAAAGCCAAAGGACCACTTGGTGAGAACTTCAAAGTTTTGAAGTTTAGAGATGTTTTCATAGAAAAATTGAATTCAGAAATAAAGATATATACTCCCATTTTAAAGTCGAAACACAAGGCAATCGTTGGAACTTTCACCGCACATCTCGAGAACCTAATACGAGGAGTCAAAGAAGGGTTCGAATATAAACTCAAAGCGGTTTATGCTCACTTTCCAATGAAGCTCAAAGTTTCAGGAAGTGAAGTTATAATAGAGAACTTTCTAGGAGAGGGTACACCAAGAAGGGCAAAAATCATTGGCAGAGCAATAGTTGAGATAAAAGGACAAGAAATAGTTGTCAAAGGAGTTGACATTGAAGAGTGTGGACAAACAGCAGCAAATCTCGAAAGAGCAACAAGAATAAAAAACAAAGACAGAAGAGTTTTCCAAGATGGAATTTATATCGTTAAAAAACCCTAGGTGATTTAAATGAATCTCAAAATACTTCTTAAGCTTAGAAAAAGATTGAAATCTAGAAAACCTGATTTCAAGAGATATTGTTGGGACAGAAAGCTAAGATTGAGAAGAGAGAGCTGGAGGAAACCAAGAGGATTAGATAATGCAATGCGTTTAGAATATGGGGGGAAATGGTCAGGAAGAAAGAGAGTGAAAATCGGTTTCAGGAGTCCAAAAATAGTTCGTGGACTGCATCCAAGTGGTTATGAAGAAATCTTGGTTTACAACGAAAAGCAGCTTGAAAATGTCGATTTTAAAAGACAGGCAATAAGGATTGCCAGCTGTGTTGGTATGAGAAAAAGGGTTTTGATTGAAACAAAAGCCAAAGAGAAGGGAATAAAGATTTTAAATCCTTTAAGGTGATGCTAATGAATCTAAGTCTCCAAAGAAGACTTGCCTCAGAAGTTCTGAAATGTGGGAAGAATAGAATTTGGTTTAACCCTGAGATGTTGGAGGAAATATCCACAGCTTCAACGAAACAAGATATAAGAGAACTCATAGAAAAAGGAGCAATTAAGAAAAAATCTGTTAAAGGTGTTTGCAGATCAAGAATAAACAAAAAAAGGTTGAAAAAAGTAAGAGGTAGAGGTAGAGGACATGGAAGAAGAAGGGGGAAAAAAACTGCAAGACTAACAAGAAAAAGGATCTGGATAATGAGAATAAGAGCTTTGAGAAGGAGGCTAAAGGAATTAAAAAAGAGTGGTGAAATCGATACCAGAAGTTACCGCATTCTCTATAGAAAGGCTAAAGGTGGTGAATTCAGGAGTGTTGCCCATCTAAACTCATTCGTTCAAGAGATGAAAAGGTGAGAGATATGGCAAAAGGACCAAGATACAAAGTTCCAAATAGAAGAAGAAGAGAAGGAAAGACTAATTATAAAAAAAGATTGAAACTTCTCTTTTCAAAAAAACCAAGACTTGTCGTGAGAATAACCAATCAGAGGATAATAGCTCAAATTGTCGAATACAGTGTTATTGGTGATCGTATAATTGTTGCTGTCGATTCATCAAAGCTGAGAGATTTTGGATGGAAAGGAGATCTCAACAACACACCAGCCTCTTATCTAACAGGCATCCTGATAGGTAAGAGAGCTCTTGATGCTGGAGTGAGTGAAGCAATACTTGACATAGGGCTTAGAACTCCAACAAAAGGTTCAAGAGTTTTCGCTGTTCTTCGCGGTGCAATTGAAGCAGGTTTAAAAGTTCCACATGGTGAGGAAATTTTACCAGAAGACTCAAGAATTCTCGGAAAACACATTGCAGAATATTACGAAGAATGTCCAGAAAGATTTTGTGAATACGAAAAACGTGGTCTAAGTCCTGAGAAATTGCCGGAACACGTTGAAGAAATTAAAATGAAAATACTGGCCAAAAGGTGAAAAAATGGAGTGGTTGCCAAAAACGAGACTTGGAAAATTGATTGCTGAAGGAAAGATAAAAAATATCGATGACGCTTTGGCAAGTGGATTGCCAATAAAAGAGCCAGAAATAGTCGATATTCTACTTCCTGAGCTCGATGAGGATATTCTAGAAATCTCGATGGTTCAGAGAGTCACAGATAGTGGTAGAAGGACGAAGTTTCGAGTGACTGCAGTTGTTGGAAACAGAAATGGCTATGTAGGTATTGGTGTAGGAAAGGCTTCACAAGTCGCTCCAGCTATTCAAAAAGCAATAGAAAATGCAAAAATGAACATTTTCCGTGTGGAAAGAGGTTGTGGTTCGTGGGAATGTGGTTGTGGATCTTCGCACTCAGTACCATTTAAAGTTTCAGGAGTTTGTGGAAGTGTAAAGGTAACACTAATCCCAGGACCAAAGGGGCTTGGAATTGTAGCTGCAGATGTAGCTAAAAGAGTTGTAGATCTTGCTGGAGTAAAAGATGTATGGTCTATTACTTCAGGAGAGACGAGGACAACTCTTAACTTTGCAATGGCAACCTTCGATGCTTTAAGGAGGACTTGTTTCATAAAGAGGTGAATTTATGTTTGCAGTTGTCAGATTGAGAGGGAAAATAGATGTTAATCGCAAAATAAAGGATACACTTCGTCTCTTAAGACTTCATAGGAGATATCACTGTGTATTAATCCCTGACACTCCCTCTTATCGTGGAATGCTTCAAGTTGTAAAAGACTACGTCGCTTTTGGCGAAATCGATTCCAGAACACTCTCAACACTTTTAAAATATCGCGGTAAACTCGAAGGTAACATTCCTCTCACAGATGAATACCTTCAGCAAAAGACTCAATTCAAGAGCATCGATGAATTCGCAAAAGCTGTTTGTGAAGGAAAAGCAAAACTTTCGGACATTCCGGGTTTAAAACCTGTTTTCAGATTACATCCTCCAAGAAAGGGATTGAAAAACATAAAGTGGCATTATCCTCGTGGTGAGCTCGGAAAACATGGTAACATTAAGGACTTAATCTATCGGATGAGGTGATAAAATGCCAAAGCTTAAGGTTAAGAAATTCCGTGGTTCCAGAACTTGTGGAGGGGGAAGCCATAAAAAAAGAAGAGGGGCTGGACATCGTGGAGGGAGAGGGAATGCTGGTGTGCACAAACATAAGTATCTAAAATTCATCAAACTCGAAAAACTTGGTCTCTATGAATTTGGAAAGCATGGATTCACAAGACCTAAAACTGTTAAAGGGGAATTTAACCAAAAAAAGGCTCTTATTTCGAATCTTAGAGAACTTAAGGAGTCTGGGAAGCTCGATGAGAGAACTTACAGAATTTTAAAGTCCAAAATAGAAATAAACGTTGGAGATCTCAATGCGATCATAGAAAATCTTACAAAACTTGGTCTTGCAGAAAAGAGGGAAGAGACGTTTATAGTCGACCTTACCCAGCTTGGATACTCAAAGCTTCTCGGTTCGGGAGTTATTGACAAACCCATACAAGTAAGGGTTGGAAAAGCAACACAAAAGGCTGTTGAAAAACTAAAAGCAGCAGGTGGTGGGGTAGTATAAGATGGATTCTTTGATAAAATCTCTAAAACCTTATCTTGGAAGAATACCTAGTGTTGAAAGACCATCTGGTCATGTGCATTTCAGACAAAAGTTCATGTGGACTTCTGCAATTCTAATCCTTTACTTCATTCTATGCAATGTTCCTGTTTTTGGACTCTCACCAGACTCAATAGATATTTTTGAAGCTTATCGCGCTCTCTTCGCTGGTGCAAGCGGTTCAATTCTAGCATTAGGTATAGGGCCCATCGTTACAGCTTCAATAATTCTTCAATTGTTGGTAGGCGCTGGAATCATAAAACTAGACTTAACGAATCCCGATGATAGAGCAGCATATCAAGAGTTTCAGCGTTTACTCGTTTTTGTTATGATTGCAGTTGAAGCTATACCGCAGATTGCAGCAGGGCTTCTTTTACCAGATCTCAACTTAGCAGAAAAACTTGGAGTTCACCCAGAGGTTATCTCTTTCCTGATATTCGTCCAACTTTTCATTGGAGGAGTATTAATAGTTTATATGGATGAAGTTGTCTCCAAATGGGGTATCGGTAGCGGAGTAAGCCTTTTCATTCTTGCTGGTGTAGCACAAGCAATAATTGTGGGATTATTTAACTGGATTGTACCTCCTGATAGCGTTTTACCCGCAGGAATAGTCCCTAGATGGATTCACTTTGCCCAAAATTACCCAATAGATTTTCTACTGAGCAGTAGTGGACTAGCAATGCTGTTGCTCGAAGGTGGAATCCTTGCTCTCATAACAACAGCTGTCATAATCTTGCTCGTCGTCTTTTTCGAGGGTACGAGAGTTGAAATCCCAATGGCCCATGCGATGGTGAGAGGTGCAAGAGCTTCATTCCCAATAAAACTCATCTATGCTAGTGTTTTGCCAATGATATTTGTCAGAGCTTTACAAGCAAACTTTGTGATGATTGGTCAAATTCTTTATGCAAGAGGCATAACGATATTTGGTGAATTCGCTGGTAATCAACCAGTCAGTGGACTCATTTTCTTCTTATCTCCAATAAATAGTCCCTATGATTGGGTCCCAGAGCTTGTAAGAGCGAAAGGGGCTGCTTTTGCAAATATTCCAGATTGGGCAATATATCTGCATTTAATGATAGATGCAATGATTCTTGTCGGTGGAGGGATCTTGTTCGCAGTTTTCTGGGTACAAACAACTGGAATGGATGCAAAAACTGTAGCAAGTCAAATAGCACGCTCAGGTATGCAAATCCCGGGTTACAGGAAATCTCCAGTTGTTCTCGAAAAGCTTCTCGAGAGATACATACCAAAGGTCACTATAGTTGGTGGTGCTCTCGTAGGTATTTTAACGCTAATTTCAAACATGCTCGGAACGATCGGTAATGTTGGTGGAACGGGCTTATTGCTAGCTGTTAGTATTGCATACCGATTTTACCAGGATCTCGCCAAAGAACAGCTAACTGAAATGCATCCATTCCTTAGAAAAGTGCTTGGGGAAGAGTGATGAAGGGTCTAATTTCCAAAATCGTAATGATATTTGGTTTCACGATATTTTTTGGCATAATACTCAGCTACGATTTTAGAATATCTCTCGCCCTATTAATAGAAAATATCTTTTTTCCCTTTGTTGGATTGAAATTCTACATTCTTGTTTTGATTATGTCGATTCTCACAGCGCTATACTCAAACCTGATTCAAAAATACACTGTAGATTATGAAAGGATGAAAGTAGTTCAGAAAAAGATCTCAGAATATCAGAAAGAGTACATCGATGCAATGAAACAGAAGAATCAATATAAGCTCAAACAACTTGAGCAGAAGAAAGATGAGATGAAACTCTTGCAGAGCGAAATGATGAGCATGCAGTTCAAACCCATGTCCTACACTTTCATAGTTTCCATCCCCATATGGGCTTGGTTATGGGAAAGGGCTTACCTAAGCTACCGAAACTTGAAATTTGGGGATCCAGTTATTCCGGGATTTCAAATAAAAAATGAACTCTTCATTATAAATTCTCCATTCTGGGGAACTATTCATGCCAACGAATTCTTAATCATATTCCCCTGGTGGCTAATCTGGTATTTCCTTTGCTCTGTAATCTTCGGACAATTTATTAAGAAGATTTTAAAGGTGGGAGTTTGAAAATAACGATTTCAGGCCCACCTGGAAGTGGAAAGACCACAGTTGCAAAGATTCTAAGCGAAAAACTTAGAATCAAGCTTATTTCAGCTGGAAACATTTTTAGACAGTTGGCATTGGAAAAAGGAATGAGTGTTGAAGAGTTTAGCAAATTTGTAGAGAAAAATCCGGAGATAGATGTTATCATAGACAAAATGCAAAAAGAGATCGCAGAAAAAGAGAAAGATGTGATCATAGAGGGGAGACTCTCTGGTTGGATGATAAAGGATGCAAATCTTCGAGTTTATCTCTTTGCAGATTCTGAAGTTAGATATAGCAGAATTGCAAAAAGGGAAAGTAAGGAACTTTCCGTTGTTCGTCAAGAGACAAAATTAAGAGAAGAGATAGAAAAAAGGAGATATCAAAATTTCTACAACATTAACATCGAAGATTGGAGCATATACGATCTAATCATAAACTCAACGAGAATTTCTGCAGATAAAATTGTAGATATAATTATAAAAGCATTGAAATGATTTCCTAATTAGTAAAACTAAAACTTTTAAATCCAATCATCTATAATCTCGAAGAGAAATCAGACAAAATAACCTTTCCTCCTCTCACATTACTTTCAAGAACCTCCTCTCCACGAAGGAAAACTTTTTTTGGAAAAATTGCTTCAAAACCCTCATAAGGTGTCCAAAAGCATTTTGAATGTAATTCCTCAGCTTTTATCTTTCTTGAATCTTTTAGATCAAAAACTGCAAAATTTGCAAACTTTCCGATTTCGATCTCTCCGTAATCCCGAAAACCAAAAATCTTCGCAGGATTTACAGCTATTTTTTCAACAAGATCTCTAAAATTCACGATTCCAAGAGTTGCGAGTTTTACAAAAATTGGATACATTGTTTCAACCCCGGGGAATCCAGGAATTCCAAGATTTTTCTCCTCGGAAAGATGGGGAGCGTGATCGGATGCAAGAATTTGAATTTTTGAAAAATTTTTTAATAGCCATTCTACTTCACTTCTTTCCCTCAGTGGTGGGTTCACATTCACGAAATTCTTTAACCTCTCAAAATCCTCAATACTCAGGAGCAAATGATGTGGTGTAACTTCGAAACTCGAATCAGTCTTCTCTACTGCTTTTACAGCTTCGACTGTTGATAGATGACAAAAATGAAAATCGGAAATCTCTATACATCGTCTAACAGCTATTATCTCTGCCTCTTTTGGACGATAAAGGAAATTTGGAACTCCATTTTTCACAAAAGAGGGATCTTCAGCGTGTAAAGAAACTCTCCAAAGTAAAGATATCTTCGATAGATTTTCATAACCAATCTCAAGCTCCTCGTTGCTGTGCTCTAAAAATACTTCTCCAATCGCTGGTAAATAATATTTTTTTGATATTCTTTTAATTATTTCCTTTATCTCCCCAGAGTTTTTATTTGTCAACGCAAGGTTTAGAGAGTAATCAACATAACTCTTTTTTTTCGCAATTTCCATTCTGAAAAAGTAAGTTTTATCATTGTCGATCAATGGTTTCGTATTTGGCTGATCAACCACGAGACACACCCCACCATGGAGTGCCGAAAGTGATCCTGTTTCTATTGTTTCTTTGTGTTTCTCCTCAAAATCTCTAAAATGAACATGGACATCTATTCCAGCTGGAAGAATTAAACCTCTGATTTTCTTTCCTTTTATGAGTTTTCCAATATTTTTAATTCTACCATCCTCAATTTCTATTCCAGCTTCCAAAAATTCTCCTTTATAGAAAAACTTCCCCTCGAGCATTTCTTAAAAGCTCGCGAAATCTTTCCACTGCTTTTCTCACTCTCTCTCTATCTTTTCCCGAGAATTTTACTACCACATACCCATATTTTGGATATGAACCGATCTGTACATCTGGAAATTCTGATACAACAGAGTTTAGTTCGTTCAAAATTCCAACCTCATAACCATCTATCCTCACCTGATCTTCGAAATAACTTAGCTTCTCAAATTTCTCAAGGATCTTAGAAAATGTATTTTCCATCTCTGCTGGAACTCCTGGCATAACTGCGATGTTCTCAACTATATAAGCAGGGGCTGCGCCTACATCATTCCATATAACTTCACTTCCCTCCGGGATCGAGGAAAGTTTTTTAATCGCTTCTTCTCTATCACTAAGGTTACGAAGATGTTTGTAAACCTTTTCGTTGATTAGAAGCTCTCTTTTCAAAGCTTTTGCTATAGCCTCGTTTGTAACATCATCGTGCGTCACTCCGAGACCACCAGTTATTAGTACAAAATCATAGAGCTTGGAAGCTCTATCAACTTCCTCTGCTATTTCTGAAACTTCATCAGGAACGACTATTATCCTCCTAATCTCATGTCCGATCTCAACAAGTTTTCTTGCTATGTAGGAAGCGTTAGTGTTAACCGTGTCTCCATTGAGAAGTTCATTCCCAACGCTGATTATCACAAATTTCATATTTTCCTCCTTAAATGCTGATAAATTCTTCCTTGAAGTCCGTGGAATGCTGAGAATCCTTCTGCAAGTCTCTGATCGAGAGCCATTGTGTCAAAGGAGACGAGTTCTTCAGAGTATAGAGCGAATTGCGAGTGTCTTGCAATAGGTATAACCGAGCCTTTGTAAAGTCTCAGCTTAACCCATCCAGTTACTCTTTCCTGAGTTTTGTCGATGAAAGCATTCAAAGCTTCAAATAAAGGATCGTTCGTGAGTCCGTAGTATACGAGTTCTGCCCACTCTTCTTCAACGATTTTCTTGAATTTAAGTTCTCTCCTACTCAAAACCAACTTTTCGAGATCTCTATGAGCCGTTATCAAAATTGTAGCCCCAGGATGTTCATAGTTTTCTCTAGCTTTCAAACCTAGTACACGATCCTCTATCATATCCGTTCTCCCAACACCATGCTTTCCACCTATTTCATTGAGTAGCTTGATTAGTTCAAAGCCATCGAGTTTCTGATCATTCAAAGCAACTGGAATACCATTTTCAAAGTCTATTTTCACAATCTCCTGCTCGTCAAGAGCCAATTTTGGAGACTTTGTCCACTCGTATATTTCTTCTGGAGGTATAAAGCTTGGATTCTCAAGTTTTCCGCCTTCAATACTTCTACTCCAGAGATTCTCATCAACACTGAATGGTTTTTCCTTACTCGTTGGAACCTCAATTCCATGCTTTTTTGCATAATCGATTTCCCATTCTCTCGTCAGATTCAAATCTCTTATTGGAGCAACGACTTTGAATCCATGCTGTCTGAAAATATTCTCGAATCTCAGCTGATCATTTCCTTTCCCAGTACAACCATGCGCGACAGCGTTAGCATTTTCTTTCTTTGCTATCTCAACTATTTTCTCTGCAATTACTGGTCTTGCCATTGCAGTACCAAGAACGTATCCCTCGTAGTCAGCATTCGCTTTTATAAGCCTGTAGATAGCTTCAACAAACTCTTTTCTTGCTGAAACTGTGTAATGTTTATCTGCATACTTATTTCCTCTTTCTTCAGCTCTTCTAAGCTCATTTTCAGGTAAACCGATGTCAACAGTTACAGTCACAACTTCATCGAATCCATACTTTTCCTTAAGAAGGAAAATGCAAACCGTTGTGTCTAGACCGCCTGAATAGGCGAGGACTACTTTCATATAGAAACTCCCCATCTTGGTTTTAAAAGCTTCTCTAGAATTTGTTATAAAATTTAAGGTTGCAAAAATTACATAGAGAAAATTAAGGAAAAGTTTTATCTATTCTATTAAGACTGGTTTCCATGTTTTTCGATTCCCATGTGCATACTGAAGGTTTGGGTATTTCTGAATTGAAGAAAATGAAAGAGAGTGGAATAGAAAAAGTTTGCAGTCTTTCTTTTTATCCTATCAAACCTTATTTCCCACAAACACTCATAGACGGCTTCAGAAAACTAGAAGAGTTTGAATCTCGTAGGTGTGAAATACTCGGTATACAAATGTTTCCTGGCGTGGGTATTCATCCTCGCTGCATTCCGCCAAATTACATGACTGTAGTGGAGCATCTGGAGGCAGGAGAATGGGTTCTATTCGGAGAGTTAGGAATCGAAAAAGCCAATGAAGAGGAGAGGGAAGTTTTTGTTTCTCAGATAAGAGTAGCGATGAAAAAAGACATACCATGCGTTATTCACACTCCTAGAGAAAACAAAAGAATAATAACCTCCAAAATCCTAGAAATTCTTGAAAATATATCTTTTCCACCAGAACTTGCTGTTGTAGATCACGTAAACTTTGAAAATCTCGATTTAGTTTTTGAAAAGAATTATTGGATAGGTCTTACTGTCCAGTCTGGAAAACTTAGTCCACAAGAAGTAGTAAAAATTGTGAAAGAATACGGAAGCGATAGATTTTTGGTTAACAGCGACTCAGGATATAGGAACGAGTTTTTAAACGCAGTAGCAGAAACAGCTAAGATTTTAGAGAATGAAGCTAAAAAAGTTTGCTTAAGGAATGCTGAAAGATTTCTCGGTGTCTGAGATGCGTCCAACACTGGACGAGTATTTCATGGAAATTGCAAAGGTTGTTGCTAAACGTTCAACTTGTTTAAGACAAAGAGTTGGAGCTGTAATAGTAAAAGATAAAAGAATTCTCGCGACTGGATATAATGGGGCACCATCAAATCTACCACACTGCAATGAGTTTGGATGTTTGAGAGATAAGCTTAGAGTGCCAAGTGGGGAGAGACAAGAATTATGCAGAGGAGTTCATGCAGAACAGAATGCAATAATTCAAGCTGCAAAGTTTGGGATAAGTGTTGAAGGGGCAACACTTTACTCAACACATTGCCCTTGTATAACATGTGCAAAAATTATAATAAACTCAGGTATAAAAAAAGTTGTATATGGTAAAGAATATACTGACAAAAATGGGTTGAAGTTACTTGAAGAGGCAGGAATTATTCTTAGATTCTTTCCAAGTGACTAACTACTTACCTTTTCTCTCCCTCGACTTCGGTCTAAGACCGCGATAACCACATTTTCTACAGGTTTCTGCTTTTATAGGATTTCTAGCATTGCAGCGCATACATATCTTCACGTTGAAAAGCCTTGCTTCAGCTTCAGGAAATCTCGCTCCCATAAATGCTTTTCTAGCCTCGATATATATAACTTTCCCAGTAATGGTATGAAATATCACAAAAAAGCTTTAAATTCGTCTCAGTAGCTTTGAATATGAAATTTCATCGTAAATCTCATTTTTCTGTTCAAAGAAGAGTATTAGATTAACAGAAAGTGTTGAGGAAAAATTAAAATACAAACACTATGCAAAAATTTTAGGGATTTAAATGAGTTGGAAGTCTCATGGTTTTAGATTTAAATCAGGAAGAAAGTTGAAGAAAAAGGTTAGAGAGAGAGGAATAAAGATTAGAAAATTTTTAAAGGAGTTCAATATTGGTCAAAAGGTGATAGTAGATATAGAATCAGCATCGCAAAAAGGCATGCCTCACCCGAGGTACCAAGGAAAAAACGGTGTTGTAATAGGAAAGAGGGGCAGAGCTTATCTCGTTCAAGTAAAAGACGGAAGTAAGTTCAAAACCCTAATATCTCGTCCAGAACACCTGAAAGCAATTTAAAGGTGTTCGAATGTTTAAAGAAGTTAAAAAATTCGAATACATAACGATTTCGGAAGCAAGAGAGATAATGGAGAAAATAGCAAAAGATAGACAAGATAGGGCAGAGCTCCTCTTTGAAACACGTAGAGCTTTGAGACATCTTAGGAATTTTTCTAAACTGAGTCCCGAAAAAGCTAAAAACCTTGTTGAAGAACTTCTAAAACTTCCACAAGTTGGTAGAAGAGATGTTGCCGTTAAGATTGTAGATATCATGCCAAGAGTTGCTGATGAAATTAGAGTAATCTATGCGAAAGAGAGAGCTTTGACAAACGAAGAAATCCAACAAATTCTTGAAGTTGTAAACAAATTCAGAGAATAGGGGAAAGATATTAATATTGATGAGATGCAATTTTTAATCAGGAGAGTAGTATGGAAAAAGTGAAAGAAACTGAGAAGATCAGCAAAACTGATAAATACGAAGATTATGCCTATGTGCTCGATTTTTTACCCTACGGGCATGTAGATGACAAGAGACCTATCCACAAACGGGAACCGTTAGCACAGGTTGTTGGAGAGAGATTTTTCACACTACTGGAATTGAGTATCAAAAAGGACAAGAATCCTCTCGTGATGGATAAAGTTTACATCGGAAAAGGAGATAGAGATATCGTGAATAGGATCAAAAGAAAATTGAAATATGAAGAATTAACACCCTCCGCAAAGAGAGAGCTCCCTTTTGTCGTTGAAAACATTGTAAAGATGCGAGAATCTGAATTCGTGGAGTTTTTCAACAAATCAGAACCAATAACTACTAAGATGCACCAACTCGAGCTTTTGCCAGGAGTAGGAAAAAAGACTATGTGGACAATAATAGAAGAGAGAAAAAAAGAACCTTTCAAAAACTTTGAAGATTTTTCAAGGAGAATTAAAGGTGTAAATCCGATTAAACTAATAGTTGGCAGAATAATATACGAAATACAGAATCCAACAACCAAATACAGGATATTCGTCGAAAGCTAAAATCTAAAAAATCCTTCAAATTCAACGAAAATTTTTATATACGCCTCTGAACCTCTATGGTCCAACAGTTTTATAAATTTACCAAATTATCAATTTGATAAAAAAGATTATAAATCTTGCATAGATTTCTCATGGAATGGAATGAAAAAGGGAAAAAAATTTCTGAAATTTTGAAGTTGAAGACACCACCGATAGGGATTAAATTTTTTGAAGAGGATTTCTTACCTGAAGACGTATTCAAACCATCGAAATATGGCTTGAAAATGGCTGTTTGCCAAGCGATGTCTTTTGCAAGATTTAGCGGAAGAAGTGTTGCACTAAAAGAAGAGGATTTTGCATGTCCACCAGCTATGTTGATATACGGACTAGCAGTTTATGATAGCTTAAAAGAAATCTTTGTTTCTGCTAACTGGTTAAAAGACATGGATTGTGATTTTAAAGAAGAGAAACTACCTCCAGGAAAATATAAGGTGTTCCTCTTCGGAGATCTGACAAGAATGAAAGAAAGACCAGAAGTTGTTCAAATATTTGCGAATCCCGAACAAATTGGAAGACTTATCCAAGCAAAAACGTACTTTGGAGGAGTTGTAAAAGCAATTTTAACTGCAAAAACTGCAAGCTGCGCTGAAGCACTTCTACCCGCCTTGAATGGAGAGGTTGCTGTAGCAATACCGGGAGCTGGTGATAGGGTTTTTGGAGCTCTTGATGAGAACGAACTCGTCTTAGCAATGCCTTATGAATGGCTCGACAAGATAATCGAAGGTCTTGAAAATGCCGGAAAAAGGGCAAATGTGAGCTATCCAGTCCAACGTTTCCTCTTTTTCACACCAAAATATCCAAAAACTTACAGAGAAATTGCCGAGAAATTTAAAAAGCCTTAAGATTTTTTATTTTTTCTACGAATTTGTTTATATCTCTTGCGATGGCTTCCCCTTCCCCAGATGAGTGCCAAATACATTCCACTTTTTCAGGATTTATTCCAAATGCTTTTAAGGCAATTTTTAGCATTTCAACTCGATCTTTCGCCTTGTAATTTCCATATTTAAAGTGACATTCTCCAAGTCTGCAGCCAGCAACGATAACCCCGTCTATACCCTTCTCTAGAGCTTTCAAAATCCAGATCGGATTAACTCTTCCTGTACATAGAATTCTGATTACTCTAATATTTGGCTCATATTGAGTTTTAAGCGTTCCAGCTAAGTCAAGTGCTCCATAGGCACAATACCAGCATGTAAAGACCAATATTAGCGGATCGGCATTCTTCTCCTCAACTAGAGCATCGATCATTGCCTCAATGCCTTCATTGCTGAAAAAGCCCATATCAATCGCATCTGTTGGACAGGCAGAAACACAAATTCCACACATAACACAAGCCTTTGGATTAATTTCCGCCTTTTTGTCAAAAAAGACAGCTTTGAAATTGCAGACACTTTCACATAATCTACAACCTATACACTTTTCTTTATCAACAAAAGCATAAAATGGCTCTATTTCAGTAACACCACTTAGAATGAACTTTCCGGCTTTTGCAGAAGCGAGTCCAGCAGTGGCGATGCTATCATGGATGTCTTTGGGCCCACTCACACATCCTGCGACGTAGATTCCACGAACATTTGTCTCAACTGGGCGTAACTTTGGATGAGCTATTTCAACAAAACCGTCCTCTCCAACTCCAATTCCAAGTTTTTTACAAATCTCGAGATCACTCTCAATACCAACAGCAAGAACTACGAGATCGAAATCCTCGCTGTTCACCTCACCTATTAGTGTGTTCTCATAACTCAAAGTTAGTCCATCATCTTCTCTTTCAAGGATCTCCCCAACTTTTCCACGGATAAATCTAACCCCATAAGATTGTACCTTTTTATAAAATTCCTCGAACATTCTTCCAAATGCTCTGATATCGATGTAAAAAATAGTTACATCTATATCAGGATGTCTATCCTTTATCACGTATGCATTTTTCATGCTTGCCATACAACAAACTCTACTACAATATCTGTTCGTATTCTCATCCCTACTTCCAACACAAAGAATGAATGCAACTCTTTTTGGAATTGAAGAATCTGAAGGTCGGAGAAGCTTTCCCCTAGTCGGACCACTTGCAGAAAGCAATCTTTCGAGTTCCATGGTTGTTATCACATTTTTAAATCTACCATAACCGTACTCAGGCTTTTTTCTTGGATCAAAAAGTTTATAGCCAGTTGCTAAAATAATAGCCCCAACCTCTATCTCCATTTTTTCTGTTTGCTGCTCGAAGTCCAATGCACCGGGTTTACAAACTTTTTCACAGAGTTTGCAGCCTATACAATTCTGCCAATCTACTGCAGCGTAGAGTGGAGTAGACTGTGGAAATGGAATATAGATTGCTTTTCTAATCCCAACCCCAAAATCGAACTCGCTCAAAATCTCGACTGGGCAAACACTACTACAATCATCTATACAACCCTTGCACTTTGATACATCAACAAATCTTGGATGCTTAATAATTTTAACTTTAAAATTTCCTGCACTCCCTTCAACTTCTTCTACCTCTGAATTCGTTATGACTTCGATTTTCTCATGATTCCAAACTTCACTCATCTTTGGAGCAAGAATGCAGACTGAACAGTCATTTGTTGGGAAAACTTCGTTTAATAAAGCCATATGTCCTCCTATGCTCGGATTTCTCTCGATCAAATAGACTTTTATCCCCATATCTGCTAAATTCAAAGCGGTTTCTATTCCTGCAATACCACCACCGATTACAGCTACGCTCTTTTTTATATCAAGTCTAAGCTTTTCCAAAGGTCTAGCTTTTCTCAATTTCGCAGCATGCATTCTAATGAGATCTCTAACTTTTAAAGTTGCAGACTTTGGCTTCGACTGGTGAACCCAAGAGCACTGTTCTCTGATGTTTGCGATTTCAACTAAGTAAGGATTCAATCCTGCCCTTTGAGCAACTCTGCGAAAAGTCGATTCATGAAGCTTTGGACTACAAGCCGCAACAAGGATTCCATCAAGCTTGTATTCCTTAATAGCATTTGCAATCTTCTCTTGAGCATAATCAGAACATGCATAATCTAGATTTTCAACATAGACTACATCAGGAATCCTTTTGGCGTATGAAATGATTTCATTTACGTTTACAGTTCTTGCAATATTGAGTCCACAGTGGCATACAAATACACCTATCCTCATCCAAAATTGCCTAACAAGTTTTCGTTATAATCTTTTCCAAACTCCCCAATTGTCAACAGACTTTTTTTTAATACTAAAAATATGTGTTATAGTTAATTTCTATCTAAACAAGATTTTTTAAAGATTATGGAAATTCTCGATCTAAAACCCTTTTTCTGCAAATCTTCTACTCTTCCAGTGGTCTAGTTTTTATTTCGATAAGTATAATTTTGTAGAATACTATTTCTCAGATATACGAAGAAAATAGATTGATATTTCTTCCAAAAAAGGATTTCAGAAACTTTATTTCAAAAAAGAATATGCCCGGAGCCGGATTTGAACCGGCGACTATGCGGTCTTCAGCCGCACGCTCTCCCAGGCTGAGCTACCCGGGCTAAAATCCTCTTATGTTGCAGAGTATTTCTAACTTTCGCTTAGAGAATTATAAATAACGCCCCCATTCATTTCCTGTGGAGCTGGAATGTGGGAACTTTTTTCAAATTTCAAGAGCTAATCTCAGATATTATCAGCCAGAATGCCAAACAAGATGGAAAAAAACACTTTTAAAATGAAATATCGACTAATTTAAATTCAATTCTTTCTATTGGAGATTCTACTCGATTTTCAAATTTATTTCCTAACTTTTGAATCCCAGTAGCAAAACTCTAAAAAGACTCATTAGAGGAAAAGTTTATAAATACCGAGGATGTTAAACTCCTCAAGGCGGCGGGGTGATGTATCGTGATAGCTGATAAAAGTGAATTGGAGAGAATGGTAGAACTCATAAAAAAGGAAATAGAGGCTTCCGAGATTGCGAAAAGGATTGTAGAGCTTGATTCGAAACTTGTTGAGCTAAGAAAAAGCGTTGAGGGTATAGTGATCGAGCTAACATACATAAAAGACGAATTGAAGGATTTAAGAGGAGACAAGAAAAAAGTTTTCGATCCGAAAAAAGGAGAGAGAGTAGAAAAAATAGATCAAAAAATTCCCCAAATGACATTGAGTGAGAAAGAAAGAGAAAATAAGATGTTCGAAAAAAGGACAGAAACAACAGAAGAGGGCAAGGACTTAATAATCTGCGACTGAGATGCTGATAAAAAAGATCACATTGCGAAACTTTAAATCCTTCAGCAAGAGAGTGGAAATACCTCTGCTTCCAGGCTTCATCGTAATCACTGGACCCAATGGTAGCGGTAAATCGAATATAATTGATTCTATTCTTTTTTGTTTCGCTCTTTCAACTTCTACAAAGCAGCTTAGAGCTGAAAGGCTAACCGATTTGATTTCTGAAGGAAAAAAAGAGGCTGAAGTTTCAATAGTCCTCGGAGATAATGGAAAAAACTACGAGATAACTAGAAAAATAAAGTTAACCGAAAAAGGACACTACAGTTATTACTACCTAAACGAGAGACCTGTCAGTCTTTATGAGGTGCAAAGCCTACTATCTCAATTCGGAATTCACGAAGAAGCATATAATATAGTAATGCAAGGGGATGTGACAAGAATTGTTGAGATGTCACCAGTTCAGAGAAGGAGGGTTCTCGAAGATGTTGCGGGAATCTCAGAATTTGATGAAAAGAAAGAAAGAGCACTGGAAGAACTCGATAGAGTTAGAGAGAACATAGAAAAAATAGATGCAGTAATCTCAGAAGTCGAACTTATGCTCAAATCGCTTGAGAGGGATAGAAATGATGCATTGAGATATAAAGAACTATCCGCAAGAAAATCAGAATGTGAAGCCCATATTAGGGCTCACGAATTTATTTCACTCAAATCTAGCAAGGAAAGAGTCGAAATGGAAATCGAGAGAATTGAAAAGGAGAGAGATCGATTATCAGCAATTTTACCAGATATCATGCAAAGAATTTTAGAAATAAATGAGGAGCTCAAAAACATTTCCAGTTCTATATCTAAATTTGGAGATGAAAATTTGAGCGAAATTCAAACAGAAATACTACAGATAACCTCGGAAATTGAAACAATTAAAAAATCGGAGAAAATATATCTTGAAGAGATTAGAAGAATAGAGGAGGAAATCCTTAGAAGAAGAGGGGAGGCTATAAAAATAAAAGAAGAGATTGAAAAGATCACAAGAAAAATAGAAGAAGAAATTTTGAAAAAAATGAGCTCCGAAGAGATTATCAACGACTTATCGCTCAAGATGACCTCGCTAAAAAAAGAACTTGAAAATGCTGACAGAATTTATCAGGAGCTGAAGAATGAACTTATAAACAAAAAAGAATCTCTTGAAAAATTGAAAGAGGAGAGAAATAGTCTTATTTCAGAGAGAGATAGACTAGTCGAGCTTATCAGGAGAATCGAAATTGAATTTGAAGATATCAACAATGAAAAAAATAAGTTAATAATAAAAGTCGATGATGACGGAAGAAAACTTGAAAACCTGAAAAAAGATCTTATCGAGAGTGAAAAAGAGCAGAAAAATATCAATATTGAATTTTTGAATCTTGAAAGAGAGCTTTTTTCATTAAGATCGAAGCTTTCGGATGTTGAAGAGGAAATGAAGAGATTTGAAGTTGAGCTAGCAAAAATCAAAACAAAGATAGCAACTTTCCAGAGTTATTCTAAACCAGTTGAAGCTGTATTAGCAGCAAAAGAGAGAAGAGAGCTTTCAGGGATTTTTGGTACAGTTGCACAGCTTGGAGAGGTTGATGAAAAATTTTTAAATGCGATCGAATCTGCTATAGGGGGAGCTTTGCAATTTCTTGTGGTTGAAACAGAAGATGATGCCGTCGAAGCAATAAAATATTTGAAACTTCTCCAAGCAGGAAGGGCAAGCTTTATCCCATTGAGAAGGATCAGGGACTTCAGAGTAGACTTAGACACATCGATGCTGAGGGAGAGAGGAGTCATAGACTTTGCTGTCAACCTCGTGAAGTGTGAAAAAAAATTTCAACCAGTTTTTAGATTTTTGTTGAGAGATACACTTGTTGTTGACACCATAGATAATGCGAGAAGACTCATGGATAGAAAGCTAAGGGTAACTACACTTGACGGAGATTTGATTGAAAAAAGTGGTTTGATTGTTGGAGGGAGTAGAGAGAAAAAAAGTCTTCTAATTTCGAGAGAACTTTTTGATAGGGAGAGAGAACTTTTTGATAAAATCAAAGAACTTCAATCCGAAAAAGATATGATCATTGCTAAGCTCAATAGTGTTGAAGAGAGAAGAAGGGGCTTAAAAATAAAGCTTGAAGAATTGAATGTGAAGATTAATGAAAAAAGTAGTGAGATAAAAGTTTTGGAAGATAGAATATCTGGATGTAAAGCACAAATAGATGAAATTCTAGAAAAAATAAAGCAAAAAAGTGAGGAGAGAGTTAAATATGTTGAGAAGTTGAAAAAAACAAATGAAGATTTGTCGTCCATCGAAGAAAAAATTTTAAATCACGAGAAAAATATTAAAAATCTCGAAAGTTCCTTGAGAGAGAGCAAAATACCCCATATACTTTTGGAACTAGACAAGCTGAAAGATGAATATTCAAGAGCTCGTGAGATACTTTTAACAATTGAAAAGAGGATTGAAAATTTTGATTTTCAACATGAACAGTTAGAAAGTTCTCTTAAAACTTTTGAAAGAGAAATATCAAACCTTTTAACTAGAAAAGAGGAAATAAACAAGGAAATCGAAAAAGGAAGATTAAAGATTAAAGAACTCCTCGATAGACTTGAAATTCTTAGAAATGAAGAGAAAAAAATTGGTGGAAAAGTTAGAGAACTAAGGGAAAGAAGAGATTTACTTTTGACTGAGTTAAGAAATCTTGAAGAAAAAAAAAGTAAAGTTGAATTCGAACTTAAAAGATTTGAAGATAGAATCTCATCCTTAGAAGAGAAAATAGCCTCTATTATTGGTGATTTGAATGGTTATGGAGATCTGAAGATTCCAGATAATCTCAGAGATCTTGAATCTGTCAAAAAAGAGCTAATCGAAGTTCAAAATGAGTTATCAAAATTCGGTGATGTTAATCTAAAAGCCATACAGGATTATGAGAACGTCAAAATGAGGAGAGATGAACTAGTGGATAAGAGAGGAGTTCTTGAGAAAGAGAGAAGAGAAATAATAGAAAGAATAGAAAAATATGAAAAAAGAAAGAGAGAAATATTTTTAGAAGTTTTTAATGCAGTTAATAGGAACTTTAACCAAGTAATGCAAGAGCTAGCTGATGGTGAGGGAGAACTCTTTCTTGACAGTGAAGACATATTCAATAGTGGGCTATATTTACGTGTAAAGCTAAAGAATAAACCAATGCAAAGACTTGAAGCACTTAGTGGTGGGGAGAAAAGTCTTGTAGCTCTTTCTTTTATTCTTGCTATTCAGATGTTCAAACCGGCTCCTTTTTATGCCTTCGACGAAGTTGATATGTTTCTTGATGGTGTAAATGTAGAAAGAGTTGCGAAGATGATCAAGAAAAAGTCCAAGGACGTCCAGTTCATCGTTGTCTCGCTGAGAAAGCCGATGGTTGAAAACGCCGATGCTGTGATAGGTGTCTCCATGGGAGGTGATAACTCATCGATAGTCACAGGGATAAGGATGGACTCACAGATCCAATACAGATCTTGATAGAGATGGCGAAAAAGGGAGAAATAGATCCATGGAACATCGATGTTATAGATGTCACAGATAAGTTTTTGAAGAAGATTGAGGAGGTTAGAAAACTCGATTTGAGAATATCTGGTAGAGTTTTGTTATACGCTGCTATTCTAATTAGAATGAAAGCAGATGCAATAGCCCCTCAACCCTCTTTAGATGAAAGTGATGTTGAGATAATAAAGGACACCGATTTTTGGGATGTTGACGAGGGTGAAATCGAGGATTTGTTTAGAGTTCAGAAAAGGAGAGTTAGAAAGATTAGTACATTGAAGGATTTGATAAAAGAGCTAAAAAAAGCTGAAGCAATTGAAAAGAAGAGAAAAAAGAGAAGAGAGGTCGATATGGGTTTTGTTACTTCTATCCCTCATGATGAAAGTATAGAAGAGAGAGTGGCTGAAATTGCTGAGATGTTGAGAAAGATTTTGCAAAAAAAGGATTTTGTAACACTTTTCTCTCTTGTCGACACAAAAGAAAGGTTGGTCGATCTATACATATCGTTGCTCTATCTTGTCCAGAAGGGGCAGTTTCAAGTGTATCAAAAGGATTTTTATGGAGACATAGAGATCAGAATGTATGGAAAATAGTTTTAAGTTTTTCGTAATTTTTAAGCCCTGAAATACAGGATAAAATTTTTAAAATTAAAGTCAAAAAGATTTCAATGAAATGGTGGGCGATTGATTATTTTGAGGTTTTAAGAGCCCTTGGAACAACTCATCAAGGGCTTAAGGATGACGAAAGAAAAAGAAGATTGGAAAAGTTCGGATTAAATGAAGTTAAGGGTAAAGAAAAAAGATTGTTTAGTGTACTGGTAAAGCAATTTCTCAATCCCTTGATACTCGTCTTAGCAGTATCGACTGTTGTATTCTTTTACCTCGACTTCATGAGTGAAGCTATAATTGTTTTAATTATTATCGCTGTGAGTGTGATTGTCGGTTTTTTACAAGAATGGAAAGCTGAAAACATAATGAGAGAACTGAGGAGACTTCTAATACCAAAAGCCCTCATCATCGTAGATGGAAAAACGAAGGAGATTGATTCTCGATTTTTGGTCCCAGGGGATATGATAATAGTTGAAGCAGGAATGAAAGTTCCTGCTGATGCTAGAGTTGTTGAAGCAAGAGAGTTGAGTGTTGACGAATCAATTCTCACAGGAGAATCCTTTCCGGTAGAGAAGAGCAGCACAAAAGTCGATGAAAGATCATCCTTGCCAGAGAGAAGCTGCATGATTTACGCTGGTACCCTTGTCACTTCAGGATGGGGGAAAGCTGTTGTTGTTGCAACAGGTGATGCAACTGAACTCGGTAAAATAAGTAAGTCAGTCGAGGAAGTTGAAGTTGCTAAGAGCCCGCTAGTTGTTAAACTAGGAAGATTTGCCAAACAACTATCTACTGGAATCGTAGCAATCTCAGTTTTTCTTTTTGTTCTTGGTGTCATGAGAGGGTATGAAGCCATATATGTTCTCACTGCAACACTCAGCTTCGCTGTTGCAGTTATTCCGGAAATTCTTCCTGCTACTGTAACTCTTGCTCTTGCTTTTGGAGTTAAAGAAATGGCTAAGTCAAATGCTTTGGTTAAGACTTTACCAGCTGTAGAAAGTCTTGGAAGTATTGATACCATATGTACAGATAAGACAGGAACACTCACACAGAACAGTATGAAAGTTGTGAAACTTGTTACAAAGAGTGGAGAAATAGATGCAGATGATGAAGAAAATCTTTTGAAGGCAAAAGATCTCATAGTTGCTGGTTATATCTGTAATCGTGCAGTTTGCGAATTGGGCAACTGTCGAGGAGATCCAATGGAGATAGCTCTTTTACAGATCGCTTTAAAAAGTGGTTATATAGAAGATTTTGAAATCGTAGATGAGATACCCTTCGATTCAAAGAAGAAGTTCATGGCTGTATCGGCAAAAACAAGAGATGGCTATATTCTTGTCTTGAAGGGGGCTCCTGAAGCTCTTGAGAAAATACTGAACATTAGGATTGACGCAGAAAAATACGCTGAACAAGGGATGCGAGTAATTGCATTTGCTTGGAAAAAGTTAGAAAAATTTGAAGGATTTAACTTTGAAGGAATGGAATTCCTTGGACTTCAGTGCTTGATCGATCCAATAAGAGAAGATGTTAGAGAAAGTGTTGAGATGTGTAAATCTGCAGGCATAGATGTTTACATGATCACAGGTGACCATCCTGCGACCGCAAAGACGATAGCAAGATGGGCGGGAATAGAGGGAGAGGTTATCAGTGGTAGAGAACTTATAGAAAAAGATTTTGAAGAAGCCATAAAAAATTACAGAATCTTTGCGAGAGTAAATCCCGATCAAAAGCTTGGAATCGTTACAGCACTCCAAAAAAGTGGTAAAATAATAGCTGTTACAGGAGACGGTGTCAATGACGCTCCTGCTTTGAAAAAGGCGGAAATTGGAGTTGCGATGGGAAGTGGCAGCGAAGTTGCTAAGGAAGCAAGCGACTTGATCCTTCTTGATGATAGTTTCTCTACAATCGTTAGGGCAGTTGAACTTGGTAGAGACATATTCAGGAAGATTCAAAGGATAGTATCATGGATTTTACCCACGAATGGTGGACAGGGACTGATAGTAATCGTCGCCTTCCTCCTTGGAATTCAAATGCCAATGTTACCTGTGCACATCCTCTGGATAAACACGATAACTGCCGGACTCCTCGGAATGATGATCGTGTTTGAAAGAAAAGAAGAGGGGCTTTTAAAAATGAGTCCAAGTAGAGGCGAGATTGTCAATTCACGAATTTTACTTAGAATTGCATATATCTCAATTCTCAGTGTTTTAGTAGCTTATTATCTCTACTTCACAACGGGAAAGATGTCTTCTGCTATGAATGGAATAATCGCAGTAGGGGCTTGGTACCTGCTAACACCCTATGTTGATAAGAGCTTTTTCGAGACAGGATTCAGAAACAGATATGCCATTCTTGGAATTCTGTTGACTTTTGCAATTCAATTTACGATTACGAGTTTTGGAATCATGAATCTTGAACCTATGAGTTTCTATGAGTGGACTCTCACTATAGCAGTGGCTTCAGTAGTTTTCATAGCTGTTGAAGTTGAGAAGAGGATATTATGACTTTATCTTATTTAGATAGAAAGCTTTCTCTCTTTTTTATTTTTTATTAGATAAGAGACTTCCAATTCGTAAGATTTTAAAGACGGAATTGCTCTTTCTCGGCAGTAGGGACTATTATAAAGAGCATTTTGTAACTTCCAAAAGAAACAATGGGGAGCGGTACATCTAATTATTAAAAATTAGAAAAATCATTTCAACCATGGAATCATTTTTCTCATCTCCTTTCCAACGATTTCTATAGGATGATTCGCCTCTTTTTCAAGTAGTTTTGTATAAACAGGTCTTCCAGCTATGTTTTCTAGAATCCACTCCTTTGCGAACTCTCCACTCTGTATCTCTCTCAAAATCTTCTTCATCTCTTGCTTTATATCCTCTGTGAATATTCTTTTCCCTCTTGTCATCCCCCCATACTTAGCAGTTTCACTAACTGCTTTCCACATATTAAAGATTCCACCTTCATATATCAGATCAACTATGAGCTTCAATTCATGTAAAACTTCAAAGTAAGCAACTTCTGGCTGATAGCCAAATTCAACTAGAACCTCAAAAGACATCTTTATCATCTCTGCAACTCCTCCGCAAAGATCAACCTGTTCCCCAAAAAGATCGGTCTCAGTTTCCTCTTTGAATGTAGTCTCGATGACTCCAGCTCTAGTGGCACCAATTCCTTTTGCATACGCGAGAGCAATCTTTAATGCTCTGCCACTTGAATTCTGATTCACAGCTATAAGTGCTGGAACTCCTTTACCTTCAAGAAACATTCTCCTAACTAGAGGTCCAGGACCTTTTGGAGCAACCATTATCACATCTACATTCTTTGGTGGAACGATTTGATTGTAATGTATGTTGAAACCATGAGCAAAAAGAATAGTAGAACCATCTCTTAACCTGTGCTCTACAAACTTTTTGTAAACTCCAGGCTGTACCATGTCTGGAATTAGCATTGCGATCAAGTCACCATCTATTTCTTCGAGTTTCAGTACTTTCATTCCATCCTTTTCAGCTTTTTTCCAGTAATCTTTGTCCCATTCTGGAAGTGCAACGACAACATCTAGCCCAGAATCACGCAGATTTAACGCATGGGCATGTCCTTGGCTTCCATAGCCGACAATACAAATCTTTTTACCCTTTAAAAATCCTAGATCCGCATCATCTTCGCGGTAGATTTTTGCCATACAATCACCAAATCTATTCTTTTCTAGTTTCATATTTTTTTTGCTATAATCCAGAAATCGAGTAAAGTTCTTTTAAATTCAATTCTAAAACCCCTCTCTTCAAGTATTTGTGTTATCTTTTCAGCGCATGGAAAGTTTTTCCATTTCTTTGATAGACTTTCTGCGTATTCTAGTCCGATTATAAATGAAAGAAGGTTTTCAGAGATCAATTTAAACCAGATAGGGACTTCTGAGTTAAGATCAGCGATTGCAATAATACCGTCTCTTTTCAAAACTCTTTTCGCCTCATCAATTGCTCTATCAATGTTGAGTTCGTGTAAAGCAAAACACAATATTGCAAGATCGAATACATCGTTTTTAAATGGCAGATCCATCGCATCGCCGAGAATTCCGCTTGAAATTTTACACATCTTTTTAGAAGAATCGACACATACAATTTCTACTTTCGGAAACAATCTTTTTATCTCTTCTCCTAGAATTCCTGGACCTCCACAAATGTCAATTACGAGCTTTGGGTTGGAGTAATGAGAAATTGCAACTGCAAACAGATGATAGTACCATCTGTTCATCTCTGCCCATATATGGTACCTTTCGGCAATGTTGTTCCACATGATCTTATGTCTATAATTTCCATAAATAGATATCCCTCTCTTCTATCTGTTATTATTTTAAGGTTTGATTGATTGGAATCAATTTTATTATTTTTAAATATGTCTCAAATCATTTCGGTAGAATTTTTATAATAGAGTTAAATTTCAGCTTTCAATTGTCTCTTTGAGTTCCAAAACTTTTAAGGGGTTAATTATTTAAAAAAGTCTCTATATAATATTCTCTCATCCTTTTAATAAACTTATTATGTATCGAATTAAGTTTTGAGGAGTGAATCAGTTCAAATCTGCATAACGAGAGATTTCATGTAGCATTTCGACACATTATTTTATTTTTAGAGCTTTTTAGTTCAATCTGTACCACTCAGCCTTAGGCCAACAACTCCGATGATGACAAGAATTAGTGAGATTAACTTGAGAGCAGTCATAGTCTCTTTCAAAATTAATATCCCAATCAGTGCGATTAGAGCTGTCCCAACGCCAGACCATATAGCGTAAGCTATGCTGAGCTCAATCTTTTTCAATGCAAGCCCCAGCAATGTGAAGCTAATTCCGTAGAAGATTACAACTCCAAGCGATGGTAGGATTTTTGTGAAACCATGAGAGAGCTTCATAGAGGTTGTTCCGAAAACTTCGAAGAGTATTGCAAGGACTAAATAAATCCAGTGCATAATTTGAAAAATCAGTTGGGTTAAAAATTTTTCTTGTCAAACTTTTAAGTCTTTTCATGAAATATTTTGATGATTTATTTTTCCTAACCATACTCATTCTACAGAAAATAAAAAGTCTCATTCGAAATGACGCATCATTGATCTATTTCGACAATTTCTGAAGAGCATTAACTATTTGGAAGCTAATAGCAAACAATGTGATGAAGTTTTTTGGCAAATGTTTTTTAAATGAATTTAATGTTTAGATTCTCTGATTAGCTCGAAGTTGAAAAATTAAAATTCACAGATAGAAACAAAATTCCTATATATCTCCTTCCCCTTTTCCGTGTGTGTAACTTCAGGATGGAATTGAAGTCCGTAGACAGGTAATCTTCTGTGCTTCATCGCTTCAACTTCGCAAAATTCACTTCTTGCAAGCAGTTCAAAATTCTCAGGGAGCTTTTTAACCTCATCCATGTGGCTTGCCCAAACCTTGAGCTTCTTTGGCAATCCTTTGAAGATCTCGTTCTCTTCAAGAATTTCAACCTCTACAAGGCTATACTCTCCCTTATCACCTCTGTCAACAACTCCGCCGAAGTGCTTTGCTATTAGCTGATGCCCTAAGCAAATGCCAAGGATCGGAATTTGGAATTCTTCATATCTCTCAAGGATCTTCCAGCAGTTTCCCACTCTTTCAAGCGTTGGACCACCACTGAATATGATTCCAAAAGGATTTTTTGCCCTTATATCCTCAATTGGCGTTGTATTTGCAATGATCTCTGCCTTAACACCAAGCTCTCTCAGCGTTCTCCAAATCCTGTGCGTATATTGCCCGTAATTTTCCATTATGAGGATCATATCACTCAAACTCGATCGTTGCGGGTGGTT
>JANXEF010000040.1 GCA_025057895.1 Archaeoglobaceae archaeon | reverse complement strand
TGGTTTTTATTCCGTGTTTTTCCATGAGTCCAGTATGAATTGCTACCCACATTGGAGTTGCATGAGTATTGAACTCGACACCTAATCCTATTTCAACTTCCTCCGCTTTACCACTGAATTGTAGTAGAATTGCATAAACAGAGAACATTGAAATCAATAGCATAATCAAAACCAACCTAATTTTTCGTTCTTTCATATATCTCCCTCTTTAGAGCATTCTTTCGAATCAATCCTTAAAAATTTAAAAATTTTTTTCTGCTAAATAATCCCATGTAATTCGATATGCTCAGATATACTCATTCTTCTGCAATCTTACTAACAACCTATCTATTTAAATGCCCCCGCCGGGAATCGAACCCGGGTCTAGGAGTCCGCAGCCCCTAAGGATCTCCGCTACCCCACGGGGGCTGTTTTAGTTTCTTCTCAGGTAATAAATAGCTTACACTCCCGAGCGCAAACTTTGATATACAACCTGATAGAGTATTTCTCAATGCTCTGGACAGAGAAATATC
>JANXEF010000003.1 GCA_025057895.1 Archaeoglobaceae archaeon | reverse complement strand
TATTTTTTAAATTTGGATTTGTGTGAAATTTACATGAGTTCTGTGTTTATATTAGTTCACTATTGGAAAGCGAAGAGATATAAATGAGCAAAGAGATTTTTAAAAGAGAATAAATAGAATGACTTGTGTTTTGAAAAATATTTTTATAAATTTATAAGATAGCTTGATGCAGTTATGGTAGAAAAACATTTTATTTTTAGCATAATTCAAGACTTGCTTGGTCAGCTAAATTATGGAAAATATAGCGAGTTGCTAACTCTAAAATTTACAACTAAAATAAAAAATTTTGCAGATTTAAATAGAAGTTAAACAATTCTAAAGAGATAGAATTCAGAAAATCTCTTTTAAATTCTTTAAATTCCAGCAAAAAATGGACTCGTCGGGATTTGAACCCGAGGCCTCCGCCTCGCAAAGGCGGCGCTCTACCACTGAGCTACGAGCCCATATATTCTTTTACGTTACAGGATAAATCTTTTTCGCAAATATTCGAAAACCGATTTATGAAAGAAAAATTAATATATTGCTTCTTGATTCTATCCTTATGACCATGAGCGGGGAAGTGACAACGCTTTTTGGTATGAAAGTATTCACAGATGAGGGCAAATACGTCGGAAAAATCGAAGATGTTATAATCGACACGAACGCAAGCGCAATTTCTGGAATAGTAGTTGTTGAATACAACAAAGCATTAATCGAATCTCATTCTCGTGGCGTTATCATTCCATACAGATTGGTGAAGGCTGTAGGTGACATCGTAATCATAAAGGATGTATTTACACGAAGATTTTCGACAACACAAGAGTTAAAAGAGATAGTTGTTGGAGAAGAGAAATAATTAAAGAATTAATTTTCCTAAAATTAAAGATTTTCTTTTTGTAGTTAAATCGCAGAAGTCTTATATTTATAGAAGAGCAACCAAAAACGTGGTTATATGAGTGAAGCAAAGGAATTGATTAGGAAAATCTGTGAAATACAGAACAGTGATGCTGAAATTCAGAAAATAATGGCTGGATGGGAAGGGACTGTGCAATTCTCCCTCGGTGAGGAAGAATTCTATGTAGAATACAAACAAGACGGAAAGTGTGAATTTAAAGAAGGGAAGTCAAGTTTTCCAACTTTTACGATCATCGCAAGTCCTGAGCTTTGGGTTAATATTTTGAAAGGAAATGAAGATGCTATTTTAGCTTTCATTATTGGTAAGTATAAAATTCAAGGTAACATATTAGAAGCACAGAAATTGGCGAGAGGGATGAAAAAGCTCCGAACAAAATATAAACTATAGAAACTTTTTTAATCTCCAGCGATTCTTTTTTTGTGGACTTCGAGTATCATTATAGGAGTAGAATTTTTCCCTATGGAGCGAATAACTCTATTCTCTTCATATGTCTAGTACTCTTCATTCTATCAATCTTTTTTCCTAGACAAATGATATTTCTGTTTGCTTTACACCCTCTCGCTTTTCTAGAGATGCCATGGCAAATTTTTACGAGTATCTTTCTCCATGTCGAATTCTGGCACTTTTTCATCAACTGTTTTGTACTACTCTTTTTTGGAGGAGAGCTTGAAAGATTACTTGGAGAGAAAGGATATCTAAAAGTCTTCTTAATTTCAGGTCTGGCAGGTAATTTTGGCTATATTCTCTACGCCTATGCAACAAGTAGCTTCATTCCAGCTCTTGGCGCTTCTGGAGCAATTTTTGGTGTGATGGGTTCTTTGGCTATGATTGCTCCAAAGACAAGAATAATAATTTTTCCAATTCCATTTCCGATAAATATTCGTATTGCGCTACTCATCTTTGCAATCTACGATTTTATAATGCTCATTCTTAGCGCATCTCATATTGTTTACGGAGGTATCGCATACATAGCACATCTTACTGGATTGATTGCTGGCCTATATATGGGAGAGAGATTGAGAATTAAGATATTTCATGTTTAGACTTTGGAGAGAATTTGAAAGGTTTAGAGGAAAAAAAGAAAATTGTATGACAGTAATTTTGACAACAAGAGGTTGTAGATGGCGAAAATGTACTATGTGTAGTTATTGGCTCGAGTCGAGAGATGTGAATGATGAGATGTTGAAGAAACAAATAGATCTAGTTTTCGAAAGAGTTGACACAAAGCTGCTGAAAATCTTTACTTCTGGGAGCTTTTTCGATGAAAATGAGATTTCAACTGAGTTGAGAAGATATTTGGTTGAAAAGGCTAAGAAGTTAGGAGTTGAAAAGATAATCGTTGAATCACGTCCAGAGTTTATAGACGAAGAGAAACTTGAAGACTTCGAGGGATTGGAGCTAGAAGTAGGCATAGGTCTTGAAACTGCCAACGATTTAGTGAGAGAGATATGTATAAACAAAGGTTTTAGCTTTTTCGACTTTTTTTCAGCTGCTGAGATATTAAAGAGAAGGGGTTTTAGAGTTAAGTGCTATCTATTGCTTAAACCTCCTTTTATTTCAGAAAGAGAAGCGATTCTCGACATCTTGGAATCTGTCGATAAAGTTAGTAAAGTCGTAGACGTTATATCCATAAATATGATGAATGTTCAAAGGGGTACACTCGTTGAAAAACTTTGGAAACGAAATCTCTATCGTCCTCCGTGGCTCTGGAGTGCTGTTGAAGTGATAAAGAAGATAAAGAAAGATGTAGAGATCATTTGCGATCCTGTAGCTGGTGGAAAGATAAGAGGTCCTCATAACTGTGGAAAATGTGACAGAGAAGTTGTGAATGCACTAAAACTCTTTTCGGTTACGCAGGATAAAACCTTACTCGATTTAAACTGTGAATGCAGGATATTATGGAATAAATCGGTTGAGATAGAAGATTTTGCAAGGATCCCACTTATTTAAAGTCTCTAAACAGAACTAAAAGAATTTTTACCAAATATTTTTCTAAGAAGTGTGTAAAAAAGGTTAAAAACAATAAATATATGTTCTGCTTGGACTTTATAAGTATTTTCTCAGTAAGGGTCTTATAATGTTCTCGAATCTTTTTCTTATGCGAAAGAATGATTTGGATGAGATAGATAAGAGAATAATTGGAAACCTTTTGATGGGAAAAACACAGATAGAAATTGCGGAAGTTGTTGGAGTAACTCTAAGAACTGTGCAAAACAGGATCAAAGCTTTAGAAGAACAGGGTTTTCTTATAAAACTAAAAGAAGGTTATTGGATTGCAAACTATCAGAAACTCGGACTTAGTATGCTTGCAGTGATTCTGGTAGATTTTGATGTAGAATCAAAAACGAGGCTTGACGAAATAATTGAGCACTTTAAAAGGTTAGATTTTGTTGAAAACATCTTTGAAACAGTTGGTTCTCAGTATGATATGTGCATGATTGTTCGCTATAAAGATGTCGAAGAATTTAGAAGGGAGAGGAGAAGGTTCATGGAGTGGATGAGCAAGAGAGGAATCAAGATAAATCATTTGCACACTTTCATTGCCTCTAAAACCCACAAAGATCATAGGAGGACGATCATACCATGAAGATAGTTCTACAAAAAGAAATCAAAACTGAGGAAATCGTAGTATCTCCAAGACCATTTTGGAAATGTAGAAGTTGTCAAAATTACGGTAAAAGTCCATCATGTCCACCAAGCGTTCCGAACTGGAAAGAATTCGAAGAATTATTGAAACATTACAAAAGAGCAATTTTGTTGAAATTTGCAGTTGAAGGAGATTTTGAAAGTGAGAAGAGGGAAATTCAGAAATTTTTGCTCGAGAAAGAAAAGGAGTTCATGAGAAAAGGATACATCTTTGCGATTGCCTTTTTCCCTGGAAATTGCAGCATATGCGAAAAATGCGAAAATCCATGTAGAAATCCTGAAAAGATGAGAATTTCATTGTCTGCACTTGGTGTTGAATTTGGCAAGTTGTTGGAAATAAATGAGAAAGAAATGGTGCTTTATGGCCTAATACTTCTTGAGTAGTTTCGTATTTTGCGAAAGTTTTTTAACGTTGAAAATAGACGATATTCGATGAGAGTGGGAGTAGTTGGTGTCGGTTGCTCAAAGTTCGGTGTAAGAGATGTCACTCTACAAGAAATCGCATTTGAAGCTGTTATCGAAGCTTTAAAAGATGCAAATCTCAGCCAAGAGGAAATAGATCTCAGTGTTGTTGGTTGTGTTGGTACTCGTAGTTACGAGTTGATGCCCACAGTTGTCATCAATGAATACTGTGGTTTTTCGGGAAAAGGACCTCTCGGAGTTGAAGCTGCTTGTGCAACTGGTAGTGCAGCAGTTTATACTGCCTATTCTTCAATAAAATCTGGAATTTCTGATATATCAATAGTTATAGGTGTCGAGAAAATGACAGAAGTTGATACAGCAGTTTCAGCAGCTATCGGTGGTAGGGCTGGAAACTACCTTTGGGAACATCACTTTTACGGCACAACATTTCCAGCTTATTACGCTATGCACGCTACAGCTCACATGGCAAGATTTGGAACAACAGAGAAACAAATGGCCCTGGTTGCCGTTAAAGCACATAGAAATGCGGCAAAGAACCCAAAAGCTCATTTTCAGAAAGAAATAACTGTTGAAGAAGTTCTAAGTTCTAAAGTTATAGCTTATCCTTTGAAGCTCTACGACTGCTCTCCAATCAGTGATGGTGCTTCAGCAGCAGTTCTTGCAAGCGAAAAAGCTGTTAAAGATTATGGACTTGATGCTGTTTGGTTTGAAAGTATTGGTTTTTCCTCAGACACATCTAACATGACTATGCGTGAAAATTTCTTTAGTTTGAGGGCAACGAGAATCGCGGCAGAGATGGCTTACAAAGGAGCAAAGATAAGCGATCCACTCAGAAGCTTTGACTTTGCAACTGTTCATGACTGTTTTACCATTGCAGAGATAATAGCCTATGAAGATCTTGGATTTTGTAAAAAGGGCAAAGGAGGAGAGTTTATTGAGAAAGGTGAATCGGATTTTGGAGGTAAGATTCCTGTGAACACTTTCGGTGGATTAAAAGCTAGAGGACATCCATTAGCAGCTACAGGTGTTGCAATGGTTTATGAAATTGTGAAACAACTTCGAGAAGAAGCTGGAAAGTTGCAGGTAGATTTGAAACATTATCGTGCTCTTACGCATAACATAGGGGGAACAGGACATTTTTCCTGGGTTTTCATATTTGGGAGGTGAGAAAATGATAGTTGAGAGCAGAGAACTGAAGTTGAAAAATCGCATTCCTGTTACGAGAATTGCAAAATACTGGGAAGGGCTCAAAGAAGGAAAGGTTTTCAAGACCGTTTGCAAATGTGGGATGAGCTATTATCCACCAAAAGCTGATTGTGTTTGTGGAAATCAGACAGAATGGGTCGAAATCGTAGGGGAAGGAATCGTTGAGAGCTTTACTGTTGTACATTCAATTCCTGCTTGCTTCGAGTGGGGTGGGGTTTATAGGATAGTGATCGCAAAGTTTGAAGATGTTCGTGTTATGGGCTGGAGCGAAGAAGATGTTAAAATTGGTGAGAGAGTTTCCATTTTAACAAAAAAAGACGCTAGTGGAATCTGGAAAGTTTGGTTTGAGAAGAGGTGATTTTTTTGGATTTCAGATTGAGTGAGGAGCAGGAGGATATAAGAAGAGCCGCTAGAGATTTTGCTGAGAGGGAATTCAAGAAAGAGCTGATCGAGGAATGTGATAGAGAAGAGAAATATCCTTTGGAGTTGATGAAAAAAGCGAGAAAGCTCGGTTTTTCAACTATAAAGATCCCAGAAAAATACGGGGGAATGGGTTTAACTTTGATAGAGGAATGTCTAATCACTGAGGAGTTCTATCGCGTCAGTCCTGGACTTGGTAATGCATGTCTTAGTTCAACTTTTGGAACCGAACTCATAATTCTTTTTGGTAGTGAAGAACAGAAGGATAAATATCTAAGCTGGATTACTGAAAGGAATGGAATATCAGCTATGGCTTCGACCGAACCAGAGGCTGGCAGTGATGTTGCGAGTGTGAAGACTAAGATAGTAAAAGAAGGCGATGAATGGGTGATAAATGGTGTGAAAACTTTTATAACTAATGGAAGTGTCTGTGATTTTGTTCTTGTTCTTGGTAGAACCTTTGAAGGAAAAAAGAAACACGAAGGACTTACTTTCGCAATAGTTGAGAGCAAATCTAAAGGTTTCAAAGCAACTAAGATAAAAAATAAGCTTGGTTTAAGGGCAAGCGATACAGCTGAGATTCTGCTAAAGGACGTTCATGTTGGAGATGAAAACATCCTTGGGGATCCTGGAAAAGGTTTCTATCAGCTTATGGAATTTTTCAATCACACAAGACCAAGAATTGCTGCTCAGGGTGTGGGAATTGCTCAAGGTGCATTAGAACTTGCTATAAACTACGTTAAACAAAGAAAACAGTTCGGTCAACCAATTGCAAGTTTTCAGTACACTCAGTTCAAGATCGCTGAACTTGCGACACGAATTCAAGCTTCAAGACTTTTGACTTTGCAGGCAGCATGGTATTGCAGTAATGGTCAGCCGAGACCGGAACTCTCTTCGATGGCAAAATGGTTCGCTGGAGAAACTGCAGTAATGGTTGCGGATTGGTGTGTTCAGTTTCACGGTGGTTATGGGTACATAGGAGACTATCCAGCAGAGCGTTATTACAGGGATGCTAAAATAATCGAGATTTATGAGGGAACAAAAGAAATTCAGAAACAGATAATCTCGAGACAAATTTTGGGGAGATTATGAACGTTATTTACTCTGTTGAAGATAGAATAGGTATTGTAAAACTGAATAGACCTGAAAAACTAAATTCACTCGACACAAAAACTAGGGAAGAACTTAAAAATATAGTTGAAAGAGCTGAAAAGGAAGTGAGAGTTCTTATAATCACTGGAAATGGTAAAGCTTTTGCAGTTGGTGCTGATTTGAACGAACTAATTCAGAGAGATCCAATAAAGGCGATTGAAGCTACAAAACTTGGTTCAGAGCTTTTTACGAGAATAGAAGAGCTTGAAATTGCAACGATTGCAGCTGTAAATGGTTTAGCATTGGGCGGAGGTTTAGAGCTTGCTATGGCATGTGATATAAGAATTGCAAGCGATAAAGCAAGATTTGGACAACCAGAAATAAATTTGGGAATCTTTCCAGGTGCAGGAGGAACTCAAAGGTTACCAAGACTCGTCGGCATTGGGATGGCAAAGAAACTCATAATAACTGGTGAGATGATAGATGCAAAAGAGGCCTTTCGCATAGGTTTAGTTGAGGAAATCACAGAGCATGAAAAACTCATGGAAAGGGCAATAGAAATCGCGAATAAAATAGCTGGTAAATCACCATTGGCAATTAAGCTTGTAAAAAAAGCTTTGAACTCTTCGATGAACACACCTTTAAGAGAAGGAATAAAGCTTGAGGCAAGTCTTTTCTCAATTCTTTTTGCAGATGAGGAAGCTAAGAAGCTTATGAAAGATTTTCTTGAGAAAAAGAGGTGATTTTAAATAGGTTAAGTGGAATTTTTATTTTGCTCCATGAAATATGATTCAGCTGGAAGTGATAGAAATGCCATAAACTGCAGTAGTAATGCGATGAAGAGAACGAATAGTCCAAGGAAAGTGATGATTAGAATTGAAGATACGAGGAATACATTGGCTGCTGTTTTGAAAAGATCAACTCTGGTTTTTTCTGCGATCTTCTTGAAACTCTTCCTTAGAAAAATCGCGCTCATAATTGAGAAAATCCAAATAACAATTATAATTGGCAGAAAAAGTAGGACTAGTGCTTCTAGAGATTCAAGATCCATATTTCTAATATCGGTGATTGAAATTGTTAAGAAGATGGCTGAACTGAAGATTATGACTACTAGAAAAAGTATAAAAGCAACGAAGTAGTTTCTAAAAATCGTTAAGTCTTTAGTAGCATTTGAGATCTGCTTTACTGCTAGAAGCAAGAGTACAGAACCAACAACTGCAATCGCTCCACCAAGATGTGGTAGAAATAACCATGCAAACATCAAAAGACTACCAATACTTCCGAGAAACTTCGCAACTCTAGATGTCATGAAATGAGTTTTGAAAAGATATTTTAATACTTTTCTTTTCATTATTTGGGATAACATTATATTATTTTAAACAGGTTAAAAATTTTCAAACTTTCAAATTTTGAAGAAAAACTTATAAATGTTATAATTATTGTAATAATGAGGTGATGTGTATGAGGAATGATGAGAGAGGAGTCTCTCCGGTCATCGGCGTAGTCTTGATGGTAGCAATTACAGTGATACTAGCAGCTATAGTAGCAAGCTTTGTATTCGGAATGGCCGGAACTATGAAGAGAACATATAACCTAGCCGCATCAGCAGAAAAAATATGTGGAGCCGGAGGATGTAATATTTCAATAGTTTACCATGGAGGTCCGGATCATCAGTATCTCAATGGCACTAGAGTCTCCGTAATTAAGAAAGATGGTACTACATCTTCGCTCAGCTGTTTAGGAAATCTCAACAATATAAATTCAGCTCCCGATGTTGGAGCCTCTTGTATCTCAGCTTATTCCCCTGGAGATGTACCTTACACAGTAGTTGTGGGCGCAGTATTCCGAGATGGAACTGAGCAAGTTATACTAAGAACATCGATATCGTGAACAATATTAAAATTTATTGATATCGTGAACAATATTAAAATTTTTTTTATATTTAAAAATAAATTAATTCTTTATTCGTTTATCAAGGTATTTCGAAGACATTTTTAAATGATTGAGGTTTGAAATGCAAGAAATAAGTTTATTAATTCTGCTCCTCTATTGGTATGAATTTAGTACCATAGTAGATTATTCCAAAATCACCATCTTCTCCATATTTTCTGAAAGCTTTTCTTACTTTTTTTCCAATTTCAACTTTTCCACATACTTCTGCAAGCATTTTTGCACCGTTATCGAATTCAACTAGTGCGATGGTTCTACCGTTTACTACAGTGTAACTCAAAACTTTTCCATAATCACATACTTTTTCCTCCTTCAAAACTCCCTCTCTCCTACACTTTGGACAAATCTCTCTCTGAGGATAGTAGTGATTTCCACAGTTTTCACAGAAACTAGTTAAGATTTCATATCTATATTTTATTTTTCTCCAGAATCTTGGAACCATCCGAATCACCTCGAAAGAATACTAACAACAGCTGTAGCACCACTCCCTCCGAGATTCAATGCTAAAGCTCTCTCAGCATTAACTTGTCTTTTTCCAGCCTCTCCGCGTAACTGTATAACTAAGTCTACGATTTGTCTTATTCCTGTTGCTCCGACTGCATGTCCACAAGCCTTTAAACCGCCTGATGTATTTACAGGAATTTTGCCTCCTATTTCTGTCTCTCCCTCGCGAATAAGCTTTTTACCTTCTCCTTTTTTTGCGAAGCCAAGGTCTTCGTAGGCCAAGAGCTCTGAAATCGTGAAAGAATCATGAACTTCTGCAACATCTACATTCTTTGCTTCAACTCCAGCAATTTTATAGGCTTCTTTTGAAGCTATAACAACAGCTTGGAGTGTGGTGATATCTTTTCTATTCTGGATTGAGAAGTAATCGCTTGCCTGTGTACAAGCTTCGATGTAAATTGGAGTATCACAAATCTTTTTTGCAACTTCTTCATTTGCTAGTATGACAGCTGAAGCCCCATCACAAAGTGGAGCACAATCTAGGACTTTTAAAGGTTCAGCAATGTAAGAAGATCTCATAACATCTTCTAAATTTATTTCTTTCCTAAACTGTGCTTTTGGATTATGAACTGCATTTCTATGATTCTTTACAGCTATCATCGCCAAGTCCTCTTCATTCGTTCCAAATCGATGCATGTGAAGTCTTGCAATGATCGCATATATTGCAGGCAAATTCGCACCGACAAATTTTTCCCATTCTTGATCAACTGCTGTTGAGAGTATTTCCATTGGATCGTTCGCATCTGTTACCTTCTCTATTCCTGCTGCAATAACTATTTCATGAATTCCTGAAGCAACTGCCATGTAAGCTTGTCTAAAGGCAGAACCACCACTTGCATCGGCGTTTTCAATTCTAATTGCTGGAATTCCAAATTCTGCAAGTCCAGCATGGTCTACTATCAGTGCCGCGATATGCTCCTGATCTATGAACTTTCCACCACTCATGTTTCCGATGTATATCGCTTCTACCTCTTTTCCCCTTATCTCCGCATCTTCAAGAGCTGATAAACCCGCGTTTAGAAAGATGCTTCGAAAGCTCTTATCCCATAACTCTCCAAACTCTGTGCATCCTACTCCTATTATAGCTACCCTCATTTTATCATCCTCCTGTGTTTAAGATAAAGCCCGTAGTCTATGTAAACACAATTCTTTGCCTTATCCCAAACTTTTGCATTTCTTGGGTATTCTAAGATTTTGTCAGTCACTCGAATTGCAAACGCATCACTTCCTGCACCAGATCCAAAAGAAACCAAGAGTATTCTTTGCCCAGGTTGTGCTTTGTCGAGAATCCCGCAGAGTCCCATGAGAGATGATGCAGAATAAGTGTTTCCAATCGCTCTCACGAGCATACCATCAGCTATCTTTTCTTCACTAAAACCGAGCATAGAGGCAACCCTCTGAGGAAACTTTGCATTTGGTTGGTGAAATACAGCAAAGTCGAAATCCTTCGCAGTATAACCGTAGCTTTCCATTAGTTTTTTAGCAGCAGATATTACATGCCTGAAATAGGCTGGTGTTCCTGTAAATCTACCCCCATGACTCGGATATGGTTGTAAATCTCTTCTCCAAAAATCTGGTGTATCACTAGTGTATGAAACTGTAGCCTCGATTTCTGCAATCGGATCTTTTCCTACTATTACAGCAACAGCTCCTGCTGCTGCTGTATATTCAAGCGCATCTCCTGGCTTTGCCTGAGCTGTATCTGAGCCGATTGATAGGCCATAGTTGATCATTCCAGCCTTTACCATTGCAAAACAAATCTGAATGCCCGCAGTCGCTGCTTTACATGCAAATTCAAGATCAGCACAGAAATAGTAATTACCAACTCCTAAAGCTTCACCAACAATTGTTGCAGTAGGTTTAACTGCATAGGGATGGCTTTCAGAGCCAACGAAAATGGCTTCAATTTTCTTTGGATCTATTTTTGCTCTTGAAATTGCCTCTCTACTAGCTTCGACAGACATAGTTGCTGTATCTTCATCTATATCAGGGACAGATTTCTCAGAGACACCAAGACCCTGCTTTATCGCATTTGAATCCTCGTTCCACATCCTAGCGATTTCTTCTACTCTTATTCTAAATTTTGGGATATATGTACCATAAGAAACGATCCCTATCATAGGAAACTCCTCCTCAGATTTTCAACAACATCTGAAATCTCAAGCTCTGTTTTAATCAGAGGAATCTTTTCAATTTCTGCGAGTTTTAGGGCTATTTCATCAACTCTAGAAATCCCATGTAAAACAACTGTTGAAGGTTTGAGACTCGAAACCCTAATCGCAACCATTGGAGATTTTCCACTGCTAACTTTGGTGAAGATCAGCGCTCTTTCACTCGTGAGTCCAAAGAGTCTGTAAAAATCGTAGGAGTTAAATTTGAGTATAGCATTGAGACTATCGATTATCGTATGCCCATTGATCAATTTCTCAAATTCATTTAGCCTTTTTCCTTCTATTACATTGCAAAAATCTTCTATTTTAACGCTCTTTGAGTATTCCACTATATCTATTATTGCAGATGGAAGATCGAATAGATTGATAAACCTCGATATGACTCCACTCCCTCTCTGCATATCTATGTCTATTAAAGCGTTCACGAATTTTCTTATGAATAAAATTCCTGGACTTCTTCTATTCGCTTCATAATCGCTTATGACTGAAGGAGAAATTCCTAATTTTTTTGCGAGATCACTTTGGGAAACAGAAAAGATATTTCTCCATTTTTTCATTGTTTCCCCACTATTTTCAGCCAGAACAATCTCACCACAAATCTTTTCAGCAAATTTTCTAGTGTCCACAAAAAAAGTTTATTTTGGGTTTATAAATTTAACTAATAGTCTAAGACAACATCGACTTTTATCGAACCTTTTCCCATTTATAAAGTTCAACCACATCTGCCAGAGTTCTACCTTTCTCTTCTATTTCCCCTCTTATCCTGTCTTCAGCTTTTTTTACTTCAAAAGCTCTTCTTGCAATCTCGTATGCTCTCTGTTTTGGTATAACCATCACACCGTTATCATCCGAGATTATCCAGTCTCCTGGATTTACTTCTATACCCCCACAGAAAATACGAACATTTATTTCCCCAAAACCCTTAGGTTCTCCAGCATTTGGAACTTCTCTTCTTGCAAAAAGCGGAAAACCAAGAGCTCTGATGTCATCTACATCCCTAACAGCTCCATCTATTATGACTCCAGATATTTTCCTGTTTAAACAACTCCTAGTTGCGAGTTCTCCCCATACTGCAGCTGTGTCGCCTGAACACTTTATAACTATCACATCCCCTTCACCAGCAACGTTTATAGCTTCGACAGGCTTTGCCCAATCTCCATCCATTGTGTTAACAGTTACAGCTTTTCCAACTATTTTTTTTCCTCTAACGAGTGGATATATATTGCTCATAGCCTTAGCTCTGTGCATAGCGTCGCTTACATTTGGTGTAGAAACTTTCATCAGCAGTTCTCTAATCTCTTCATCGATGCTCTTCTTGAAATAAACTCCGAATTTTTTATCGATCGCATCTCTTATTTTTTTAGCTGATTCTGTTACATTTCTCGATTTCACGATATTGCTCCCTACTATCACAATCTTTGCTCCAAGAGAGACGCATACAGAAGCTCTCTCGGCATCAAGCCCTCCAGCAGTAGCAATAGGTATATTAACGTTTTTTACAACCTCTTTCAAAACCTCAATTGGATCTATTCCAATCATTTGCTGATCAATACCTACATGAACATTTATGTAATCAACACCAAGCTCTTCTAGTTCTTTAGCCCTTTCAACTGGTTTTGGATGGTTGATTAGATCCACCATTATCTGACAACCATACTTTCTTCCTGCTCTTATAGCTTCGGCAATCGTTGCGTTGTTGGATAAACCTAGAATTATCACTACATCTGCTCCACTTTTAGCAGCCATCTCAACCTCAACAGCTCCAGTATCGATTGTTTTCATATCTGCAACGATTTTATGCTCTCTAAACCTCTTCTTTAATTCACGAATAGAGTTCATTCCTTCACTTTTTATTAAGGGTGTTCCAGCCTCAATCCAATCAATTCCACCTTTTATAGCTTCTTCTGCGATTTCTATTGCCCTCCCCAACTCTAAGATATCGAGGGCAACTTGAAGGATTGGCTTTTCCATGATAGAATTTGTATTCTGGGATATTCTTTTTTTCGTCATAGAACTCGCAATTCAATAGAAAATATTAAAAATTGGAGAAACATTGAAACATGATCGTTGGAGTAACTCTCGTAAACGTCTCTGCAGGCAAAGAAAAGGAAGTCTATGTGAAGATGAAGGAAATCGACAAGGTGAAGGATGTTTATCATGTGTTCGGTGAATTCGACTTTGTTGTTATAATACACGCAAACACGCTTTCTGAGCTCAACAAAACTGTTGACGAAATTCGTAGAATTCCTGGAGTTACTAAGACTCAAACAGTGGTTGGAGCTGAGATATGAGTGAATTGAAGGAAATAAGCATAGCCGAATTTTTTGAAAAAAACAAGCACATCTTAGGCTACACGAATCCAGCAAAAGCACTTATAACAGTTGTTAAAGAAGCAGTAGACAACTCTCTCGATGCTTGTGAAGAGAGAGGTATTCTTCCAGACATTCTTGTAAGAATAAGCTCTTTTGGAGAAAACTTTAGAATCGTCGTCGAAGACAATGGTCCAGGGATAAAAAAGGAGTTTGTTGCTAGAGCTTTTGGAAAACTCCTTTATGGCTCGAGATTCTACGAGATTAGGCAAAGCAGAGGACAACAAGGCATAGGAATTTCTGGAGCAGTTCTATACGCGCAGCTTACGACTGGTAAACCTGTAGTTGTTTTAACAAAGACTTTTGACTCTCCAAAGGCTTATAGGGTCCATCTATACATAGACACTAAGAGAAACGAACCTGTGATTGAAAAAGAAAGTGAAGAAGATTGGTATTTGCCACATGGAACAAGAGTTGAACTAGAAATCTATGGTAGCTACGTTAGAGAGAAGAAACAGAGTGTTCTTGAATACTTAAAAGAAACTTCAGTTATAAATCCACATGCGAAGATAACCTTTGTTGATCCAGAAGGAAAAGTTTACGAATTCAAAAGATCTTCTAACGAGATTCCGAAGATTGCTAGAGCAATTAAGCCCCATCCACACGGTATAGAACTTGGAAAGCTAATGGCAATGCTTAAAACAACAAATGCATTAACTATAAGAAAATTCTTAAAAGACGAGTTTGTAAGAGTTGGGGATAAGATAGCGGATGAAATAATCAAAAATGCTGGTTTTTCTGGAAAAGAAGATCCAAAAAGTTTTGGTAGACTGGAAGCACAGAGATTGCTCGAAGCTTTCAAGAAAGTTGAACTCCTACCTCCACCTACGGATTGTCTTTCTCCGATAGGGGAAGAGCTGCTGATGAGGAGCATTCTACAAGAATATTCTCCTGAGTTCGTTTTTGCTGTTACAAGAAAACCAAAAGTTTACAGTGGTCACCCTTTTTTCGTTGAAGTTGCTATTGCTTATGGTGGAGAAATAAAAACTGAAAAAGTCACTCTTCTAAGATTTGCGAATAAAATTCCACTCCTTTACCAACAAGGCGGATGTGCAATCACCAAAGCTGTTGAAAGCGTCAACTGGAAAAATTATGGTCTTGAACAGAATAGAGATGAACTTCCGATGGGAAATGCAATAATTCTTGTCCATCTTGGATCTACAAATATTCCGTACACTTCAGAATCAAAAGAAGCGATAGCAATGATACCCGAGATTGTTGAAGAGGTAAAACTTGGTCTTCAGGAGGTTGGAAGGAAGTTAAAGGAGTATATTGACAGAAAGAGCAAACAACAGGCTAAGAAAAAGAAAGAAGAAGTAATAGTGAAAATATTACCTTTGATTGCGAGAAAGATATGTGAAGTTCTCGAGAAAGATTCTTTCGAAGTTGATAGAATTGTTGCTAGAATAATGGGTTATTTGCATTTTGAAAGAGCAGTTTTAGAGAGGGATGGAGTTAAAGAAGTTACAATAAAGGTTTACAACTTCACAAAGTCTATAAAAGAATTGAAGGTTATAGAGACTTGTGAAGGCGAGGTTAAAGCAGAAAAAGCGAAGATCTACGGAGAAAGATATTCATCTGTTAGTTGGGACATCTCAATTGCCCCTAATGGAGAAATGGAGTTGAAGTACTTTTTAAAGGGTAGAATTTTGAACAAAAATCCGATAGTAGAAGGAATTGACCCATCTCTTTTAAGTGGAGCAATTTCGACAGTTAATTTTAGAAGCTTGAATGCTGAAAATGAAGACGAAGAAAATGAAAAGTGACAAAATTATAAAAGAATTCTGAAATGAAGCTCGAATACAGAATAAAGGCAGAAAATAATGGAGCAAGGACTGGATTTGTGAAGTTGAGGGGAAAGAAGTTTAGAACTCCAGCTTTTTTACCAGTAGCAACCCTCGGGAGCGTTCGTGCACTCGATTTCAGGGATCTTAGAGAAATTGGAGTAGAAATCATAATGGCAAATACTTTTCATCTACATTTAAAACCAGGAGATGATTTAGTCAAGAAACTCGGTGGACTTCATAAGTTTATGAACTTCGATGGAGTAATAGCAACAGACTCTGGCGGTTTTCAGGTATTTTCCTTGGGTCTTGGAATGGAACATGGAATTGGGAAGATAGCGGATAATATATTCTTAGAAAGAATGAAAAACATTACTAAAAAAGAGGAAAAATGGATCGAAATTGATGAAGAAGGTATAACTTTTCGAAATCCAATTAATGGCTCTAAAATGCGTTTAACTCCAAAAAAATCTATGGAAATTCAATCAAATCTTGGAAGCGACATAATCTTTGCATTTGACGAGTGTACATCACCACTTTCGGACAAAGATTACACTACAAAAGCTTTGGAAAGAACACATCGTTGGGCAATCGAATGTCTTGAGAACTATGATAGATCTCAAGCAATCTTTGGAATCGTTCAAGGGGGAGAATATAAGGAATTACGTATTAAATCTGCTATTTTCATATCTTCTTTGGATTTTGATGGGTTTGGGATTGGTGGCTCTCTTGGTAAAAGCAAGAAAGATATGCTCAGCATTCTCGAATGGGTAGTTCCAGTCTTACCCGAAGAAAAACCGAGGCATCTACTTGGTATTGGTGCTATAGAAGATATCTTCAACTGTGTTGAAAAAGGTGTTGACATGTTTGACTGTGTCTCCCCAACTCGTTGGGCAAGAAGAGGACATTTGTATGTTTCTCCAGGTTCTGGAGGAAAAATAGAAAAAAAGTTCAGAATTCACATCAAGAATTCGCAGTTCAGAGAAGATGAATCGCCAATAGATGATTTTTGCGATTGTTTTGTTTGTAAAAATTATTCAAGAGCGTATCTTCATCATCTCTTCACCGCAAACGAGCTAACCTATTTTCGCCTCTCGGCCTTCCACAATCTTTACTTCATGATAAAATTGATGGAAGAGATAAGAAAGGCAATCGAGGGAAATTATTTCTTGGAACTGAAAAAAGAATGGTTTGAATCGTGGAGATAGAATTGTAGAAAAACATTTAGCATCTTCCATAATCATCTTCAAATCTCTCGATGTCATCCTCTTCAAGATACTCTCCAATCTGTACCTCAATCATCTCAAGAGATATTTTTCCAGGATTTTCGATTCTGTGCAAGGATCCAGCAGGAACAAATGTACTTTCTCCTGTTCTGAGCAAGACCTCTTTTCCATCAACTATTATCTTTGCAGTCCCCCTTACGACTATCCAATGCTCGCTACGATGATAGTGTCTCTGTAAACTAAGCCTTTTCCCAGGTTTAACTGTTATTCTCTTTATCTTGTAACTACCGTCCTCTAGTAAAGTGTAACTACCCCAAGGACGATATGCCGTCCTATGTACTTCTACCCTTTTATCTCCTTTTTCTTTAAGAATTCTATAGATATCTTTTACTTTTTCAGAACTCCCTTTTTTTAGAACTAGCAAGGCATCTCCAGTATCGACAAGAATGATATCTTCAACATCCAAAATCGCTGTAAGTCTTTCAGCGATCACGAGGTTTCTACTTGAATTAAAAGTTAGAACTTCTCCGAAAATCGCATTATCATTAACATCTTTTGTTAGAATTTCGTATATAGCATCAAAGTTTCCAATATCACTCCAGTCAACATTCATAGGAACCACTGCAACCCTATCGGATTTTTCGAGGATTCCATAGTCTACTGAAATGTCTGGAACATAATCATAGGCTTTCTCTCCTTCTTCAAAAATCTTCAGCATTTCTGGTGAATGCCTTCTGACTTCTTCAAGAAAAATGTCTCTCTTGAATAAGAACATCCCACTGTTCCAATAGTAGCCCTTTTTTACGAATTCTTCAGCTAAATTTAGGTTAGGCTTCTCTTTGAACTCTTCAACTTTAAAAGCATCGCTGATCTTCTCTCCGGGTTTTATGTAGCCATATCCAGTGTGAGCTTTTTTGGGTTTTATTCCAAAGGTGATCAAGAAGTTGTTACTCATTTCCTTGGCCACTCTAAAGGATCTGATGTACTCTTCGTTCACATTTATAAGTTGATCTGAGGGAAGAATTACAAATTTACCATTTCCAGCTTTTTTCATTGCAAGAGAAATTGCTGGTAAGGTGTTTTTTCCTTTTGGCTCAAGAATTATGTTTTCTTCGGGTATTTCTATTCTAGAGTCTTCAAGATCATCGAGAACTCTAAACTTGTATTCTTTGTTTGTCACGATAAAGATTTCTTCTGGTTTAGAAAATAACATAGCTCTTCTTATCGTTTTCTGAAATGGAGACTCACCTAAAAACCTTAGAAATTGTTTTGGCATCATCTCTCTGCTCAAAGGCCAAAGTCTTGTTCCTTTTCCGCCTGCAAGGATGATCGTTTTCATCATAAAAAATTGTTGGACAGTTAAAAAAAGATTGCGCAATTAGGCGTCTGAATTCAAAAAATTGATTTTAACTCGATGAATCCTGTAAGAAGTATGAACAAAGGTTTAGAATGATTATAGCGAATCTAAAATGGTGTATTTTAGGTTGTAAATTAGGAAATCTTGGTAGAGTATCCTTTTAGATTTATAGATAGGGTAAACTTTGATAAGTTGATCTGGGCAGGAAAGGTTTACGAGATTAGAAGTTAATTCTAACCAAAAAGCTTTATAAGTTGAGAGCCGAGAATTATCAAAGCCGAGGTAGCCTAGCTGGTGGGGCGACGGACTCATAATCCGTAGGTCGCGGGTTCAAATCCCGCCCTCGGCATTCTTTTAAAGAATTGTTCAGACTAAATTGAGTTGAACTAAATAACAAAAAGGGAACAGACTCAATAGCTATTTTGATATCTTAGTGTTGCAGAAAAGAATTAAAAAGAAAGAGATAAAAACTCTAAGAATACCTGTATCTCATGTCAAAAAATTTTGATTTAGAAAAGGCTTTGTTTATCCTCGTGATTGGAAATACAAAAACTGCGGAAATTCCAGGTATAACAGTAGCGGGAGCAAATCCAGAACTAATAAAGTACACACCACCAGCAGATGCTGAGTTGCTCTATCATGGAAAATGCATAAGCATCGAATCGATTCCAGCAACTCCAGATGGAAAACCAACTCCGGCACTTTTAACCTTCACAGCACTAAGGCTAACAAAGATTCCACTGCTCGTCGTCGATTCTGGACTAATTGTCAAGCCTAAGATTCCTCATATAACTCTCGGTGCCCCAGTGGGGGAGAATATAGCGAAGTTTAGGGCGATGGAGAAAGAAGATGTTGAAAAAGTTGTAAAGAACGGTAAAATACTAGGAGAGCAGCTTTCAAAGCTTGCAAGTCTTCTAATAGTAGGAGAAAGTATACCAGCTGGAACTACAACAGCTGGAGCAGCTTTAAAAGCGCTTGGATTTGAACCAAGAGTTTCTTCGAGTATGCCTGATAATCCGGTTGATTTAAAGCGAAAAGTCATAGATGAGGCTGTGAAAAGAGTTCATAGCAAGGATCCGATAGAAATTATCTCTGCTGTTGGTGATCCAGTTATGGCTGGAATCTTTGGAATCTTAAACGGATGTAGAAGGGTTCTACTCGCTGGAGGGACACAAATGGTTGCAATTGCAAATCTTGCAAAATCGCTTGACTGTGAAGTTTCCATTGTAACAACAGAGTTTGTAGCAAATGACAAAAATGCAGATCTCTCGCTGGCTCCATGCGAAGTTTTTGTGACAAAGATCCCGCTTGCGAGATCTAGATATCCTGGGCTTAGAGCTTATGCAGATGGTTTTGTAAAGGAAGGAGTAGGAGCTGGAGGTATGACCTTCTTAGCTTATAAGAAGGGGATAAAAGAAGAAGAATTCCTAAAAGAAGTTGAAAGAGATTATGAGAGAATCGTTCTAAAAGTTTGATTTTTAGCTAATTTTTTAAACATCGCTCAACTCTTTTTTCTATGGAAGTCATCATCGGACTTGAAGTCCACGCTCAGCTGAACAAGTTGAGAACTAAACTTTTCTGCTCATGTTCAACCAGTTATCATAAAAGTTCCCCAAATACTCATGTTTGTCCTGTTTGTCTTGGAATGCCGGGAGCAATGCCTGTTGTTAACAAAGAAGCTATAAAAGCTGGAATAAAGGTTGCAATAGCTCTGAACGCTACAATACAGCCAATGATTGTCTTTGATAGAAAGAACTACTTTTATCCTGACTTGCCAAAAAATTTCCAGATTAGTCAATATGATCATCCTCTAGCTCTCGGAGGTTACTTAGCAATAGAATCTGATGGTACAGAGAAGAAAATTTCTTTGAAGAGGATACATCTCGAGGAAGATCCTGGAAAGTTGATTTACAGGGGCTCGATCACAACGGCAAACTACTGTCTGATAGATTACAATCGAAGTGGAATGCCATTGCTCGAAATAGTCACTGAACCTGTGATCAGTTCTCCAAAAGAAGCAAGAATTTTTCTTAATAAACTTAGAATGATTTTAGAATATCTCGAAGTATTCAACGGCGAATTAGAGGGGGCAATGAGAGTGGATGCAAACATCTCCATCGCAGGTGGAGCAAGAGTAGAGATAAAGAACATCTCATCCTTTAAAGGAGTTGAAAAAGCTCTTAACTATGAAATTCTCAGACAAAAAAATCTTTTGAAGAGAGGAAAAGTAGTTTTAAGAGAGACAAGACATTTTGACGAAGTGCAGGAGATAACTGTATCTCTTAGGGGTAAGGAGGAGGAGCAAGATTATCGATATTTCCCTGAACCTGATTTACCTGTGATTTACACAGAGGAACTTGTAAGAGAAGTCATTGGAACTTTGCCAGAGATGCCAGAAGAGAAGAGAGAAAGGCTTAGGAGAGAATATGGGATCACAGAAAATTATGCTAAAGTTCTTATTCTTGATCTAAAAATGGCTGAATACTTTGAGAAAGTTGCAAAGCAAGTCTCTCCAAAGTTAGCGGTAACTTGGGTTGTTGATATTCTTCGTGGAGAACTTAATTATCGTGATTTTAGTTTTTACGATTGTTTTAATCTTTTCAATCCAGAAGAATTTGCTAAATTGTTGAGACTTTTCATTGAAGAGAAGATAACGGAGAAAGGAGTGGTAGAAGTGATAAGGACAAAACTCGATAAAGGGGGACAAATTGAGCAAATAATATTGGAAAAGGGTTTGTTTGCGATACCAAAGAACGAAATTGAAGAATTCTGTAAAGAGGTAATAGAAAAGAATCCAAAAGCTGTTCAAGACTACTACAACGGAAAGAAACAAGCTTTGAATTTCCTTGTAGGGCAAGTTATGAAAAAGACTAGAGGAAGAGCAGATCCTGAGGAGACTGCAAAGATAATTGCAAGAATTCTCGGATGAGAATTGCTGTTGTTGTGCCAGTAGCTCCATTTGAGACCGAGAAAACGCTTAGAGAAAGCATAGAACATGTAAAAAGTTTGATCCATGACTTAGATTGTAAAGTCATCTATGTTATTGATAAAGATTCAGAGAATGATTTAAAAGCCAAGATTGCGAGGGAAATGGGTGTTGAAGTTTTAGAAAGAAACGGAAGGCGTGGAAAGCGTGCAGGTGCTATAAACGATGCTGTAAAGTATCTAATGGACTTTAAACCTGAATATGTGCTCATTCTCGATGTAGATTCAAGAACAGATGAAAAAACAATTTTAAATTGTATTTCTGCTCTCCAAAAGGTAGAGAAGGCTTACATAGCCTCTTCGAGGAGGTTCATTTGTAACACTTCAACACTTGTATCTGAGACTTTGGAAGCAGAATATAGGTTTATAAATTTTCTTTTGAGAAAAAGTTCTTTTAAACAATTTAATGGACTTATAGGAGTTGTTAGATTTGATTTTCTTACCGAAGGATTGAGGGAAGATGCTATAGCTGAAGATGCAGATTTTGCCACAAGGATGCATGCAAGAGGTTATAGAGCGTTGTTGGTTGAGGGTAATTTTTTCGAACAAGCTCCGATCAGCTGGATAGATTTCTATAGACAGAGAAAGAGATGGTATTTTGGCGGACTTCAGCTGTGGAGATATAGAAAAGAGATGTCAAAGGCAGATAAAAGAGTAAGATTTTCTTGGTATCTCGCGTTAACGGTCACATATTTTCCCATGATAGCAATTCCTCTTTTACCATTAGCAACTATAATTTTAATTTATTATTATAAAAAAATCTCTAAATTAAAAGTTGTTCTTGGTTTTTTGATCTACTCTATTTTATTGCAATTCTCTGCGATCTCAGCTCTAATTAAATTCATAAGAAAGAAGGAGGTTGAATGGAATGCGATGCGTAGAAATTAGTCTTCTAATCTTAATAGTAATTTTTACGTCTAGCGCTTATGAAATTACAGTTATCCTTAGGAATTTTGATGATGTAGCTGAACTAAGAATTTTTAATTCTTCTGGACTATTTTTGGAGCTCATGGTTAGCTCAGGAGATGTGTTATCTCTCCCTTCTGGGGAATACACATTTGAACTAATAGCTTTGAACAAAACTTTTTTGAAAGATATCATCATAGAGAGGGATGAAGTTTTAGACTTCAATCTCGGCTTTACGAATTCAACAGATGTTCTCAGTATAACCATTCATACAGTTGTTTTCCAAGATTACAAAGTTGAGGAGATAATAATAGTTTCAAACACGGCAGATGTTAACTTCGAAGGAAATCTCACAATTCCAATACCAGAGATCAAGAATTTACAGATAATTTCTTCAGACTTCGACTTCATTAATGCCTTTGCTTTAGAACACTACCTGATCTTTGAATCTCTACTCATTGCGGAGAATAGTTCGGGAAGTATAAGGATTGTATATATTTTGAGTAATGATTTTATGGAAAGAGAGATCAAAGGAGAAAAAATTCTAATAATGCCTCTTGTTGAGGTAGAAGATTATAAAAATCTTACAAAATACTCCAAAAAGTTAGGGGGAAATTTTGTTACCGTTTTTGAGGGAAACAGCAGTTATTTCATCAAGTTCAGATTCTTAGGGCAATTTCCGATAGTTTATCTTGCAATCTTCACGATCTCAACAACTGTTTTTCTCATCTTTTTTGGAAAACGTGGTAGGTGGCAGAAGTGAGAATTGAGGATATCGACAAAATGCTCGACAGGCTGAGGATAAAGGATATAGGAGAAGAGGATAGAAAAATATATGCTGAGGTCTTAGACATAAGAACTTTAAAAATTCTATATAAACTCTCTACAAAATTCATAAAGGCTATAGGGGGAGTCATTAGCACGGGAAAGGAGGCAAACGTTTTCTATGCTGACGGCATATTTGAAGGCAAAGAAGTACCGATGGCAGTGAAGATATATCGTATTGAAACGAGTTCTTTCGAAAAGATGGATGAGTATATATTTGGTGATCGTAGATTTGAGCATAGAATCTCCACAAAGGAAAAGATATATCTATGGGCAGAAAAAGAGTTTAGAAACCTTGAAAGAGCCTTTGAAAATGGTGTTAGAGTTCCAGAACCCTACACGTATCTAAGAAATGTCCTACTCATGGAATTCATAGGAGAAGACGAAGTTCCAGCACCTACGCTAATTGAAATTGGAAAAGAGCTTGCTCAGTTGGATGTTCAAAAAATCTTTGAAAAGATAATTGAAAATGTGAAGAAACTTTATAGAAAAGCGGAGCTTGTCCATGCTGATCTCAGCGAATACAATGTAATGTTACTCGATGAGCCAGTGATAATCGATCTAAGTCAAGCTGTACTTAGAGATCATCCCAAAGCTCTGAACTACTTGAGAAGAGATATAAGAAACTTGGCAAAGTTTTTCAACAAGTTTAGACTTCAAATTTCAGAAGATGAGTTGTTTGAGGATATTGTGGGTGGGGAAAATGGGGATAGAGATTGAGGTTCCTGAGGAAAGGTTAAAGGCAATCTTTGGTAAAGAAGGAGAGATTAAAAGAAAGATAGAGGAAAAGTGTAAATGTAAGCTGGATTTTGGTAAAGGTGTTGTTTTGGTGGAATTTGAGGATAATTTAGATTTTATTAGGGCAAAAAACGTAATTCTCGCGATTGCTCGTGGTTTTGGATCTGAGATTGCTATGAAGCTTCTAGAAGATGAAAATCTGGTTTTTGAGTCCATCGATTTATCTCAACTCGTTCCTGAAGGATCTATGAGGAGAATACTTGGCAGAATAATTGGAAAGAATGGAAAAATGAAAAGACAGATGGAATACACTCTAAATGTTTATATAAGTATATATGATAAATATATATCTATAATTGGAGAGTTTGAAAACTTGAGCATAGCGAGAGAAGCGATAAACATGCTGATTGAAGGTTCGCAACATTCAACAGTTTTGAAGTTTATAGAAAGAAAGAGAAGAGATCTAAAAACGAGAAGTCTCGACTGGCTATGAGCTGGATAATAATAACTGAAAAACAGAATTCCGCAGCTAGAATTGCTTCAATCCTCTTTAAAGATGTAAAAATACTAAAAAAAGGAAAAATTCATTACTATTACTCACCCTTAAACAATGCGTACGTTGTTGGGTTGAAAGGGCACATCGTTGAACTCGATTTTCCAAAAGAGTGTAGAAATTGGATAAAGACGAAACTTCTCGACCTGATCGAAACTGAGCTTGTAAAGGTTGAAAAGGAAAAAGAGATAATTTCACTGCTAAAAGATTTATCGAAGGATGCTGAGAAGGTTACAATAGCCACAGACTATGATAGAGAAGGAGAATTGATCGGAGTTGAGGCTCTCGAAATAGTTAACAGTGTGAAAAAGAATGTTAAAGTTGAAAGAGCACGTTTTAGTGCGATAACAAGAGACGAAATACTCAAAGCATTTTCAAAACCCGAAAAAATTGACTTCAATCTTGCATTTTCTGCTCTTGCCAGACAGAAGATCGACCTAATATGGGGGGCTGTGCTAACTAGGTTCGTCTCTCTTAGTTCTAGAAGACTTGGAAAGGATTTTTTAAGTGTTGGAAGGGTCCAAACTCCTACTTTGAGGTTAATAGTTGAAAGAGAAACAGAGATCGAGAATTTTAGAGTCGAAAAATACTATGAAATTTTTGCAGATTTTGGATTCATTGCGAAACATCCTACAAGATTTAAGGATCTTGATTCCGCGAGGAAAGTTCTAGAAAAAGTCATGGATTCCGCAGTTGTAAAGAATTTTGATGTTAAGAGGAAATCTGATGCAAAACCGACTCCTTTCAATACCACAGAATTTTTGAGAGAAGCTTCAAACTTCATGTCTCCACATTTAGCCATGAACATAGCTGAGAATCTATACATCAATGGATACATAAGTTATCCGAGAACTGATAACACGGTTTATCCCAAATCTCTCGAGTTAGTCAAAATAATTGAAGCTTTTCTCGATAGTGATTTTGCGAAAGAGGCAAGAATCGTTTTAAGTCAAAAAACGATTGAACCATCGAGAGGTAAAAAGGAAACAGCCGACCATCCGCCAATATATCCTACTGCAGTTGCTAGAAGAGATTATTTGACAAAAGATGAGTGGAAGATATATGAGCTCATAGTTAGGAGATTTCTTGCCACTCTTTCAGAGAACGCAATCTGGGAGTTGAGGTCTGCTGAACTTGAGAGCAATGGTGTAAAATTCATAGCAAATGGTAGAAAAATTCTAAGATTAGGGTGGAGAGAGATCTATGTGTATTCTAAGGCGAATGAAGTTGATCTACCGTTAATGCATGTTGGCGATAGAATAAAGATCAAAGAGAAGGGAATCGAAGAAAAAGAGACAAGACCACCGCCAAGATACACTCCGGCCTCTCTAATAAAAATCATGGAAAAGTTCAATTTAGGAACGAAATCAACCAGACACGAAATAATAAAGAAGTTGCTTAGTAGAGGTTACATAAAAGGGAATCCCTACAAACCAACAGAAATTGCATTTTCAGTTTTAGAAGTTCTCAAAGAGAAAGTGGAGACAATAACTCTGCCAGAAATGACTTCAAATCTTGAAAAAGAAATGGATAAGATAGCAGAAGGAAAAAAAGAGGAATCAGAAGTCGTTTCAGAATCTAAGAAGATTCTTGGTGATATAATCAGCAAAATTGAAACCTCAAATGTGATTTCTAGACTCAGAGAGGGAGTAAGAAAGGACAAGATGATAGGAAGATGTCCAAATTGTGGTGGGGATATCATTATAAGGAGATCAAAAGCGAAGAAGAGATTCATCGGATGCACGAATTATCCGAAATGTGAGTTCTCTTTACCTCTACCCCAAAGAGGTTCGTTATATGTTACAGCAAAAACATGTAGAGAACATGGAGTTAAAATTCTAAAGGTTGGTAGGAAAAAATTCTGGAGTTTTTGTCCGATCTGTAACTCTAGAGATTCATAGTACGGCAGAGATCATCTAGGATTTTTAAAACATTAAAACCACAATTCGTTAACTTATAGTTATCCTCATCTTTAATTATTAATCCTAATTTTATTAGAGCTTTCAAATGACGATCGATTATGCTTGGATTGAGTTTGGTTTCAAACATGAGCTGTGAGAATTTCTTAGGATTAGTTCGCAAAGACTTGAGAATTTCTCTCACACCTTTTCGTGAAATTACTTTTAGAATTTCTCTCATTCCCTCATTATTTGGATTGTAAATGTCCTCTTGACTCATAGGATTTAAAATTCTTCCAGTATTTTTAGCTTTGCTGTAAATAGGGACAAAAATAACTTCAGAAGATTTTCTAGTTCGTGATATATAAAAACGAGTTCAGATTTTGCTTAGAATTCTTATAGCTTCTTTAACAATTTCAATGCAGTTCTTTGCGTTTTCTTTTGCTTTCTTAATTATGTCTTCGTAATTTGTATTCACACCTTTAATTCCATGTGCATAATTATCAATCGTGCATATTATAGCGTACTCTAATCCAAGCTCCTTGGCAACGGTTGCTTCGCTTCCAGCTGTCATCCCAACGCAATCTGCAAAATTCTTCATCATTGCTATCTCAGCTTTTGTTTCCAATCTTGGACCGCGAGTCTGGAAATACACTCCTTTATCGATTACAGGAAGACTTGAAACTCTCCTTGCAGCCTCAATAAGGACTTTTCTTATTCTTTCATCGAAGCTCGGAGTGATGTAAATTAATGAGTCATTGAAAACAGTTGTTCCACTGAAGAAGTCGATGTAATCGTGTGGAATCATTATTGCGGGAATTTCTATGTCTTCTCTTAGACATCCAGCAGAACCCATCGCAATTACCCTTCTAACTCCAAGAGATTTGAGAGCATAAAAATTGGCTCGGTGATTGATCTTGTGCGGGGGCTTATCTTTTTTTCTGCCATGCCTCTGTATAAGTGCAACTTTAATACTGCTCAGTAAACCTAAATCGACTTCTGCTACTCCAAAAGGAGTTTGGAGTTCGAATTCTTTTTTATCTTCAAGAATTCCAGTTTCGAGTAGATGAGTGCCACCGATAACACCTATCATTTTCTTAGCCTCCAAAAAGTTCTACCATAATCTTCATATTTTTCAATCATCTTTCTCTTTTCAAGAACACTGAGTACTTCCTCGATTTTTCCTGGTTGAGCTATTTCAACACTGATTGGGTCTATTCCTGTTGTCGAGAGAAAATTCTTTATTTCCCAAGTATCCATCTCTCCCTTTTCAAGTATATTAAGTATCAGGGCGGAGACATCTTCAACGAAGTTCCATGGAAAAATAACCCAAATATCTCCAAAGACATACTCGCCTAAATAGTCGGGTACAAAATTTGAATTCTGGAACATTAGTAATGCAGAAGTCTTAAATTCACCTTCTATTCTTTCGATTGCTTTTTTAATCGTTTTACCTGTGTTTATAAAATCATCAACGACAAGAGCTTTTCTAAAAGAGAACTTCACATCATCTTTTAAGTTTAAACTGACAACATCCACTCCAAGATAATCGCTCATCAGCATCGAAGCAAACCAGCCACCTTTTGGAAGAGCTACAATCTTTTCAGGTTTAAATTTATCCTCAAGAACTTGCATTGCAACCTTTCTGCAAAGCTTTTCCGCATAATCCCAGTTCAATACCATGAATTTCATTTAACCACCGTTGAAGTTTATCCTGTAAATTCCATCGCCAAAGTAAACTGCAACGTTGCATGGCATAGGGTTGAGATTTATCTTTTTCTGAAAACCAGTCTGAGCTTGCCACGTAGAGGAGTTCACAAGAAACACGCCTCTGTAAAATCCTACACCATAGGTGTGAACATGTCCACTGTGAAGAACGTCAGGAATCTCCTCTATCACAAGGTGGTCTTCTTTAGCTGGTGCTATGGGACTTTTACCCCCGTATAGGGGGCTTAAATGACGTCTTTTTAGTAATTCTTCCATTGCTTTATGTGGATTCTCATAGCTAATTCTTGGTATTTTTGTAACGATATCATCGAGGCTTCTACCATGGTAAATCAGGATTTTCAACCCCTCAAGCTCTAGAAGTGAGGGGTTTCCAACGCTTTTAACGTTTCCTGAGAAAATTTTTGAAATCTCTTTTGGTAAAGAAGGCTGAGGTTCAGCTTGACGAACAGCATCGTGATTACCTGGGGAGATTATTATCTGGATATCTTTCCGAATTTCATCAAAATGACTTGCAGCAAGCTCGTATTGTTCATATATATCGATCAAAACAAGTTCTTTTTCCTGCTCTGGATAGATTCCAACTCCATCGACAATATCTCCAGCAACAATCAGATATTTTACTTTTTCAGCTATTTTATTCATTTCTTCATTTTTACTCTCCATGTTAAGCCAATCAACGAAATTTTTCCACTTTTCCTTGAGAAAACCCTTACTTCCAAAATGTGTGTCAGAGATGAATACAATTCCGAAGTCTATGGATTTTTTTTCCCCATTTATAGGACAGTCTGGAAAGACGATTCGATCAACTATTATCGAGCTACCTTTTAAAGTACCCGTAACTGCGATCACTTCATCTCCGAGTAACTCTTTAGCAACTTCTGCAGCTTTACCCATTGCTATGCAATTAACTACACCTGTTTGATCTTCGAGCTCTATCAAGACGTTATCCTTTCTATTGAAAACATTAGAAACAACTCCAACAACATTAATGGTTTCCCCTCTAAACCTTCCTATATCCTTTATTCTTGTTTGCTGAACTCTTCCTCTCAAAATTCCACTCAATTTTTCAAATCTTGAGTTGAAATAAGCCACAAAATCCTCTATTGTACCTTCTACCACAGAATTGTTCACATCTTTCAAGATTCTGATTTTTTCTTCTTTGAGTTCAGCAACTTTGCTCTCAAGTCTTTGAGATACCTTTTTTTCGAGGTTTTTGATGACGGTAATCACATCTTCTTCACAGATTATGAACTTATTCTTTGAAATCTTGCATATCTCAGATATTAAAAGCTCTGGATCTTGAAAAGAAGATACTAATCTTGCAGCTTCGGGACTAACATTGAAACCGCGAACCAAAAATTTCTTTGCAACTGTTATAGCATCGATACCTTTAACAACCTTTTGTAATCCTTCATTCATGCTGAACAAGTCTAATGCTTTCAAGTTCATAAAGGATTTGGTCTCCACGGTAGCAATCGTCGTCTTGGTAGTTGGGGCTGGCATTGCAATCACAGGTTGCTGGCCTTTCATGGTTGCTGTGGAATCAGGAAGTATGCAACCAAATCTCATGCCTGGAGATGTTGTTATTTTGATGCATCCGAGCAGAGTTGGACTCATCACTTGGGCTGAAGGAAGAAATAATGGTTATAAGAGTTTTGGTGATTATGGAGATGTGATCGTTTACTATCCAAATGGAAATGGTAAACCGATAATCCATAGAGCTATTGCCTTTGTTGAGGAAGGAGAAAAGATTCCAATACTTTCTAGGGGAGAATTCGTTTATTCAGAGAACGTTGCACAAATCTCCGGTTATATAACTCAAGGGGACGCAAATCGTATCTCTGATCAGCTTGCTCTCTTGAGGATTTCTGGAAAAATGGAATCTATTTTGCCCGTTCAAAAAGAGTGGATCATTGGTGTTGCAAAGTTCAGAATTCCTTTGATTGGTTACTTCCGACTTCTCATTCCAGTTTAGCTCTAACTCTAACAAACATTGGACCACGGACATCTATTTTTCCCCCTCTCCAGACTATGTATCTACGAACATTTTCTTGTATTTGCAAGTTTATACTCGAAAGTCCTTCAACATTTCTAACTCTTATAATCCCACTTTTTTCACCTTTAAAAGCCATATCTTCTATCCTTTTCGATGCAAGAAGAGCAAAAGAGTCAATGTATCTAATCTCACATCTAATACCCTCTTCTAAAATCTTTTTGAACTCTTCTGTTTTTGGAACGCCGTAAACACTACCCTGATAGACAACTATTTCGTTTGCAAAGGCAGGACCACAGAGTTTTGACCCCTCTTCAATCTCTTCAACAAATATTTCAACTCTTTTCCCAAATAGTTCTCCATCAAAGGCAAGAAAACTACATGGGCTCTCTACACTTGCATTCTTCTCTGCAGTTTCTGTTATTTTCTTCGCAATCTCAAAACCGGTTTTTGTCTTTGGGACTTCTCTCACTTTTATTACCCTTGCAATCTCCAGATCACTTAGATGAATTTCTCCGTGAAGTTGTGGATAGACGAGTTTTCTTATATCATCGTAGTCAAAAAGAATCATTGCAAGCCTTTCAACGCCAAGTCCAAGATTCATAACTGGGAACTCAATATCGTATTCAGCAAGAGCTGTTGGTGAGTAAACTCCAAAAGTTGCAATCTCAACCCAGCCATCACTATACTTAGTTTTTGAACCTAACAACTTTGGATAGTAAGCATAAACTTCTGTTTGAGTTGATGGTATATAGTATTTGCTTCTTTTCTCGTCGAGTTTAAACCTGAATTTTTCGAACCCAAATTGCTTTAGCAAAGCTTCTGCTACAGCTTTCCCATCGTCGACGCTGACTTCTTCATCTACAACTACGCAACTAGCTGAGAAGTAACTATAAAGCCTTGTTGCATCTTCTCCTTGTTCTTTTCTGAAACATCTATCGATGCTAAAGAGTTTTATTGGTAATGGTAGTTTATCAGATACTTCTCTCAAGGTTATAAACCATCCCGTAGTCATATGACTGCGCAAAGTTAGTTTGCTTGCCTCGGGTTTTAACTCACGAAATTCTGGAAAAACTTCGTCAAGGATTTTTATAGCGATCAAATCATCGACACCAAATATCTTAGCTATTTCATAGCTTAAGTCATCTCCGTCGATTCTCCCTTTTTTGTAGTTGTGAAAAACTTTTCTCAACTCTTCCTCGTCGAAATCTTTTCCTATCATCTCTTTTATTCTTTTCACTCTATCTGCAGAAATTCCAATGTTTGGTTTTGGGAGAGATGCCAAGTAAAAACATCTATCGAGAACAGAAAGTGCTTCCTTACCAAACTGCTTCTTTACATGGATATCTTCTACTATCAATGGGTTTACAACTTCCTTAAAACCCATTGAAATGTATGCTCTTCTTAACATCTCAATAGTTTTGAAAAGCGGATGTTCTTCTCCATGAGAATAAGCTAGCCTTGGATAAAACTCATTCGGATCTCTTCTCGATATAATCTCCTTTCCACTAAGCCAGGCTTTTTCAAAGTTCTTTTCTGTAAGCTCTCTGAACTTTCTCGTATCGAATTTCATATAATCTTTTAATCGGAAAGTTATTTATCTTTGTCGTATTTCTTCTATGCTCAAGAGAGAAAGAGATAGGGAGAAAAAGATAGCTTTCGAGAGAATCTCTTATCTCATAGAAAGAGCTCAGATATATAGAACAATTGATTACGATCTCGCAAGGAGATACGTAGAGCTTGCAAAAAAGATCTCTATGAAGTACCGTGTAAGAATACCGAGAAAATACAAGCTTCTTTTTTGCAATAGGTGCCTTTATCCTTATCGTTTCAATCATTTCAGAGTCAGGATTCACAAATCCTCGATCATCATTACTTGCCTAAACTGCTCAAATATCAGAAGATTTCAACTTAGGGATGGAAAATGAGTTTAAAGTTGCAATTGTATTCAGAGCAGTGATGGGAGTACTTCAAATAAAGTTAAAAGTTTTAGGTAATTACAGTTCCTATTTTTTCACCATCTATAACTTTGCGTATGTTTTCTGGTTCTCCTTTGAAAACAATAGCTTTTATTTTACTTCTTTCAAGAATTTTTGCAGCAAGCACGTCCATTACTACGTTTACACCTGCCTTTGCTTCTTCTCTTGCAACAAGTTCAATGAGTTCTCTAGGACTTATCTTTTCAAATTTAAATGCGTTTGGATTCTTTTTTGGATCTTCGGAATAAATTCCATCTATAGAAGTTGCATTCAAAAATAGATCTGCTTTTACGAATTCAGCAAGCAAAACTGCAGTCGCATCGGTTGTGTGTCCAGGAAAAGTTCCGCCCATTATTACAGCTTTGTGTGACCTGCTCAATTCTTCTGCTTCTATGAAATCTTTTGGAATCTTTTTTGCAGAATTTCGCATCGCAAAGGCCAAGAGCATAGCATTTATTCTAGTGATTGCAATACCGAGATAATCACACATTGTTTCACTTGCACCCAGTTTTCTTGCTTTATCTATAATCTCTCTTGCCATTTTTCCGCCTCCAACTACTATAAAGAGTTGATGGATTTCGGAAATATCATCGAGAGTTTTAGCGAATTTCTTTATTTTCTCTACATCTCCTTCGAAGACCGATCCACCGAGAGAGATAACAAATTTCATGTTTTTAGGTCACTTTATGCTTAATATTTCTTTGCTTTGAGTCTTTCAAGAGCTTTATTTTTTTCAAAATCGCTCAGATGGGATTGTTTCAGGATTTCTTCCATGAATTCGATAACCTCGTCATAGATGTCTCTCCGAACTGGGAATGGGACTCCATCTTTTCCTCCTACAGCGAAGCAATATTTTGCCGGATCTTGTTTGTCGTATTCCACGTTGTAGATTAGATCCGATATTAGGGCAAAAGCTCTTATCGTCTCTCTTCCAATACCCTTGATCAAGAGTAAATCTTCAAAGCTGCTAACTTTTAAATCATAAGCTTTTTCAACTGCTTTCCAATCTATTTTTCTAGGGACAAAAAAAGCTTTTCCTTTTTTCGAAATCGAGATCAATTTTTCATAATCTTTTCTGAATGTGCCATCTCTCATGATATCAACAAAGAGCATTTTTGAATCTTTGCTTTTGCTTGAAAGCATGTTTATAACTTCTTTTTCGAATCTATCTGTGATTATACCGCTATGGACATCTTCAAATCTTGGAATCTCATCATAGACCTCCCAGTGGTATCTTCTTGCCATTTTTTCTTGAACATTCATACCTTGCTGCACTACGGTGAAATGCTTTTTTGTAAAGAAAATAGCATGATGGTAAAGGTTGTATCCATCTATCAAAGCTGAGTTATCTGCTTTTGCAGATAGTCTGCTAAACTTCACTATTTTTTCTGAATCTATTCCAAGTTTTTCTGCCATATTTCTAATCTCTTCTGGAGTTTTAAGTCCATGGATTCCTTTTCCACCAGCAATTCTTATTTCAAATTCGGAGTTATTAAGTACTGCTTTTAGAACTCCCGTGAGCACAGTAGTGGCACCACTGGAGTTCCAGTCAAATCCTAGAATGTTGGAAAAAGACTGAAAAAAAATCGGATTGGAAATTCTTTTTATGAATTCCATTTCACCAAATTCGATAATTATCAATCTGGTTATCTGGCTTGCAAGTTTTTTCATTCTGTTGAGAAGCCAGTATGGGGCTTTTCCGTCATGAAGAGGTAAATAAATCTCTCTCATATATCAACTATCACGAAGGCCACAAGTTTATCATTTTCTTTTTTTATACCAAATTTGTGCATCGTAATCGCTTTGGGTTCAATTTTAACAGCTTTTCGTCCAAATCTACCACCAAAAATTTTTCCTACAGCTTTCATGTTTGTGACCTTTACTTTCACCTCTTTTCCAGCAAAAAACTGTGTTTCAAAAAGAAACAAGAGTTCATTGAGCCAGCGATAAAGCAAAAGATCTTCATCTTCAGCTTCAACTTCTACAACTTTCATCTCTACATCTTTGATTTCTTCGAGCCTTACAAAGGCTTCATAGAAAGCATGGGCTGAATTTGCTAACAACTCTTCAAGATTTTTACCATAAACTTCAAAAGCTATGTCTGCTGTGTGATCAACGAATCGGTATTTCATGAGTTCAACTATCCTCCTGAGATTTCTCTTTTTCGGTCTTAATTTTTTTTATCCAGGCTATAGTTTTCGTGAAAATTCCCATTATACTCTCGAACTCGTAATCTCTCATCTTTGCTCTACCCAGAACACGTCTTAGAGTTATGATCTCTCTTCTTCTTCTCCTCTCTGGAAAATTTATCAATTCAAATAATTCTATTACTTTTCCAATTAGTATCTCAATTTCTCCAGCTGTTACCAATTTCTCGTCTCCTCTCTTTAAATCTCTCAAAGTATAGAGAATGACCGCAACTGCATGGCTGACGTTCATCACTGGATACGCATCGCTGGTTGGAATCTTAACAAGAGCATGGCATTTCTCTATCTCTTCGTTCAACAATCCGAAATCTTCTCTACCGAAAAGAATTGCAGTATCTCCTCCAATGAAATCTCTAAGTCCTTCAGGAGTTATTATTGGTTTTCTAAAAAATCTATAATCTCCTCCTGAGATTCCAGTTGTTCCAACGACAAGATTAAAGTTAGAAAGGAAAGAATTCAAATCTTCAACTATTTTTGCTTTTTTAAGCAAGTCTTTCGCATTTGCTGCAGTTTTAAAGCTCTCTTCAGCTACATTACATCTATAGAGATAAAGATTCTCATAACCAAAGTTCTTAAGAACTCTTGCGATGAAACCAATGTTCTCAGGAATCTTTAGTTCAACAAGCACTACATGGATCATTAGCTTTTAATATTCGCTGTGTGAGGATCATGGCAATAAGAACATCGAACGCCACTTCCATGGTCCTCTCCAACTACTGCAATGTTTCTACCCTCAATTTTCTTGTGGCAAACCATACAGGCGCTTCTTGTATCCTCGACGATTATGCTATCTTTGGTTCTAAGCTTCACATGATTATTTCCGGCTCCATGACAACTTTCACACTCTACAGTTGAGTGATTACCTGAAGACAAATTTTTAAAAACATTGAGATGGCAATGTTTGCAAATATCACTTTGCATGTAGATTTGTTTCTTGCTCATTTCTTTTTGTATCCAACTCTCGACACTGCTTTGCTTTACTATTGGCGAAAAGCTGAAGGTGTATCCAAAAACGACACCATATATAAAAAAGGCTAAGATTAGTCCAATTATAATGGGTTTCATAAATCTACCACCATGTCTAAGTTCAGATAGAATACTCTTGGAAAAGTCCCCTCTTCTGGCTTTAGAACCAAAGTCATGTTCCTCTTTATCATCTCTTGAACTTTACTACCTTCTTCCAATTTTCCGAAGTTTCTAGCTTCTGTTGGACATAAAAGAACACATACTGGCGTCGCGCCTTTTTTAATTCGATGATAACAAAAGGTACATTTGTCGGTCACTTTTTCCTTCGGATGCAGGAACGTTGCACCATAGGGACAGGCTGTTATGCAATACTTACAACCAATGCAGGTATCTTTGTCGACAAGAACTACTCCATCTTTTGTATGAAATCTTGCATAAACTGGACAGACCTCTATGCAAGGAGCGTTTGCACAATGGTTGCAAAGTTTAGGCACGTAAAAAGTCTTTTTTCCTTTTATATCTTCAATCCAACTTTTCTCAAGGAATGGATTTTTAGATGTGCTAAGAATTTCTTTCCTAACTTTGATTTCTTTAATTGAAGTTCCTATATCTACCGAATAACCCTCAATCCAAGTTCTGGATAATTTGGAATCTATAGGAACATAGTTTTCAATTTTACATGCAACAACACATTTTCCGCAACCTATGCATTTACTAACGTCAACAACCATCGCATAATTCTTTTCTAAGCTTTCTGAGCTTTGGACTCTTAAAATTGCTGTAGCTGGGATTAATCCAGCGATCATCTTGAGAAAATCTCTTCTGTTCATTTTTTCACCTCCATCGGTAGCAACTTGTATCCAATGTAGTATAGGAAGGCTGCTAAAGATAAAAAGCCGATCGTACCAAAAACTTCAAATGGATGATAAACCGGTGATGGAAAGTTCATTCCAGTGATTAGCTTAAGTGCAAGTCCACCCATTACAAGATCGATCCTCAGGAAAAAGATCCCAACTATTGTAAAGAGAGATGCCAAAAAAATAAATTCAACTTTTCTCCCAGTTTGAGGTAGTGCTAGTAAAGTCAATGGTATAATAAGTCCGATCAAGACTTCAAATATCCAAAAATTGAATGCAAAGTTTCCATATACAAAGACCTCTACGCTCTCTCTCGAGAGCAATGTGGAAGTAGGATAGACTTTAATTAAAAACTTCCAAGCTGTAAAAAAGATTGTAACTACGATTGCGAAGCCAAGAATTATCCTCAACATCTGAAAAGCTTCATATCTTTCACCTTCAATTTTGATCCTCTTGAAATGGTCAGCGATGTATGCGCCAATTATTGTCAGTGCAGCACCAGAAACTATGGCAGAAAGAATAAAATAAATTGGAAGGAATGGACCATGCCAAAATGGGAGATAATTAACTCCAAAAAGTGCTCCAAGATTACTATGAGCAATTATTGCTGTAAAAACAGTCAAAAAACCGACTACTTTTGTCAAATCCTTTATTTCTGCTAACTTTGGTATAGTGAGAACTCTTGCAAAAAAACCTCTTATTCCCCTCTCTTCTCGCTGCTTGATGAGGTCACCTCTAAAGTAGAGCCACATCTCTATAAGGAGGAAGATTACGTAGAGGATATAGAACATGATCATCCAGTACATCATACTAGCTGGATTGGTGTGTCCAATCAAGGCGAAATAACCTCTCATAACTTGTTTAATTTCGAGACCTATAGTCATAAGACCTACGATTATCGTTACAAGAGCCATTAGAAGTCCTTCTTTAACTATCGGCTCAAGTTTTTTAAATCCAAAGACTTCTCCAAGCGAAGCTACTATACAAAGACCTGTTGTTGAGACGACGAAGAAAACGTAGAGAGCAACAAGGAGTCTCCATGGAATACTTTCTGCAGGTTCGTAGGGCTCTACTGGAAGTTTTATTGGTATAGGTAATGGAAAATGCATCGAGTAGACACAGATGAATCCCACCAATATTAAGGCAAGAGATATTGAAACAAATATGACTTCAACAGCCCTCAACATCTTCACCTCTTTTCGCACTTGGCTCCTTAGTTTTTAAGTCTTTCCAATCTAAACTTTTCTAAATCGACTCACTCGATTTAAAGTCCAATCTTTCATAGTTCCATCGTTTTAAAATGAGAAAAGTTAAATAGTTGTGGAGATATTTGTAAGCATGAGGAAAGTTAAAATTGGTGTTTTAAAAATGGGTGCTATTGGCACTGCAGTAATTCTTGAATATCTTCTCGACGAAAGAGCAGATAGAGAGGATATAGATGTTAGAGTTGTGACTAGTGGAGCAAAAATGCAACCTGAAGAGGCAGTTGTAGCTGAGAAACTAAAAGAATTCGATCCAGATTTGATCATTATAGCTTCTCCAAACGCTGCCTTACCAGGACCAAAAGCAGCTAGAGAAGCTTTTATAGGGAAGCCAGTAATAGTTATCAGTGATGCTCCAGCAAAGAAGGCAAAGGACGAGTTGAAAGAGAAAGGATTCGGTTACATATTTGTCAACGCTGATTCGATGATAGGAGCGAGGAGGGAGTTTTTAGATCCAACAGAGATGACTCTGTTCAATGCAGATGTTTTGAAGGTCCTTGCTGCAACTGGAGCACTTAGAGCAGTCCAGGAGGCTATTGGAAAGGTTATTGAAGACATAAAGGCTGGAAAGAAACCAGAATTGCCACAACTCATTATAACTGCCGAAAAAGCCGTTGAAGCTGGTAAGTTCAACAATCCATATGCCAAGGCAAAGGCAATGGCGGCATATTTCATCGCTGAAAGAGTCGCAGACATAAATGTACGCGGTTGTTTTGTCGAAAAAGACTACAATGTATATGTTCCGCTTGTAGCCTCTGCCCATGAGATGATGAGAGTTGCAGCTATACTTGCTGATGAAGCCAGAGAGATAGAGAAATATGGAGACAAAGTTTTCAGAAACCCACATGCAAGAGATGGAAAGATTTTATCCAAGATTGAATTGATAAGCAAACCTCAATAAATTTTCTTTTTTACATGGAAGTTGAAGCTAAATTTAAGCTTAAAGATGGGGTTTTGGAAAAGATAGAGAAAATTGCACGATTTTTAGAAGAGAAAGAGGAATACGATCTTTATTTCAGTCACCCATGTAGAGATTTCGCCAAAACTGATGAAGCCTTAAGGCTGAGAGTTGAGAATAGAATCAAGATGACTTATAAAGGACCAAAGGTAGACAATGAGACGAAAACAAGGGAAGAAGTCAATCTTTTGATTGACAGCTTTGAAAACGCTGTTAGATTACTCGAATTTCTTGGATTTAAAAAGTTCAAAAGCATTAGGAAAAAGAGAAGAATTTATGAACTTGATCGCGCTATTATCTGTGTTGATAAAGTCGAAGGATTAGGAGATTTTCTTGAAATAGAATTAAGAGTCCCCGAAGAAAAGGAAAGGATATTTGAAATAGCAAGAATTCTCGGATATTCAAGAGAAGAATCTATTAGACTTTCCTATCTAGAACTGCTCGAAAGATTAAATTGGAAAGTATAGGGCCATTGTTGGGCATACCTTTATGCATGCGCCACAGTGAATGCATTTTTCAGTCTTCATCTCTACTTTATTCTCTCCGTTTAATCGAAAAACCTCTGTAGGACAGATACTGATGCAGAGCCCACAATGAACACAGTTGTCGTTTCTTGCGATTGTTTTAGTTATCTCTTGAACTTCAACTTCCATCTCTATTAAAATCTTTTCAACTTCTTTAGCCCTCTCTTCAGGGACTTCTACTATTATTTCCCCCCTTCTTGCTCCAACGTCTGCTTTCAGAATGTTTATTGGAGTTCCAGTTTTTATCGAAGTCATAGAGATTATTGGTTCTCTAACTGTTTTTGAATCAAAACGCAGCAGGAGAAGCATAATTACACCCCCAACATTTTGCTTATCGTTTCGCTGGTCACGATTCCAAGAACTCTTTTTTTATTATCGATAACAGGTAAAGCAGAGATATCATATTTCTCAAGTTTTGAAATGGCTATTGCAATTGGTTCATCTGGAAAAACAGTTACGACATCTCTTGTCATAACTTCCTCTACTCTTCTAGCTCCTACAGTTATTGCTTTTGCAATGTCCCAAGAAGTTACAATCCCTTTTAAAACTTTTTCCTTGTCTACTACAGGTAGGTGGTTTACATTTTTCTGTATCATGAGCATTGCGGCATCTTCAATGCTTAAATCCTCGTTTATGGTAACAGCTTTTGTCATGAATTCTCGAACAATTCTTATTTCTCTTTGTTTCATGGGTTTAAATATCTCATTTCTTTTCACTCTTTCTACAGGCATGCTCAAAAAGAACTCTCCCTTTTCTATCATCTTTTTTAACTCTTTCATAACCTTCTCCGCTATGTAATAGCTCGAAAGTGGTGAAACTCTCACATCTTGTCCATTTATCTCAACTTTTCCACTTTTGAGTTCAGCATAGCTAACCTCTCTTACAGTGGGTCTATCTCTTCTTGGAACTCCGAAATCTATTATCGTTGTTTTTATCTCATCATCTTTTATTCCAGTCGCTTTTGCAATTTCGTCATCTAGTACCGGGATTGGAATTCCGATACCAAGAAAAATTGAAGGAGCATATCCAGGAAAGTAACAGGCTTTAAGAAAATCTGGTTTCATTTCTTTCAGATTTCCTTTTACCATTAGAGTTCCGAAAGGTGGAGAGTGCTGTGTCCCCTCTCCTATTATGTAACCTCTTGCCCCACAGAGGAATATTCTTGTTCCAATACCAATTGTTCTAAACTCAGGATCATTGTTCATTGGTGAAATCTCTCCAGTTCCAGCAAAAGTGACGTTTCCATAGTTTGGTAAAAGAGTACCCATGTAAGTTCTTAAAATTCTCTCAGAAGAATTCGTAGCTGCTCGATACCGCTGATAGGCATTTCTAGGGTTGACCATCACTGCTTGATTTACATCTTGGAGTGATATACTTGTTAGAATTTCCTTTCTTGGGTAGCAATCTGTACCAAATCCAATAGCTCGCATTTCGACTTCTTTTCCGAAAACGAGTTCTTCGATTACATGAGCTCCACCATAGAATTCTCTCGTCTCAGAAATTTTTGTCGCTCCCAAAAAAATGTCAACTGCAGCCATTCCTGTATATGCCTCAACATCATTTAACCAAACTCTCTTGAATTTTATCGGTGGATCTGCGTGTCCAAAATTGATGAAAACACCTGTTGAGCACATTGCTCCAAATGTTCCGGTTGTGACAACATCTACCTCTTTAGCAGCTTTTTTGGTACCCATTTCTGTTACTATCTCTTTCATTTCTTTTGCTGTTACTACACAAACACTTCCTTCTCTGATCTTTGCATTTATCTCTTCAATGCTTTTCATGGGTTTAGCAACTCCGATTAGATATATAAAGATTTAGAAAGTTTAACGTTGTGAATATTCCTAATGGTAATTAGCTGAATAAACTCCTGAATGAATTCAAAGAAATTTTTTAATAATAAATTGAGAAAAGTAGAAGTTTTATACACACAAGTTTTTAAAAAAGAGACACTTGAAAGGTTTTTGAAAAATTTAGAGATAGAATAAAAATATAGGGCATTCAAAGCAAAAATCAAATGACTTTGGAATCTTATAACTAAATAAAAATATCTCAAAATCTGGGCTCGGCCGGATTCGAACCGGCGATCTCCGCCGTGTGAGGGCGGCGTCATAACCGCTAGACCACGAGCCCTCAAATTTTTTGATTCCTTTTGTTTTTATCTCTTTCTATTCGAGTGTTTCACTTTTTAGAAACTATTCAAAGAATGAATCTAAACTAGTCTGTGAGCTCTTAATCTTTTTTTCCGAATAACCAAATCTTTCAAGAATTCTCATGACTGCAGGAAGTATCTGGTGGTCGATGTAATAATCCTTGTCGATTTTTTTAACTTCGTAACAATCTCTGCGTCTTATTTTTAAATTATCACCATCAAAATTTTCTACCATCTCAATCGGAAAAGCACGATCTCCAACACTTCCAGCTCCCCTTACGACTATGTAGCCTATCTTTGAGCCTACAGGATAAAATATTCCAATTTCTTCAGCCTTTTTTGCGGCTTTAACGTGCGCTTGTACCGCTTCGTATTTAGAGGGTTTTTTTGTAAGTCCTTTGTAAATGACCAGTTCATCTAATTTTATTCTACCACTCTTTATATCTTCTATCACCTTTATAACAAAGTTCATAGCTTTTTCAGGATTTTTCTCTCTTAAAAGAATCTCTATTACTTCTTTTTGTGCTTTTTTTGCCAATTCACACCAATCTCCTCTCCTAACTTCAAGTCCTCGAATCAATGTTTTTCCTTCTACAGTAATTCCTGCGTATCTCTTTTTTTCAATGAAAAATATCGTTTTGAAAAATTCATCAAGTTCTATATGCACTGGCAACTCCTCTGAAATCCTTTCGATCAATCTTTCAACCTCTTTTTTCAGATCTTCAATCTTCAGGGATTTTGATACAAAAATACTGTCTGTATCACCATAAAGAACATTAAAACCCATTTCTCTTGCTATTTTTGCAGAGGTCTTTATAAAATATCTTCCCCAAGCTGTTGTTGCTTCAGCACATTCTTTGCAATACCATCTTGCTCCACTCCAACCCATGTAGCCATAGAAAGAGTTCGTAAGGATTTTTAGAGTTTGTTGTTTTATGTCTAACAACTTATATTTTGGATCGCTCTCTTTCATCTCTTTCATCATTTTCTTTATTTCTCTTCTTTTTTCGATCAAGGATTTTAGAATTCTTCTGAAAAATCCATCAGGATGTTTTTTAAATCTATAACCAACCTCAGGCGCAACGAAATCACCGCTGGAACTTAAAGTGTCTGGACTTATGTTGAACTCTATCATTATCGATGGATACATACTCGCAAAGTCGAGCTCTACAACATTTTCGTGTAACCCTCTTTCGGGTTCGATTACAAAAGCTCCTTCATAACTTTCTGCAACTTCCACAGCATTAGGCGCAACTTCTCCAAATTTCTTTGCCTCGCTTAGTAGAAGCCAATCTACTTGTTTTCCTCTACCCATTCTCGAAACGTCATCGAGTGGAAGTCTTATAAGTCGTGAGAGTTCAGAGTGCATTGGAAGAAGTTCCCTTGCTATCATGAAAGTGTGAAGAACATCTCTTTTTGCATGAAGAAGTACTTTTTCTCTCTCTTTTTCCCAATATTTATTGATATCTCTAGCTTCAATATCTTCTATTTCGACTTTTGTTCCCAAGAATTCTGCAACGTTTTCAAGCTTTTTTATTTTGATGTCACTTATACGCATCGCAATGTCATATAGATCAACATTCAATCTTCCTGGAATCTTCGGTCTTCCTCCCTTGAAGTTAATCGAACTACCATCTCTTCCAATTTCTAGTGGGACTTTTAGTTTTTCTGCTCTCTTTCTTATATAGGGCCAGTCAAAAGCATCTTGATTATAACCAACGATCACGTCGGGATCAAGTCTCCTTATAATTTCAACGAATTCTTGGAGCATAGTTCTTTCATCGCCATGGAGTATTACCTCTTCTCCCTCCTTTTCTCCCCATTTAGCTGCTATGACTATTATTGGATCTCTTTCTGGATCAGGCATTCCTAAAGAAGATAGCATTTCACAATCAAAGGCAAGAATGTTCAGTTCTGGGATTTCTGTGTTAATTCTTTCAATTATATCAATTTCATAACTTCTGATTCTCCCTAAAATTTCTCTACCTTCAATATTGACTCCATCCATGCACGCGAGATCCTTGTCAATCAAGTAGCGGTAGGCAAATGGGATGTCTGCCTCTCTAACTTCTCCAAACTCGGAAAAAATCTCTCTAAGTTTTGGAACGTGCTGGGGATGCTTTACATAGATGATGAAAGCTTCTTTTTCCTCACCGAAAGTCTTGACATTTTTCCTTTCATAAGATTCGGGAGTTATCATTCCTTTTTTAGTTCTCAGCACTGCTTTTTCTATTGTTTCCTCATCAATACCGAAAACATAGAAATAAGGCTTGAAATTTTTATCATATGCTGCAAAAACTTCTTTACCCTTACACCAGAGCCTTAGTACTGCCCTCTCATCTAGTGTGACGTATTCTGCATCGATTAACAACCCCTCTACCACATTTTCTTTTGTTTTAAAGAAATTTAAACTTAATCACTTTGAGTAAATTTTTATCTATCTAAACTCACTCTATTTGTGATCGTTAATTTTCTATCTGTCAATACGACTTGGAATCGAGAAAAAGTCGTTGAGATTATGTGTAAAATGAATTTTGAAGCTGTGTTTCTTGATCTACCTGAACACTTTGAACCGTTTCTTGCGAATGGTATAATACCAACTGCCGATCTCGGGAATTCGCAAGATTTAAAGGCTTGTGAACCAATTTTGAAGTTTTGCTGGGAGAAGGGAATTTCGGTTTACTGTTACTTAGATACTAAAGCTTCGAAAGAGAGGAATGATGTTCAAGTCGAAATAGCAAGACTCGTGTTGAGATCAAAAATAGCCAAAAAAATAGATTTAAAGGAATGGAAGAAGATTATATTTAGGGATATCTTTCTGAGAGACTCTTCATGTGAATACATTGAGATGAAAGTAAGAGAAAATTTAAAAGAAGAGAATGCTTGCCTAAATCTACCGTTAAAAGTTGAATTAGCGCTTGAGAGAGATTTCAAAGTTGAAAGAATTGTTGTTTATGACTTCAAGAGACCAATAGATAGGCTTTACGAAATAGCACTCCGTGAGTTGAGTGGAGAAGATGTGAGCGATGAGAGGTGGCTTGAAATTATTCGGAGACATATATCTTTCGTCGATACTGTTGTTGAAGTAGGATATGAAGATGCATGTAAGTTCGTCTGGATATAGGGGGATTTATATAGATTTCGATGGCATTAGACATGGTTATGTAGTTGATGGGCGATTTGAGGAGAGTAGAATCGACTTTGATGACTTTATCATAACTCCAACTCTTTTCAATTCACACACGCATCTTGGCGATTCGATTGCAAAAGATCCCCCTTTTATGGAATTAACTACAATGGTCGGTCCGAATGGTTATAAGTTTAAAATTCTAAGTTCTCACTCAATTGAAGAGCTCAGAAATGCTTTAATTAACGAAATTGAAATTGCAAAAGACTCTGGTACGAGGGTTTTTCTCGATTTTCGTGAATCTGGAATTGAAGGATTAAAAGTTGTTGAGAACATTGACTGTGTAATTCCCCTCGGGAGACCACGTAATATCGAGGAAGCTGAGAAGATTATATGTTCTGGTTTTGCAATGAGCAGTGTGAGAGATCATGAACTCGATTTTTTATTCTTGTTGAGAAAGATTGCAAAGAGTAGAGGAATAGTTTTCGCTATCCATGCTGGAGAGATGAACTGCAATGACGTAGAAAAGGCTATAGAATTGAATCCGGATTTGGTAGTTCACATGAACTCATGTCCAGAACTTCTGGGAAGCTTTATGGATGCAGATATACCGGTTGTCTCATGTATTAGATCGAACACTTTTTTCAACCTTATGAATCCAAAAACTTACAAAATCCTGTCTTCTTATGATAAATGGCTTTTGGGTACAGATAATGCTATGCTCTTTAACCCTTCGATGCTCGACGAAATGCATTTTTCATCTTTGATTGTTAAAGATGATTGGGCTATCTTTAGAGCATCGATAAATGGTTACAGAATTTTTGAGGATAGATTTGGTATTCGTAGCGGATATATTGTTTTTCACAGGGAAAAAAATTTTAAGAATGCTAAAAACTTGATCTCAACGCTTGTTAGAAGAGCAAACGCAATGGATATAGAGGTAATTTTAGTATGACAATGTTTATATATATCAAGTATTGATAAATTTTATGCGAATCAAACCACTACTTCAAGCAAGGATAAGAGCTCCACTCAGCGTCGTTTTCATGTTCGGTAGTCCGGATTACATGGTATCAGGGTCCGTATATATTTGGGTTATAGAAGGAGAAAGAGTAGTCGTCGATGCTGGCGTAGCGGAGAATTCTTACTATCCTATAGAGGGTGGTGGGGAAAAAGGAGTGATTAAAGCTCTTGAAAGAGAAGAAATCAAGCCAAAAGAAGTTGAAAAGCTTGTAATAACACATTTACATTTTGATCACATCGCAAATGTTCATCTTTTCCACAATGCCAAAATTTATGTACAAAAAGCTGATTGGGAGTTTGCAAATAATCCTATTCCGATTTTTAGAGATCTATATGTTGATGATTACTTGTTTAAGCTTGAAGAAATGGATCTCTGTTTTGTAGAAGGTGATATCGAAATTTTACCTGGGGTGAAGCTAATTCATTTGCCCGGACATACTCCTGGATTGCAGGGAGTTGTAGTAGAAACGAGGGGAGGAGATTATCTGCTATCTGGGGATCATTTCTACTCATATCTCAACATATTTCCTCCAAGAAATAACCTTAAAATTGAAAATGAACATGGAAAAACTGTGATATCTGCACAAAAATCACCATTTTTACCTCCTGGAATTCATGTTAATCTCTCGGATTGGTTTGAGAGTTGCTATAAAACGATGAGATTTGTTAAAAAATCAAAAATAATTCCGGGTCATGATCCATCGCTTGAGGGTAAAGTTTTTGAGTAAGAATTTTTTTTCCTAAGTATTCGACTTTAGGATATTTATTTTAATAGTTGCGATGTATTATCTTAACAGCTAGAGAGGCTTATTGACGAGCTAGAGTTCTTGTAAAAAAGCGGACCCGGCGGGATTTGAACCCGCGATCTACGGCTTAGAAGGCCGTCGCTCTGTCCTGGCTGAGCCACGGGCCCTAGAATATGGTAGGATTTTTGGGCTTATAAAGATTATGAGTTTGGGATTTCATGTTTTTTTTGAGCTATAATTCAATATTTTGGATCAAAGAAGATTGAAAAGAATACTTTTGCATCTTCTACCATGTTATCGATCAAACAGTATTCATTTGGTTTATGTGCAGTCCCATCTGCTGTACACCAAGCTACAGTATCTTTAAATCCAGTATTTCTCAGAAAAGATGCACAGGTATTACCTCCAATTCCAATAAACCTTGTTTTGGTCCCTCTAAGCATTTCTATAGTTTGAGATAACCTCAAAGCAATTTCAGAGTTTTCAGATGTTTTCGGTGAACTAAATTTGTGGATGACTTCAACGTTTATTCGTTCGTTCTCTCTAATTTCATGAAATTTTTTGACACTTTCTATATAATCGATAACATCTTCTAGTTTGTATTCAGGCAAAATTCTGCAATCCATATAGCTTATATCCAGCCCTGGAATCGTGTTAATGTTATCAACATTCTTTTCCCTTTTTGTAGGTTCAAATGTAGAGTAAGGTGGATTGAACAATTCATTCTTTGCATTGAACTTTGTATGCAGTTTTTCGTCTAGATTTAGAATGAACTTCATAGCTCTTCTTGAAGCATTACTAATAGGCATGCTTGCATGCGATTGTTTCCCGTAAACTTCAAATTTTAACCATAGAATACTTTTTTCAGCAATTTCTATCGCATCTCCTCTCTGTGAACCCACATCTGGAACTATGAACATGTCGTTCTTTGAGAATATCTCCTTGTTTAGTAGATGTTTTATACCATAATTACTGCCACTCTCCTCGTCAGAAACATAAACTAGACCAAAATTGTATTTTGGTTTGAGTCCAGACTCTATTATTGCTTTTCCAGAAAAAAGAGAAGAAACTATGCTTTGTCCATTGTCTTCACTACCTCTACCATAGATTTTTTCCCTCTCAACGACTGCCTTAAAAGGATCTGTCTTCCAGAGTCTCTTATCTCCTTCTGGTACAACATCTAGATGTGTTATGATCCATATGGTTCTATCAACAACCCCCCTAATTCTTGCAACTATGTTAGGTCTGTCTCCAACTCTTTCATCGAAAGCATCAAATCTCTCAACGTAATCAAAATCTTCTAAGTATTTCATTAAGAAATCAGCTTTCTTTTTCTCTCCTTCTCCTCCAAAATCGGGAGATATTGCTTTTATTTCTATCAGCTTCGAAAGAAGCTCTATCATCTCTTCTCTCTTCTCTTCTATCTCTTTTAGCATATTAATTCCTCCAATCTTCTTCTCAACTCAATTGCCTCTTTAACTACAGACTCATTTTTTGTTTCTGACATCAGCAGTTCGAGTTCTGCAAGGATTGGAGCTATAGAATAGAAATCTTTCTGTCCATTTTCAAATATTCTTTTTAGAGTTCCGAGTTTGACTTCTGAAATAACATCTCTTTCAAGCAACTCTTTTAATTCTTTTAGAATCGTTGCAATTTTTTTTCCGTATTCTGTTAGCTTTAGCACTCTTGTTCTACCTTCGAATTTGCTCTCTATTATGCAATTTTTTTCAAATTCGTTCAAAACTTTTGAAACATAGCTGTAGGGTGAGTTGATGGAGTTTGAGATCTGAAGAGGATATATTTTTTCTCCGTTCTCTTCGGATGAAAGTATTGCGAGCAAGATTTCAACAACCTTCTCGTGTAGGAACAAGTTACACAACATTACATCCCCCAAAGTATCTTCCATTTACGTTTTTAAAACTACTGCTCAAGTGTCTTCCATCACAACTTTTTGCCTTAAATTCGATCCCTTCTCTGCAGAATCCACAGCTTATTCCCAATGACTCACAGAATTTTTCAACCTTCTTTAGAAGAGAAATTCTGAAATCGCTTTTTAAATAATAGTAACTACCTATTTTCTCTCCATCATCAAAATAAAGCTTTTTAAGTGCTGGAGCCAACCAAGGAAGTGTTTTACTAATTCTTTTATATGAATCAAACCTTAACTTTAGTGTTGAAGTAACAACATGTTCTGGATCACACATTTCGATTATTTCAAGTCTTGATTCGTTTAAGAAAGGAACAATTGGGTCGAAACGAAGAACGGAAGGGAGGGCGTCTCTTAATTCTCTAAATACCTCAATTCTATTTTCTGTAGAAGGAGCAAACTTTTCTAGCTTATCACAACCTGTTATAGTAATACAGATAACGCAATCGATTTCAGAGAGGAGGTCTAAATCTCTGAGTACTATATCACTTTTTGTCACAACAATGAGCTTTGCGTTGTATTCTTTGAAAATTTTTAAACAATCTCTTGTGATCATCTTCTCTCTTTCGATGATTGGATATGGGTCTGAACTGTTTGACATCGAAATTATTGTATCATCGCTTATTTCTGCAAGGTCTTTTTCGAGCTTTTTTAATAGGTCTTTTTTTTCCCTAACTTCCCAAAATCTAGGGATATATGTTGCGTAGCAGTAATCGCAGCGATAAGAACAGCCAGTATATGGATTAAAAGACAATTTATCCCCACATGAGCAAATCTTGGACTTCCATGGGTCGAAGGATTTAAGAATTCTTAGTCTTTTCACTTTTCAAGATTTGTAAAAGGTCTCTAAAAGATTTTTGTTTTTTGAATTTGTGAAGATCTCAAGGTTTAAATTTATGCTTCAACTTTTAACATGGAATCTCTCGAAAGAATCCGAGAAGAGATTTTGCAGTGTAAAAAGTGTGAACTTTACAGGACAAAAACCAAATACGTTCCTGGAAGCGGAAGCGATAAAGCTGAAATCTTTTTTATAGGAGAAGCTCCTGGAAGAGAAGAAGATGCAAGAGGAGAGCCATTTGTTGGCAGTGCGGGAAAATTACTTATGGAAATTATTTCTCTTCTAGGACTAAGGAGAGAAGAAGTTTTCATAAGCAACGTTTTGAAGTGCAGACCTCCTAAAAATCGCGATCCGCTTCCCGAAGAGATAGAGGTCTGTGGAAATTACTTACTAAGACAACTCGAAGTGATAAAACCGAGCATTATAATTTGTCTTGGTAGGTTCTCTGCTAGTTTCATCTTTAAAACATTTGGTCTTCAATTTTCTTCAATAACTAAGCTTCAAGGGAAAATATTCGAAGTTGAGGCTTGGGGCAGAAGAGTCAAGATAGTATCATTTTACCATCCTGCTGCAATCTTATATAAACCTCAGTTAAGAGCTGAATATGAGGAGAATTTCAAGAAGATAGGATTATTGATAAAAAGAAGACAAAAAAGTCTTCTTGATTATTAAAGAATAGTTTTTATATTAAATTCATAATTTTATACACTAAGAAAGCAAGATTATAAGCTACGAAAAGCTGAAAAGCAATAGAAAGTGCGAGAAGTCTATAACTTCTTATCTCTGTATGTATTGCCGAAATAGTTGCCACACATGGAGTGTAAAAAGAAATGAAGATTATGAGGGCTATTGTTTGATCAAATGTTATTCCTAGTTTTGATATTATTTCTGAGATGTCTGAAGTTCCAAAAGAGATGGCTAGAGAGGATATTATAACTTCTTTTGCTAAAAAACCCATTAATAGGGCAAATCCAAGTTCAGCGCTTTCAAATCCAAAAGGAGAAAAAATTTTTGCGATCAGAGATCCTAAAATTTTCGTAATCTCAAAAAATTCGAGAAGCCATATAATAATTGAAATCAAGAGTATTATTTTTCCAACTTTTGTTATAAAAGCCTTGCTTCTTGTCCAAGTAATCCACCAGCTTACTTTTAAGTTGGGAAAATGGTAGGGCGGTAGCTCCATCAGTAGTTCTGAAATTTCTCTTTTTATTACTTTTGAGTAGATTTTTGTTGCTCCTAGGAAAAGAAAGACTGAGAGAAGATAAATCAAAATTATTGTAGCACTTTGAATGAGTGGGGAAGTTATCATGAAAGTTACGAATAACACTAAGACTAGAAGCCTTGCTTGGCATATCACGAAAGGAGAGGCTAAAGCCACTCTAAGTCTTTCTGAATCGGTTTCAAGCACTCTCGAAGTAGCAACTCCCGGTACATTGCATGCGAGACTTATGCTGAATGGAAACACAGATTTACCTGTGAGAGCGAAGAAGGAAAAAAAGCGGTCCATTGAAACTGCAATTCTTGCCATAAGACCACTGTCCTCTATGAGAGACATAACAAAGTTTAGGACGAGGATTAGAGGGAAAAAAGATGCCACAATACCAACCCCAGGGATTATTCCTCCAATTAAAAGATTTGTCAAAAAAGATTCTGGAAGATTCTCATCTAATATACTGGAGATAGAATCGAAAAACATCGAAATGATTCCTACGAGACTGTACCCCTCTATTATATCGGCAAAATCTCTAAAACCCATGAATTCAACCATCAAGTTTAGCGGAAATCCTGTGTTTATCGAAAAAGAGATGAATAGAGCAAAGAATAGTATTAGAAGTGATATAAAAAATCCAAATTTGCTAAAAAATAATCTATCTAATTTTTCCTCGATATAAACTTTGGAAATCTTAACTTCTCTAACCGAAGAACTTAGAACCTCTTCAACAAATTTATAGCGATGAGTTATTATTATTTCTTCAGGATTTCCATAAGTGCTAGCTATTTCTTTCGCAATAAATTCGACTTCACTTCTCATTTTTTCAGATAGCGATGATAGAACCATTTCATCTCCTTCAAGAGCTCTTATCGCAGTTCCTCTATCTCCTATTATTTTTTCAAGCCTCTCAATAAAACTTTCAATATTTCCGTAGTTTATTTTTAGCTTTTTGTTTCTTATTCTACTCTCTAGAATATCCATACATCTATCCATGAGCTGATTTATCCCAGTTCCGTGAAGAGCACTTATCAGAACAACGTCAATACCAAGTCTCTTGTTCAAAATTTCAGGGTTTATGTGGATTCCCCTCTTTTCAAGAGAGTCTAATTTGTTTATAGCTAGAACAACATCACTTTTCATCTCGAGCACTTGAACTGCAAAGTAGAAGGATCTGTAAAGAGATTCTCCATTAACTATTAAAATTGCAACTCCTTTCTCATCTCCAAAAATGAACTCTTTGGTTATCTCCTCCTCTTTGCTTAGAGTTTTGAAGCTATTTATCCCAGGAAGATCTATCAGCTGAATTTCTTTACCATGATGCTCTATTTTTGCCTGAAAAACTTCAACAGTTTTTCCAGGCCAGTTTGCAACATAGCATTGCTGATTTGTAATACGGTTGAAGAGTGTTGTTTTTCCGGAATTTGGTTGAGCCACTAAATAGATTTTATACATCTATTACCTCTACGAAGACTCTTTTCGCTATCCCATGTCCAAGAGCAATTTCTGAATCTCTTATACGCACAATCACTGGGGGCCCATTTGTCACGATTTCTAAGATTTGTCCAGTAGTTAATCCCATGTCTGCTAGTCTCTTTACAAAATCTCCATTTCCTTTGATCTCTTTTATTTTAACTTTTCCATGTGCAAGACTGAGTGGAATCATTTAGGTTAACCTAAAACTTCATGTATAAAAAACTTTCGCTTAAATCTTTTAAACGCAAACAAAAATTAAAACAAAATGTAGGAAAAGGGTCTAAAAACTAGAATGCCGCCGTGGCTTAGCTGGAAGAGCGGGTGACTTGTAATCACCAGGTCGCGGGTTCAAACCCCGCCGGCGGCTTATACCAATTCAAAATCTGTGTTTTTATTTTTCTATTGTTTTTTAATCGGTTCACATCTGATTAAATATGGAGCCTTTTTTATTCTTGTTGCACCAGATAGATTTGATTTAAAAATCAACGTCTCAATCTCTTTTTTAACCATTTTTCAGCATTTTGCAAATCTTCAGGCTTTTCAAAGTATAGTGTTTTTACGCTGAAGATATTTAAACTCTTCAACTCTAGTTTTATTCTCAAATTTTTCTCGTCAATGCTGTATCCGCTTATTTTACTAAATCTCGTTTTGAAGGGCTTGTAAATTATAGAATCATCGTCCATGAGATAAAAACGAGGTTTTCCAAGAGAAATAATGGCGTATAGGAAAATGAAAAGAGAAAAAATTGTGAAGATGAGAAAGATCTTGATTACATTTTCTCCAATTAAAATACGATAGATCGAGTATATAAATCCAAACAAAATCAAAAAAGAGATAAAAGAAAGCCATTTTTTTCTTGCTACTGGATTCTTGATAGCTCTATAGCTCCACATCATGTTCCACATCTCCAATCGGAAATATAGTGGATCTGTTCTTCAGTAAGCTTGTCTATCTCAATCCCGAGCGTTTTAAGTTTTAATCTTGCAACTTTTCTATCAAGTTCCTCTGGTAGTCTATAGACTCTGTTATCAAGTTCCTTCCAGTTTTCCGCAATGTAACGAACTGCTAAAGCTTGATTTGAGAAACTCATATCCATAACCTCGATCGGATGACCATCACCGGCTACGAGATTCACTAGTCTACCATCTGCAAGTAAATAAAGTTTTTTTCCTCCAAGATCATATTCTTTAATATTACTTCTAATTTCTTTCACGCTCTTTGCCATTTTTTCTAGTGTAGATACGCTAACTTCAACGTTGAAGTGTCCAGCATTTGCCAAGATTACACCATCTTTCATCTTTCTCATGTGTTCTTCTCTTATCACATCTCTGTTGCCAGTAGCGGTTATGAATATTTCTCCGATCTCACATGCTTTGCTCATGGGCATAACTTCAAAACCATCCATCAAAGCTTCGAGAGCACGAATCTCATCTACTTCTGTCACTATCACGTTCGCCCCCATTCCTTTACAACGCATCGCGATTCCTCTACCACACCAACCATAACCAGCTACAACCACTTTTTTCCCCGCGAGGAGCATATTTGTGGCTCTCATTATTCCATCAATTGTCGATTGTCCAGTGCCATACCGGTTATCGAATAGAAATTTTGTTAGAGCATCGTTGACAGCTATTACAGGAAATAAAAGAACTCCTTCTCTTTCCATTGCTTTCAATCTTAAGACCCCAGTAGTCGTTTCTTCACTTGCCCCTCTAATTCTCTGTCCTCTCTTGTGCAATTCAAAGATCAAATCAGCACCATCATCTATTACGATGTCTGGTTTAAAGTCTGCAACTTTACGAATTGCTTTATAGTATTCATCTACACTCATCCCACGTCTCGCGAAGCACTTCACTCCAATACTTCTTAGAGCTTCACTTATATCGTCTTGAGTGCTCATTGGATTGCAAGCTGTAATTGCAATTTCCGCCCCTGCAGAAATTAGAGTTTTGACAAGAACTGCTGTTTTTGCTTCAACATGTAATGCCATTCCAATTCTAAGCCCCTCTAATGGTCTATCTTTTTCCATTTCTTCTCTTATATTTTCAAGAACTTTCATGTGTCTTTCTGCCCAAGAGATTTTGTTAAATCCCTCCATATCTCGTCACTTCCTCTATTTTGTCTTCAAGCTTTGATATCCAGTCAACCTTTCCAGGTTCGAAACCTTCTTCACCCTTTAGGATTTTTTCAATTGCATCTGCAATTTCAGGGATTGTCATATCACTCGTATCGATCTCATATACCTTTTCGGAGTTCTGCATAGCTTCTACGAGTATTAGATCTATTAGTTCTGCCTCTACGTTTTCCATGATTTTCTCGTAACTCCAACCCCTTTCCATCAGTCTTTTCTTTATTAAAAGCGGATTGCATCGTAGAACTATCGAGATCTTGGGTTTTAGCAAATGCGATAGATGTCCTTCGATGATTCCGTTAAAGCTATGTCTAGAAAGTTTTTCCAAATCAACTATTATTTCCTCTCCAAATTTTTTAGCACACCCATGTATTTCCGCAAATTCCTTGAGAGAAATAACTCTATAACCTCTCCTCTTCAACTCTTCTGCAACACTCGTTTTTCCACAACCTGGAGTTCCAGTTAAAGCTATCATAGAACTTCTTTAAGCTTTTCAAGGAAAAATTCATTTTCTTCTGGTTTTCCTACAGTTACTCTATAGCCCGAAACACCAAAGCTCTTACAATCTCTTATTATCACACCTTTCATCAACAAGTCTTCCGCAACATTCTCTCTTGCCTTGAAGAATATGAAATTCGCTTGGGAAGGATAAGGTCTCACGATATTTTGAAGTTCAAAAAATATCTTCTCTCTCTCCTCCTTTATCTTTTCCACGCATTTTCTCATCCAATCAACATCATCCAGTGAGGCTATTGCACACTTTTCTGCAACTGTGGAAATCGGGAAAGGTGTGGAAGCAGCTCTAAAATGACTAATAAGCCATTTTGGAAGTCTTGCATAACCTATGCGGAGATTAGCAAGTCCGAATGCTTTTGACATCGTTCTTGCAAATATGAGATTGTCTGCATCTATTTCAATTTTTGAATTCGAGAATTCTATATAAGCTTCGTCGATGAAAACTATAGCTCTAGTTGAGTTTATTATTTCTTCAATTAGGTTCTTCTTCTCTAAATTGCCTGTGGGATTGTTTGGAAATGGTATTATCACAAGTTTAGTCTTTTCATTTAGGAACTCAAATATATTTTCACCAATCTGGAAATCCTCTTCCCTTTCAACAAGAACTTCTTTTGCACAATGAAGCCTTGCGAGTATTCGATAATATTGAAATGTTGGTACTGGAATTACAACTTCGTCACCTTCATCTATGAGCATCTTGAAGAGAGTTTCAAGAATTCCATCTATTCCTGCACCGACAACTATCCTTTGCATTTCCCATCCAGTGTATTCGCAGATCTTTTCTCTCAGCTCTCTGTATTCTGGATTTGGATAGCGATGAAGATCCTCAAAATTACGAAGAACCTCTAGAGCCTTTGGGCTTGCTCCATATGCGTTCTCATTGGATGCGAGTTTCACTATTTTATCGAGTCTGTATTTATCTTTGACTTCTTCAATGCTCTTTCCAGCAATGTAGTCCTCAAAAATAGAACACTTTCTCATCTAATCACTTCTACTTCGATGTGTCTCCATTTTTCATCGACGCCTTTAAGCGATGTTGCCATTGCTTCTATAACTTTTGCAATCATCATCGTTACAAATGGATTCATCTCGATTTCGATACCATCTACAAAGAGTCTTGCTTTCATTTCATCACCTCTTTCAACTCAGAGATGAAGTATTTTATGACTTCTTCTGTTACATGTGGCATTATAACGAATCTCATAGCCTTGGGATTTCTGATTGTCGATATAACCCATCTTCTCCGATAGAGTTCACTCTTTAAATCCTCTGCATTCTCACTTCTGAAAGCTACGACATTCATTACAGGTTTTATAACAGGTTCAAAGCCTAGCTGGGACATTTCTTCAACTAGAATTTTCGTGTTTTTCAAGCATTGCTTAACGATCTCTCTCATACCAGAAAAGCCTAAAGCTCTCAGTACGGCGTAAGCTGATGCAACTCCTGTTCCTGGACGGGTTCCTGTGAGTGTAAACTGCATTCTCGAGGTCAGATAAGGTGTTTCTACCTCAAGAGATTTCAAGAATTTCTCATCTCTGAACACTATTCCTCCTGCAGGGATCGTTGCCATTCCCATCTTGTGTGGATCGATTGTTATCGAGGTTACACCCTTATTTATGAAATCGAAAGGATAAGGCTTGTCCATGAATGGAATCACGAGCCCACCAAAGGCAGCATCTATGTGTAAAGGAATATCTTTTTCCTCAGCAAGCTTTGAAAGCTCTACAATTGGATCTATTTGTCCAAGCTCAGTTGTACCGGCAATCCCAACTATAGCTACTGTGTTCTCATCGATTAGACTCTCCACTTCACCAACTTCTACCTTGTAGGATTCGTCAACATCAGCCCTTCTCACTTCAATTCTCAAAATATCGCAGATCTTTTCAAATGAGAAGTGTGCAGTCTTTGGGATTACAATGTTTGGTTTATTTTTTGTTTTTATGTTTCTTGCACTCCTGATTCCCTGGATATTTGCTTCAGTGCCTCCGGAGCATATGTAGCCAAAAGGTGTTTTACAATGAAGCAGTTCACCAATCATTTCTATCAATCTTTTCTCAAGCTCAACTGTTCCTGGAAATATCCCAGGATCACCGAGATTCGTGTTTATGAATAGTTGATGAGCTTTAATCGCTATTTCATGCGAAACTGTGCACATTGAACTCAGAACTCTAGAATATGGGATATCCATTTCTCTAAATTTCTTGAGCTCTTCTAAGACATTCATGTGCTCTTCTCGAAAAAAGGTAATAAATAGATAACTAATCCATCTCCATCTGTGAAACTCGCCATCCTTATAGGTGGAAAAGGGAGAAGGATTGGAATAGAGAAGACAGAAGTTAGGATATGTGGAAAGAGGCTCATCGAAATTGCTATTGAAAAGTTTGCAGATTATGAACCAATTTTTGTTTGTAGAGACGAATCGCAAGCGAAAAGGTATGGTGAGGAATTTGGATTTAAATTTGTTTGTGATTTTTATCGTGACTTTGGAGCGATTGCAGGAATCCATAGTGCTTTAAAACATAATGGAAGTACAGTAGTCATCGCAATAGACATGCCTTTTGCTAAAAAAAGAGTTCTTAAGTTTCTATTTGATAAGGGTTTGGAAATGGATTGCGATGCGCTTATTCCAAAGCACGAGTTTGTAGAACCTTTACTTGCCTTCTATTCAGAAAGAGCTCTTTTGGAGATAGAAAATTCGATAAAAAAAGGGAATAAGAAGATTATGATCCCTTTAAGCAGATTGAAAACTATCTATCTTCCTGTCGATGAACTGAGAAAGTTTGATAAACATCTGATTTCCTTTTTCAACATAAATACAGAAGATGATGCAAAAAAGGCTGAAGAACTATGCTCAGAGATCTTTATGGAAGAGTTGTGACAAATCTCCGTATTACAGTTACGCAGAGATGTAATTTGAACTGCATATATTGCCACAGAGAGGGTGAAAAGGATTTCGAAAAGGAGATGGATGCTGAAAGAATTGCTGAGATTGCGAATGCCTTTTACAGACTAGGTGTTAAAAAACTCAAGATCACAGGTGGCGAGCCATTGTTGAGAGAAGATATATGCGACATAATCGCTATGATGCCAGATTTCGATGAGATATCTTTGACAACCAACGGAATGCTTCTCAGTGATAAAGCTGAGGAGTTGGAAGAAAGTGGACTAGACAGAGTGAACATAAGCCTCGATACGCTTAACTATGAGAAGTTCAAGTATGTTACAGGAGGTGGAAATCTTGATTCTGTGATCGAAGGACTAATAAGCGCAATAAATGCAAAGCTTACCCCAGTAAAGCTGAACATGGTTTTGATGAAGGGAATAAACGATGAAGAAATCTTCGAAATGTTGAAGTTTGCAAACTCGTTTAACAAAGAAAGTACAAGGGTTATACTACAGCTGATAGAACTGATTCCAAATTCAAATACAAAAGATCTATATATAAGTCCAGAATTTTTTGAAAAGCAGTTGAGCACAATTTCTAGGGCAATAAAGATAAGAGATATGCATAGAAGGAAGCAGTTTCTAACACCACTTGGTATAGTGGAAATAGTAAAGCCCCTCGACAACAGCGATTTTTGTCGACACTGCAATCGCATAAGAATAACCTCAGATGGGAAGATAAAGCTCTGCTTGATGAGCGACGAAAAAGTTGATATATCAAATTTGCATGGAGAAAAGTTAAAGGATACAATATTGAAAGTTATCAAGCTCAGAAGACCATTCTTCACTTAACTCTTTTTTACAGCTTTAACTATTTTTTTAACTCTTTCTAAACTTATTCTTCCCCGCTCTTTTATATAGCTCCCCACTATGATACCATCACAGTGTTTAGCAATTTTATCTACGTTTTCCGCGTTAACCCCACTACCAGCGAGTATCGGAGCAATTTTTCTCGCCATTTTTAGTTTTTTGATATCGATCTCAAGTCCTGTTGCTTTCCCAGTTATTATAAAAGCATCTGCAAGACATCTCTCGGCGTTTAAAAGGTAATCCTCAAAGTCTGCAAAATGAACTGCGTGTTTGACTTTTAAATCAGCAAAGATCATAGCTCTGCAATCGATCATCTTTCTATATCTCATTATTTCTCCTGAGTTTCCCAAGAGTAGTCCTTCTGGAGAAAGAGCTGGGAAAAAGAACTGGTTTACTCTAACAAAATCAGCATTTACTGCTTTTGCAATTGCAAGTGCTGAAATTGCATCGTTTCTTAAAATGTTGATCCCAAGTCCAATTCCAACCTCTTTTCTAATCTCCCACGCGATTATGCTTATACTCGCAATTGTTTCCTTGCCAACTTCTAGTAGAAAAGGTTTATCTCCAAAATTTTCAACTATAAGTGCATCTGCTCCCCCCTCTTCTATTGCTCTAGCATCTTCCAACGCTCTTTCGAGCACAAAGTCGAAGCTCTCATACATTGGTGCTCCGGGTAGAGGTTTCAAGTGCAATACGCAGATCACGACTTTTTCCATACTGAATTTCCTCCATATCTTATCTCTACTATTCTATGTTGTGGAATTACTTTTCCATCTTTTAGATAGAGAAACTTATGTCCTATGCTTTCGATATTCTCAGCCCTGATTTCTTTGTTTCCCTCAAATCTGTCGATATAAATGATCACCACTTTCGAAAAATCATATTGTGGATGCCATCTCAATTTGTTCAACGTCTCTCTAGCACTATATCTCTTCATCTTTAGCCAACTCGATCAGTTGACCTTTGAGATTGAGTTTCAGCGTTCTTTTTACAACAGCCCTTACGAACAGGGGGTCATAGTTCAAAACCTTTATTATGTGTCCGACAGAATTTCTACCCATCTCAACTTCTCTTATTATTTTTTCTACGAATTTTTCAACTTCATCATCAGGCATAAAGACGATCTCGAGAATTCTGTTGAAATCTTTGAGCGAAACGTAGAAATTCGCTGAAATGTGAGTATAGCTTACATGGTACTCCTTCTCAGGTTTTCCACCTGGATCAGATGGCATTCGCCACTTTATTTCCAGCATTCCAGCATGTTTAAGGATCTTCAAAGTCTCTTCGAAATTGTCTCCGAATCTACTCTTGAGTTCATCGAGCGTTAACCATCCATCTAGCAACGCAGAGTAAACTTTTCTGTGCGTCTCTGTTGATAAAAGTTGAAATATGGGTATCAGTTCTACGATGTCATTTATGAGTTTCGCTCTCCTCACCATCCAGTATTTCTATTGAGTCGAGGCAATTATACCTTACGTTATATATGCCTCCATATTCAAACTTTAGACTTTCTAAATTTGAGCTGACAAGATTTAATTACTCAGAGTTTACCTTATGCTAATGGAAGATCTTTTTGGTGAAGTGTTGCACGCGATCGATATAGCAATCGAGAACAGACATCGTTTTCTTGTATTTCTTTGTTCAAGTAATCCAAAAGAGGCTCTTAAAATTGGAGAAAAAATAATTGAAAAAAATAGAGAAAAAACTGGTAAAAGTGATTTGCTCATTGTTGGGAGAGAAAATTTTCTTGAAATAGCAAAATATTTAGCTGGAGAGCTAATTCACTGGAAAGATTCAGCTCAAGTTCTTGGAAGAACTTTTTCAGCTCTTATAATGGATTTTTCGGAAAGTTTCCATCCTAACGATCTTGGTATTGTTGTAGAAACGATAGAAGAAGGTGGAGCAATTGTAGTGATCTCCCCTCCACTCGAAAAATGGTTTGAAATGAAGAGCAGATGGCATGAGGATATAATCAGTGAACCTTACAGTATTGAGGATGTAGTTGGTAGGTTTTATAGGAGATTCATTGAAAAAACTCTAAATGCTGAGGGTGTGATAGTCTATGATGTCGATAGAGCAGAAATCATCAAGAAATATGAATTCAAGTCTGCGGTTTCCTCGAGAGAGGAAATCGTTTTACCGAGTTCAACAAGGATAAAGAAAAAGCTATACAAGTTATGTGCAACCCAGGATCAAGTCAGAGTTCTCAGTCTTTTCGAGAGTTTTTTCGAGAGAGAAAGGGAGAGAAAAGCTGTAGTTATAACAGCAGATAGAGGAAGAGGAAAGACAGCAGTTCTTGGAATTGTAACTCCCGCATTGATTTCGAAATTACAGAGGATTTTGAAAAGACCAGTTAGGGTTCTGGTAGTTGCTCCAACTCCACAAGCAATTCAAACATATTTCAAATTTTTGATGAAAGCTATGAAGAGACAAGGAATGAAAGAATTTTTTGTCAAAAAAAGCGAGGAATTGATCACTGTTCTGAACAGCAAGTATGCAAGAGTTGAATATGTAGTCCCAAGAAGAGCTATTGAGGAAAGAGATTTTGCAGATATACTAATAATCGACGAAGCTGCGGGAATAGAAGCACCAGTTCTTTTAAAGATAACAGAGAATGCGAGAAACATGATTTTTTCGACGACAGTTCATGGTTACGAGGGTACCGGAAGAAGCTTCAATATACGCTTTCTGAGAAAACTTGAGAGCGATGAGAATATAGAGGTAGAAAAGATACACATGTCGGAACCAATAAGATATGGAAATGGAGATCCGATAGAGAAATGGCTTTATGATATCCTTTTACTCAACGCACAACCAGTCGAAATAGATGAGAGAGATCTTGAGAAAATAAAAAATCTTGAACTCGAATTCAAGTTGCTCGACAAGGATGAAGTTGTAAGGAATGATAAACTCCTTCGCGAGTACTTTGGAATATACGTTCTAGCACATTACCGCAATAAGCCATCAGATCTTGCAATCTTGCTTGATACTCCAAATCATATACCTTTTGCGGTTTTTGTCGATGGAAAGGTTGTTTGTTCAATCCATGCTGCAGTTGAAGGAGGGCTAGATGAAAACGTGATAGAGAAGATAAGGAATGGTTACAAACCAAAAGGACAGATAATTCCTGATCTTGCACTTAAGCATTTCTGGAACTATGATTTCGCAAAGGAAAGAGGTTTAAGGATAGTCAGAATAGCGACACATCCCAATGTTATGAACTTTGGAATAGGAAGCTTTGCATTAAATAATATCCTAAAATATGCTGAATCAAACTCTTTGAGTTGGGTTGGTGCTGGTTTTGGGATTTCAAACGAGCTGATGAGTTTTTGGCTTAAAAATGGATTCGTGCCAATCCATATAACCCCTCAGAGAAATGAAGTCAGTGGAGAATATACTGCAATCGTTTTAAGACCAATAAAAGAAAGTAGAGAGATAGAAAAAATGAACAGAGAATTCATAAGAAGATTTATTGAGTATCTCGGTGATGAACTCAGCGATCTTGAAATTAAAACAGCTTTGATGGTTTTAAAAACGCTGAAACGTGAGATCGACACGTATCTTCCGAATTTTGGATATGTGGAAATTGAGAGACTCCGAAAATATTTCGAGGGTTTTGGTTTTTACGAATATATCTCAGATCTAGCAAGACCACTGGTGAGGTTTTATTATTCGAAACTCGGAAATGCTAATCTTGATGAAGAGGAAGAAAGAGTTCTTGTCGCAAAATGTTTACAGTTATTACCTTGGAGAGAAATTGAGGTAAAAGAAAAATATGGAGTTCTTCTAAATGCGCTTAAGAAGGTGTGGAATTGGTTTTTGGACAGAAAAACTTATTAAATCCGAAGAAGATAGAAACTATGGTGCCGAAAGAAAAAGTCGTTGAAGTCGTGGAAAGAGAAATAAAGCCTTTACTCCTAAGAGATGGAGGTAGCATAGAAGTAGTAGGTGTAGATGAAAAAAGTGGAACGGTCCAGGTAAAACTACTCGGCGCGTGTGGTGCATGTCCGATGTCTATGATCACACTTACAGCTTTTGTTGAACGCGTCTTGAGGACCAAGATACCAGAAGTTAAAAGAGTAGTTCTGGTATGATCTACTTGCTGGAGCCGATAAAAAAAGTCGTAATCGAAGATATAGCTTATGTTGGGAAAGAAGTCAAAGAAAAATATTTTGGCGGTTTTTGTGAATGTGGAGGAATGATGTTTCAGAAAATATGGCTGGACATTGAAAAAACAAAGATTCTGATCTCGGAATGTGAGAAGTGTTGGAAAAACAGTGCTTATTTTTTTAATTCTTATAGATTCACGAAAAAAGAAGAAGTAAGAGTAGTGGAGAAGATAGGATTTACTGAGTATCTAAGGAGTTTTCTGAGCGATCTTGAAATAGAAGCCTTAATTGGAAAAGCGAGGGATAGGTCATATAAACCCTCGGACCTCTCAAGAGCAAAGAAAAAGCTAAACGATATGAACATCTCAATCGAAGAGTTGATAGGAGTATTGAAGTGATCACTTTTTCTAAACTTGAACCATATGAATGATTTTTAAACCATTTGCGAACAAGTTGTATGGGAAGGGCGTGGAAATTCGGTGATGATGTTGACACTGATTTGATAATACCAGGCAAATATCTCGTTTTCAACGAACCAGAAGAGCTTGCAAAACATGTCTTCGAAAATTTTAGAAAAGATTTTGCAAAGAATGTAAAAAAAGGAGACTTTGTGGTTGCAGGTAGGAACTTTGGTTGTGGAAGTAGCAGAGAACATGCAGTCATCGCACTAAAAGGTACGGGTATTTCTGCTGTGGTTGCAAAATCTTTTGCTAGGATCTTCTTTAGGAATGCAATAAACACAGGACTAATGGTTGTTGAATGTTCTGAAACAGATAGAATAAGTGATGGCGACTATATAGAGATAAAATATGACACAGGGGAAATACTAAATCTTACGAAAGGTGAAAGATATAAAATAAAGCCAATTCCGGCATTTTTAATGGAAATAGTGAATCTTGGGCTGATAAATTACTGTAGGAGGATTTTGAAATGAGGGTTGCTGTAATTCCAGGAGATGGAATAGGAAAGGAGGTTATGGATTCAGCTATAGCAGTTCTCGAAGAGCTAGATTTAAATTTGAAATTTGAGTTTTACGAAGCCGGAGATGAAACTCTTGCCAAATATGGAAAAGCTCTTCCTGATGAAACGCTTGAAGCTTGCAAAAAAAGCGATGCAACTCTATTTGGAGCTGTTGGGGAGACAGCTGCGGATGTCATAATCAGATTAAGACAAGAGCTGGATGCTTTTGCAAATGTTCGTCCTGCGAGAGCAATCAGTGGTGTGAAGTGTCTTTATCCAGGGCTTGATATAGTTGTTGTTAGAGAGAACACAGAATGTCTTTACAAGGGCTGGGAATTTGAAATTCAAGATTCAGCTTTTGCAATTCGAATCATTACAGAAAAAGGTTCAGAAAGAATTGCCAGATTTGCATTCGAGTTTGCAAAAAAAGAGGGAAGAAGAAAAGTTACAGCACTTCATAAGGCAAACGTGATGAAAAAAACCTGTGGAATCTTCAGAGATGTTTGTAGAAGGGTTGCAAAAGAATATGATGATATCAAGTTCAACGAATACTATATCGATGCCGCTTGCATGTTTCTCGTAATGGACCCCTTTAGATTCGACGTCATAGTTACAACGAACATGTTCGGCGACATAGTGAGTGATCTAACAGCAGGACTCGTTGGTGGACTTGGTATCGCCCCTTCCGCGAACATCGGAGAGAAGAACGGAATCTTTGAACCAGTTCATGGAGCAGCATTCGATATAGCTGGAAAAGGAATTGCAAATCCAACAGCAATGATTCTAACTGCTGCGATGATGCTAAGAAGTCTCGGATTTATGAGAGAGGCAAAGAAGATAGAGATGGCAATTGAAAAAACTATTTCGGAAGGTAAAAAAACCCCCGATCTTGGTGGAAATCTAAAAACATTGGATTTCACAAGAGAAGTAATAAAAAATCTTCAAAAATTGGAAGAAGTGTGAAATGAAACTTTTGACGATTGGAATTGGGCTTAAAGGAGCTAAGGTTGTAGAAAATTTTTATAGGAAAGGAATTAAAGTGAATAGAGCTCCGCTTTTCAAGTGTTTCGCAATACTTGGTGACGAGTCACATATTAGAACTGTAAAGATGAGAGATGATAGGAAGTTCTATGCACCCAGTAAGAAAAGTGTTCCTGCATTTTTGAACTCGATAACTAGAATTTACGAGCTCTGGGAAGGTGGTTTGATCATCTTCTCTATCGAGGATGAATACTCCTTCGAATTAGCCCTTGAAATAAATGAAAAGATAAGAGAAGTCTTTGAAGATCCGATAATGAGTTTGCTACTTATTCCCACGATTGAAAAATTGGATTTGACAGATCTGAAAAAAAAGATATTAGAAGTTAAAAAGAAGTCGGACATTCTCTTGCTTTTCGAGGGAAAAGTTGATTTTGAGGAGAAAATATTAAAATCTCTGAACTTACTTGCACTTGCAGGAGAAGTTGATTTAAAGAGGAGAGTTGCTGGGGAGGTTGTAGTTGACACCTCTGACGTTTTCAATGCATTAAAATCCGACGGTTTTTCTGTTATAGGATTTGCGGAGAAAAAGATTCCGATTGAAATCTTCAAAAAGAAAAATGAACTCAAAGCAAGAAGAACAAAGAGAATTATCGATTTATACGAGTTGGCTCTTCAAAATCTGAGTGTTTTGGGAAATATTGAAGAAGCAAGTTCCTCACTTGTTCTTTTTTCGGGTCCAAAGGAAGAAATAACGATGGAGGGTATATTTGAAGTCATAGGAAGGATTGAAAAAATGAACCAATCCATGGAAATAAGATATGGCGATTGCCCGCTTCAGAGTAGAAAAGTATCTCTGATTGTTTTATTTTCAGGAATTAAGAGTCTTAAACTCCAGGGATAGGAGTTTGTAGATAACGCCATGAAAACTCAATTTTTTCTTAAGTCTCAGGTTGAGCAATCTCAGTCCTATTTCATCGATTTCAAAAGAAAAATCGTATTTTATATCTTTGAGCAGGAGCCCTTCTGGCTGAGATGGTGGAACTCTTTCTCTATATTCTTCTGGTTTTAGCATTTTTTTGAACCATTCTAAACTCTTTCCTCTTCCAACGAGTTTCAATGCTGTAACAATACATCTTACCATGTTCCATGTGAACGCATTGCCTTCGATCTCGAAGATGATAAAATCTCCATCTTTGAAAAGATTTACATCGAAGATCTCTCTTTTCCCTCCTTCCCACCTACGGGTAAAATTGGAAAAGTCATGAGACCCTTTTAGAAAATCTAAAGCTCTAGTCATCATTTCAAAATCATAATTTTCATTTAAAAAAATGTATGAATAAATTCTACTCTTAGCCTTTCTTGGATCGAAGCCCACTTCCACTTCTCTATAAGCCCAAGTCGTTATGTCAGATGGTAATACAGAATTGAGAATTCTTGGTTTCAATCTACTTTCACTCTCGAAAACGATAACTTGTCCAAGAGCACTAACACCTCTATCTGTCCTACCTGCAAATCTTGGTTTTGAGTTTATTCCGAGTTCAAGAAGTGCTCTTCTGATCTCACCTTCGACAGTTCTTAGATTTGGTTGATACTGGCTACCAAAAAAATTTTCACCGAAGTATGCGATTTTGAACGCATACTTCATTTTCTGAGTATAGAATTTACGAATTGATTAACAGTAGCAAGTTTTCTTAGAACTACGTTTTTTACGTTCATCTGCCCTTGATAGTAACCTACTGCTGCTCCTACGAGGAAAAGGAATTCGATTTCATCAAGTTTATACTTTTCCTTTAACTGTAGTAGCTCATTAACTTTTGTCTCGGGTAGGATGTCTGCTCTCTCCTCCTTTGCTGTAAGTTTATCCTCATCTATTTCCCATTTTTTCTTCAACTCTTCGAAAGCATCCATTAGTATTGAAGTTCTCGTTTCGATGTCCATGGCTCTTGTTATCTATTAAGTTAAAAATTTTTCCGTTCTTTTCATTTATATTGATAATAATTTAAAATGTTGTTAAGATTGAAGCAGAAAAAAATAAATATTAACGGGGCTAAAAAAGTTTGGTTATGGTTGAGACTATCGTCTCTGGAGAAATACTAAGAACGATAGCAAGAGCAATCGTTGCTCTAGTTAGTGAGTGTAGAATACACTTCCTAAGTAAAGGTCTACACTCTAGAGCTGTTGATCCATCGAACGTTGCGATGGTCATAGTAGATGTTCCAAAAGATTCGATCGAAAGCTACAGAGTTGATGTGGAGAAAACAATAGGAGTGGATATAAACAGAATTTTCGAGATAAGTAAAACCATAGGTTCGAAAGACCTCGTAGAGGTTTCAATCTTAGATGAAACCAGTTTAAGAATAAAATTTGGTAGTGTTGAGTACAATATTGCTCTGATAGATCCATCTGCAATAAGAAAAGAGCCGAAAATTCCAGAGTTAAATTTACCTGCGAAGATAGTTCTCGATGCTGGTGAGTTCAAGAAGGCAATCTCTGCTACAGAGAAGATAAGTGAAAATGTAGTTCTCAAGTCTGACAAGCATGGTTTTACGATTGAAGCAAAGGGAGATATCGAGAGGATAACCTTTACGATGACAGGAAGCGAATTGATCGAGTTCAACGGTGGTGAAGCTAGGAGCATGTTTAGCATAGATTATTTGAGAGAGTTCTGTAAGGTTGCCGGTGCTGGAGATTTACTCACTATCAGTCTTGGGACAAATTACCCAGGTAGATTCTCCTTTGAACTCGTTGGTGGGAAAGTAAGAGTTGAATATATACTCGCCCCGCGAGTAGAAAGTTGATGAAATTTTTACCGATTTTTCGACTTCTTTCAAATTATCCATTCCTCAGTTTTGCTGCAAAGCTCTTTTCAGAAATAGAAATTGAAAAAGAACTTGAAAAATTTCCTGAAATATTGGAAAATGCGAAAAGAGACATAATTGTAGCCATAAATGGAAAGTCAAATCAAAAAAATCCTTTGAATGATATCCCTTGTCTCGAATGTGACTTGAATTGTTGGAAGTGTAGTGAAATTGGAATATATGAGAACTGCAATCTTTGCATGAACTGTTTTGAAAATTGTAAAATTTCATATAGTAGAGAAGCTGAAGAGAAGATAAGGTTGTCTGCTAAAGTCTCTGTCTTATCTTACATCTCTGCGAAAATGCTCGTTTCGAGACTGGAGGACTGGGTCAGAATGAGATATGCTGTGAACGAAGCCGAGGCTTTTTCAGAGGCTTTTGATGATGAAAGAGATGAAATTCTTTATATTCTCGCAAAAGAGATGGGTATAAAGCTTCGAGGATGGAATGTATATATCACAAGCTATCTAAAAGCTTCTTCGAGGATAAAAGACGATGATTGGCGACTCGTGAATCGTTTTTTTATAGATGGATACGTTAAGACAAATAGGTCTCAAGTTGTGAGAATAATGAAAGAGTTTCTGAGAATTAGGCTTTTTGAGAAAAAAAACTCTTTTTTATCAGTTCTAGAACCACATCTCAAAGAAATCGAAAGTTTTGTGATTAAAGAAAAAGAAAAAAAAGTCGATCTGAGTTTTGGAGATGTAGATACAAATTGTTTTCCTCCCTGTATGGTTGAAATAATTTCTGAGATTAGAAAAGGTATGAACGTACCCCATACTGCGAGATTTGCTTTAACGTCTTTTCTTTTGAACATAGGAATGAAAATAGATGACATAATTAACATCTTCAGTACTGCTCCCGACTTCGATGAAGAGAAATCCAGATATCAGATCGAGCACATAGCTGGGATGAGGGGAAAGGGGGCAGAATACACATCTCCTTCGTGTGATACCATGAGGACTTACTACAATTGCATCGCAAACTGCAACGTAAAACATCCGTTAATTTTTTACAGAAATTGTAAAAAAAGAAAAAAATTTAGGACTTGAAAATACTATCTGCTGCCAGTTTTACATCTTCTGCTTTTACAGTCTTTCTTCCTGCATTTTTAGCTATCTCAAAAGCTCTTTTAGCGATTAATGAAGCTCTATTTTCTATCTCTCTTGCAAGTTCAACCTTTGCATCTTCGCTAATTCTTATTGCTCCAGCTTTTTTAAACAATCTTTCAATAGGGGCGAGAGGTAATTCCATCTGCATCCTTCCATCTTGTTGCACCTCTTGAACTTCACTATATAAATTTTTTCATCCATCTAGATTTTTTCAGCCCAAAACTTTTTAGATTGCTAAGAAATTTAGTCCTCGTCAATTTTAACATGAAGGATAAAAATATTACAAAATTTTAAGTCCTCCACAATTCTAAAAATTTTCTAGAATTCTAAATCGTAGATCAATTTATCTTCTTCGATACGAGCATTTTTGTTGAGTTTATGTATTAAAATTCTATGATCTATTATGTGAGCAACTTCAAATCCACGAAAAAGCAGATAATCTGCTATGAATTTTCTGTGGCATTTCCAGTATAATTTTTCTGCACACATTATTGCTGTACTTCTTTTTTCTGCTACTTCGATCACTTCTTCAATTTCTCGTTTGAAATCTTCTGTCAACATGTAGTCAGCATAATTTCTGAAACCAGAACTCTTTATAGCTATATTTGGGGAGTTTTTGACAGTTTTTTTCCTAAAACCACCGAGTTTCGGTTTTTTTAAGTATTCTATTCCATAGGTATCAATTTTTTCTAAATTCTCTGCATTGAAATGCTCAAATCTTGACTTTGGAAACCTTCTAACATCTATGAGGATTTTTATACCATTTTTTATTAATAGGTTCAGGAAAGAGAAAAAATCTCGGTTTGAGTGACCAATTGTGTATACAAGATGCTTTTTTTCAAAAATAATCTCACTCATAAGTCGGATAATCGATCTCTAAACTTTTTCAAAACTATTTTTTTCTTTTCAATCGCTTTTATAACAGCTTCATCGACTTTGTTCTTCATATCTTCAAAATCTCTTGGAATTTCTTCTCCTACAACTTTTTTCAATGGTGTATAAGCGGATTCTCTGAATTTCGGTTTCATCTCTTTTTTAACACCTTTTTCGATCAAATAAGCCCCTTCTCCCTTCTCAACCCAACCTACTTTCTCAATCTTAACACCAACAGATTTTACGGTTTTTTTAACTTTTTCGGCAACACTTTCTGGGCAAATGATCATTAGAGAATCTGTAGAAACACCCATGAAGTCTATGTTTAACTCTTCAAGCATCTTTAGCACTTTTGGATTCACGGATTTTCTCAGCATCTCGTATTCGAAAATGAGTGATTTTTTTGCAACTTTCGAAATTTCTTCCGCATCACCACGAATTCCCCCGTTTGTCACATCACTCATCGAGTGAATCTCTGATAGCAGATTTGCAGAGAAAATAGCTTTAGCTGCCTTGATAAAGTCTAAGTTGATCGTTTCTTCAACCATTTCATGCATTCCATAATATATCGCAGTTGTAGCTATAGTTCCACCACCAGCACCTTCTGTTAAAAGGATGACATCTCCTTCCATAGCATTTTTTCTCGGAGTTATATATTTTGCAACACCAACACATCCTACACAGCCGGTCATTCTCTCCCCAATCACCATGTCTCCCCCAATCCTCAAGGTTGAACCACTTACAAGTGGAACTTGTGTAGCTTCGCAAACTGTAGCTATTCCTGCGATGTGATCAAAGATCTTACCGACATCACCGTCATCTGCGATATGAATGTCAGAGAATACAGCTACTGGTTCTGCACCCTTAACGTAGACATCTCTCATCGCAGCTCTTGTCACGTGGAAACCAGAAAGGAATGGGAACTCGCTCAGTCTTGAGTGAACTCCGTCGACTGCTACCACGATATAGATACCTTCTCTTTCGACAACTCCAGCATCATCGAGATCTTTAGGAGAGAGAATAGCTGAAACTCCACTTACTTCTCCGATTTTCGAGTGTATGTAAAAATCTCCTCTTCCTCTACTCCCTACACCAAATTTTCCCATCGTAACACCAGTTCTAAAGTATTCGAGAAGCCAATTGCTTTTTGAGTAAGCGTTTTTTACCTCCTTGATCACAGCTTTTGCCCAAATAGATGATTTTTCAATGTTCCAATCCTTTATTTCTGCTATTCTATCTGAGAGTTTTCTTTCAACTTCTTCTTCTTTGAACTTTTTGAGCATTTTAATCGCATATCCTTCGAGATCCATCTCTACACCTCACTTACGAGAATTATTCCAACAATTATTAATACTATCCCTATCAGAACCCTTGCAGAGATTAGTTCAGATAGAAAAATTAATGAGAAAACAGCCGTGAACATCGGATATATCGCAGTTATAGGGACCGCTCTGCTTGCTCCAATACTCTTTAAGGCTTCGAAATAGAATATCATTCCAAAGGCTCCGCTTATCGCTCCGGAGATCAGTAGAAGTACTGCTGCTTTTGAAAAGTTAAAGTTAAAATCTTTTAGAATTGCAGAAATTGTGAGAATTGCGGCGAATCCACCAAAAGCTCTTATTACTATCGCAGGATAAGTTGGCACCTCCTGAAGGGCGTATTTGTCTAGTATTGGTACAATTCCCCACAGCAGTGCTGCTATTAACGCTAAAATTTCACCTTTCATGAAAAAACTTCTTATTTCGAGGTAAAAAGATTTTCAAAATCGAATCAAAAATCAGATGATTTAAAACTCTTTAATTACCCAAAAGTTTAAAATATTCTGTTTGAAATGATTTTCATGGAGTTCGATGCGCAGATCATCGTGGAAAAACCTTCTGTGAAGAACTCTGTATTGGTAACGAGTTTTCCAGGTATTGGACTCGTTGGTACAATAGCAACTGCTTATTTCATCAACGAGGTAAAACTAGACAACCTCGGAATTCTCGAATCGAGGCTTTTGCCACCAGTTGCGTCTCTTTACGAGGGAGTCGTTTTACCACCCATAAGAATTTACGAGTCCAAAGAGTTGAATCTACTACTAATTCACTCTGATGTACCAATAGTCCCACAGATCGCTTATGGGATAAGCAAAGTCATCGTTAACTGGGCTATGGAAGTAAAAGCCCGTAGAGTTTTCTCTTTGGCTGGAATTGCAACTTTTGAAGACAAGAAGAGAGTTTTTGGGGCAGTTACTCAAAAAGAACTAATAGACGAGATAAAGGACCATGTGGAAATATTCAGAACAGGTACAATTTCTGGAATTGCTGGGAGTATTTTGAACGAATGTGTAGCCTCAAAATTCCCGGGAATTGCATTACTTGGTGAAACTTCTGGATTTAATCCAGATCCAAGGGCTGCGGCTAATTTAATAGGAGCTATCAATAGAATTTTTGGTTGGAAAATCAGTGTTGAAAAGCTAATCGAGGAAGCAGAGTTCATAGAGGCGCAGATGCAAAAACTCGCCCAACAAGCAGTTCAAGAAGTTAAAAGAGAAGAATTTCCGATGTATGGGTGATAAGAATGAGATGCTACGTCTTTACTGGTATTGCGAGGGGAATAATCGAGGAGATAGTGAAGAGAAACATAAGAACGATTGAATTACGTAGCGCCCATAATGTGGCAACTGCTTTAAAAGTTAATCTTGGAGATTGTGTTTTCTTGACTTATTCGAAGATAAGTGACCTCGAAAGAGGTATAAGTGGTGTAATAGCTGAAGTGAATGGAAAAGAAGTCATACATCAGTCTCTCTTCTACTCTTCTCCTCATTACATTGAAGAGAGTGAGATGGCAGTTGTCAGATTGAAAATAAATCCAAAGGGTTTTGGAAGAGTAATTCAAATAAGAACCGGTGACATTTTAGATGCGATCGAGGCTGAAGTTGTGGATATTACAAATATAAGCGCTTGGTAATCGTTTAAAATAAAATTTAGACGTTATAAGTCTAATCTCAGCAATTTTAGATATGTTCATCTTTTTCTATTTTTATAAACAATTTCATCTTTTACACTTATTCTGATCTAATTAATTCTCTTCTCAAAAAGTTGATCTGTTCAGTCTTATTAACTCTTTTGAGAGTTGTTTAACTTTTCCAATCAATTTTTCGTTCAATTAAAAAGATTTCTCGATCAAAGCATAAAATCTTTAAAAGATTAGATCAACTTTGAGTGTGATTGAAAAGTTTGAAGGTTGTATCCTTGGTCTTGCGATTGGTGACGCTCTTGGAATGCCTGCTGAGGGAATGAGTAGGGAAAAGATAAAAGAGATTTATGGAGAGATAAGAGACTTTTTACCTTCACCTTATGGAGATTTGAAGGAAGGAGAATGGACAGATGATACAGAACAAGCTTTACTGCTTGCTGAATCTATAATAGAGACAAAACATTTTAGTCCAGAGAATTTTGCTGAGAGATTAAAGCAATGGTTTTATACGGGTCGAAGGATTGGACCAACTTCAAGAGCTGCAATAATAAGGCTTTTAAGGGGTGCAAATTGGTATGAATCCGGTTTGGAGTCAGATACGTGTGGTTCTGCAATAAGAGTTGCACCAATCGGTCTTGTTTATCATTTCAACTTCAACATGGTTGAGAAATATGCAGAGATTTCTTCGAGAGTAACCCATACAGGTATGGGGGCTATAGCTTCTGCAATTGCAGTGGCTATAGCAATAGCATGTAAGATGCTCGATTTCAGTGATGAGGAGATGTTGGCGGAAGTTGTGAGCAGAGTTGAAGATTACGACAGTTTGCTCGCAGATAAGATAAGATTTGCCTATGATATAAGGAATAAAGAACTCGATTATGCTGTGGAGAAGCTAGGAAATACAATTTCAGCACTTGATGTTGTTCCAATTGCTTTTTATTGCTTTTTTTCAGAAAAAGATTTTGAAAAGGCAATTTTGAAGTCCGCTAATGCTGGTGGGGATGCAGATTCGATTTCTGCAATCTGTGGATCGATAAAAGGAATTGAAGGAATTTCTAGTAGATTTCTGGATAAACTCAAGGATATCGATGTGCTAAAAGATGTAGCATTTAAACTTTATAAGCTCCACTTGAGTATAGCAAAGGTAATCTAGTTTGAGGTAACCTTAAAGAACATGGTAACAATAGGTATCTTTGGCTCCCACTCAGCTAAGGAAATAGGCATTTCTGCAAAAGCTTGGGGCTTTGAAACAGTAATAGTTGTTCAAAAAGGTAGAGATAAACTTTACAGCGAGTTCAACAAGCATCTTTATGACCACATAATTGTGCTAAACTCTTTCAAAGAAATCTTGAACAAAGAAGTTCAGGAAAAACTAATAGATCTCGAAACCGTTTTCATTCCAAATAGGAGCTTTGCAGTTTATGTTGGGTATGATGGAATAGAAAGGGGTTTCAAAGTTCCAATCTATGGAAATCGCTTTCTTCTTAGGGCAGAAGAGAGGAATGTGGAAAGAAATCAATACTACTTGCTCGAAAAAGCGAATATAAGGTCTCCAAAAGAGTTTAGATTTCCAGAAGAGATCGACAGGCTCTGCGTGGTTAAAGTTCAGCAAGCAAGAAATCCTCTTGAAAGGGCATTTTTCTACGTAATTTCAGCTGAGGATTATTACAGACAAGCTGAGAGATTGATCAGAGATGGGGTGATAACAGAAGATGGACTCAAAAAAGCAAGAATAGAGGAATTTGTATTAGGAGCAAGGTTCAACGCAAATTTCCACAGCTACGCGCTCAAGGACGTATTTGGTGATTTTGACTTTGTTGGATTTAGCGACCGTAGACAGGTAAATCTACAAGGTTTTTTAAACCTTCCAGCTAGAGAACAGCTTAAAATAGATATTCCGATAAAGAACGAGGAAATTGGACATTTTGGAGTTACTATGAGGGAGAGCAAACAAGAAATAATTTACGAATATGCAGAAAAACTGATAAGAGTTTGCGAGAGGGAATACCCGCCTGGAATAATTGGAATGTTTGGTTTACAAGGAGCGATGGCTTATTCACCAATGGATGAATTGGAATTTGTTGTTTTCGATATCTCCTTCAGAGTTCCGGGAGATCCAGCTATTGGTCCAACTTCGCCAGAGATGAGAAATCTTTCTTTAAAACACCGAGTTAAAATTGAAGACCCACTAGATCTTACAATGATGGAAATAAAAAAAGCTGAAGAACTTGGAAGAATTGAAGAAATCGTAACTTAGGCTTCGAGGAGTTCTAAGCCATTATCTGTAAGCTTTAACTTCCCCTCCTCTTCTTTTACAAATCCCTCTTTTATCAGCCATTCTAGGTTGAACTTGAGTTGGAAGTCTGTTAGTTTCAACTCCTTTTTCAACTCTTCCTTTGTTTTCCCCTGAATTCCGATTGCAGAAACAATTTCTCTCCTTATTGGACTTATAGATGCTTTAAAAAGCTTCTCATGATGTTCTCTATCTCTAACCTTCTCAACCATGATTTAATAAAATTTGTTGGGAATATTAACTTTTTCGCGCTTTTCCAGAATTTTTTATTCCGAGTTTTTAGATTAGTAAATTAAAATTGTTTAAATCACTCATAACTTAGCTTGATCTCGGCAACTTTTACAGTCTCGACTTCTTCAATTTTTAGAATCTCTTCGAGGCTCTCTTTGTCCAAATCTAGGATCAGCTGGACTATACTTGCAACTGCTCTTTTGAACTGCTCCTTATACGCTCTCTTATCTCTTTTCAAGTATGTGACCAATGGGCAAATATCTTCTTTTTTCAGAAAGATCTCGAGAACATCTCCCTTAAGATCAAAGGTGAAAGGTCCTGCAACACATGTTTCTGGCTTAATCTCATGTATCGAGCACTTTCCATTATCCAAAAAAATACAGAAACCATCTTCTTTTGTTTTTGGATGCATGTATTTTTCGAAAGCAATTTTATCAACTTTAACACCATTTTTTAATAAAATTTCGAGTCTTCTCCTTGAAATTGGTGGATTTGCATCTCTACAACACTTCCCACCACATTCTGAGCATATTTCTACAAAATCCATCAGTTAAACACCTCGTTTTTTTCAATGCATTTTGAAAGTTTTTCGCAAGTTTTGATGATTTCTTCACGAGAAAAATCTCTTATCTTTTCTAGTATTCTTTCACCAAGGCTTCCATTGTCTATTCTATCTTTTACAATTCTGAGATATTTTCTCTCCTCATCTTCTGCATTTTTCATTGCTTTTTTGAAAAGTTCTCTTAGTTCTTTTTTTAATTTCTTTGTTCCATAGATCATCGCATCGTTTAGTCTCTCTTTTAAATTCAAATCCTCCATTTCCTGTAAGTCTTCTCTGAGGATTGAATTTATGAAAGATGCGAGTGCAACATCGCTTTTTATGCATTCCTGCTCATCCATCACTTTTATTTCGAGACATTTCCGAGTAAAACGAAAAATCACACCTCTAGAATTCACCCACTCCACACAAAGAACTTTAGCGTTCCTAGATTTAAGTTCATAGTAAATTTTCTCCAATATATCCTTGTATTCTCGAAGACTTCTTATTTTCTCAGGTATTACATCGTTGCAGATCAGTGGGACTGCTATTTGATTTATTCTGTAGAAATAAATTCTAGAATCCACATAAAATGCCTTTCCCTCGTATATAGGTGAAGAAGATGCTATTGCTACGAGATATGGTATTAGAACTCTGAGTTTGTTGTGCATAGTTATAGCTTCTTCTTCGCTTTTGAACGGCAAGTTTAGCTGAAAACTCTGTATGTTCAACCATCCATGCTGTTTTATGTTAAAAAGTTTGTCGTATGTTTCGTATATTCTTCTATCTCTATGGTCCCATACCCTAGCAGACTCCAGATTTAGCAGGGGATGCATACCTAGGCCGAGAAGTCTGTAACCTTCTAAATAACTCATCAATTCTAAAATACCTTCATGCATTTTTTCTTCGAATTCAGAAAAACTTTCAAATGGTTTTTCTGGTTTTAATTCGATTACGTGTTTTTGAAGTTCTTTTCCAATTACAGTACGAGAATTTTTGAGTTTTGCTTCATTTGTAACTCTCCCCCTTATTCTCTTTATTATCTTGTCTGCAATTGGCAGAGGTTCGAAGAATTCATCGTTTATCGAAAACTCATGTTCAGGTCCGAACATTTTTAAGCAACGAGAGCAAGAATTATTTTTTCATAGATATCCTTGTCCTTAGCATCTTCCATACCATGCATTATCGTTGGATTATCGTTAACTTCGATCACATAGAAATCTTTTCCAACCTGCTTTATGTCAACTCCATATAATCCGTCTCCAACGCTTTTTGCGGCATCTATTGCAATCTTCTTCAGCTTTGGAGATATTGTTTCTCTACTAACCGCTTTAACTTCTCCCCAAACAACCCTGTTGTTAACAACATCTCGAATTTTCCAGCCACCTTTTGGAAGCAAATACTTGCAAGCATATATGACTCTGCCGTTCAAAACACCTATACGCCAATCAAAAGTAGATTGTATGAATTTCTGAAGCAGAATTGCCTTGCTTCTTCTCAAAAATCTCTTAGCAATCACCAAAAGTTCTTCAAATGTATTAGCTTTCTCAACATAAAGCGAAAACCTTGAATTTGGAGCTTTAACGACTACAGGATATCCTATTTCTTCTGCAATTGACTCTAGTCTATCGAATTCACCATAAAAAGGAATAGTTCGCGGTATCGGAATACCTCTCTTTAGAAGTCTGTAGTATAGCGCTACTTTGTCCGAACATACTCTTATACTCTCAGAATCATCTATCACTCTTTTACCTTTCTCCTCTGCGATTCTAGAAACAACGTAAGATGTAAAAAGCGGATCTGTGGTTGCTCTTATGAATATGGAATCGAAATCGTCTATTCTGTTCACTATCTCTTTCCCAGTAACTTCAAAGTTGTGGCCAAGGCTTTTTGCAGTAACTTCAAAGATCTTTAAAGCCTCCATTTCCTCTTTGTATTTGAAGTTGTAGGTTTCAACGAAACAGCCGATCTTCATGCATAACTTCTATTGCAAAATCTAGATCGATCTCATCTTTCATCAGTGGCATGAAGTAGAAAGGTTTCAACTTTCCATCTATCTTTTCAACGAATATCTTTCCGAGAGGGACACCAAAGATTTCGAAAACCTTTTTTGCGATTCTGTTCATTTCTTCATCTCCTTTTCTTGCCTTCGTTAGATGCATGTATATCTCCTCGATTTTACCTTCTATTTCAACTTGAACGACCGGATAATGGTAATCCATGCTCAAACTACGAAAACACCTATAGTATTGGGATTCATTTCTCACGATTTTCATAGAATTTTTTGAAAATGGATTTAAAGGTAGCATTACTGTTTTCCGTGGAATTGGCCTTGGAAGAACTTCAAAGTTCGGAACGTTCAAACCAGACCTATTCAACCTTTCAATAAAAACTGGAGCCCTATATATGTCTAGAGCGTTTTTTACAGAAGGATAAACGATGCAGTTGTTTTCTTCTGCATGAAGAGAAACGTAATAGCCTTTCGTGTGAAATCTATAATCTCCAAGAAGGTTTAAAATGGTGTCGCTAACCTTTTTTTTAAGAAAATGGTCTGGAGGCTCTAAGCTCTTTTCTTCATCACCTTCGCCTACGAGTATCATATTCGTGACTCTTTAATTCTTACAGGTATATATGCTTTTCTGGACACAATCCACTGGAATTCCTTCTCTGTCTAAGAGATCTATTCAAATCGAATTTTGAATTAAGAAAGTTTTTTAAAACTCATTACTTACATCTCTTGTGAAAAAAATACTGATAGCACTAATGATTTTTGCAATAATAACGAGATTCGCTTTTCTCGAACAACGTCCAATGGATCATGATGAAAGCGTTCATGCTTGGATATCTTTGAAGAACGTTGTTGAAAGTCCGAGCTATAGTTACGATCCAGCTTTTCATGGACCATTTCTTTACTTCGTAATTTCTCTGACCTTTCTTGCTTTTGGAGATAGTGATTTTTCTGCAAGGTTTCCAGTAGCTATTTTCAGCATAATTGGAGTTTTTTTTGCTTTTAAGTTTGAAAGATGGTTTGGAAAATCTGCATACATCTTTGCTCTTTTCATGATCTTCTCTCCTTCAATTCTATACTATTCTCGATATGCAAGAGATGACATCATAGTCTTATCATCTTTCATTGCATTCCTTTACTTCTATCTCCTTTACAGGGAGAAAAGAGAGCTAAGGAATGCGATCTTTGCAGTTATTTTCTTAGTAGTAATCTTTACTTCAAAGGAGAACTGGGTACAGTATTTCACAGTCGTTTTCTTAGCATTGACTCTCTACAGATATATGAGAAGAGATTTTACCTTCGATCGCAATATTATTCCATGTATAGTCCTCTTTATTTTCCTTTCCTCCTTCTTTTACTCTTCAGCATTCGCCTATGCGATCAATGGAAAAAACTGGGTCGAAGTCATTTTGAGTAGAGATTGGATCGATAGATTTTTTGAAAAATCAATTCCATACTGGTTTTCTCAAGGCTTGGGTTCAGCACATGAAAAACCTATTCACTATTTCATCAACATCTTACTTAGATATGAATTTCTAGCACTTGCATTGGCAATCGCATCTTTTCCATTGAAAATAGAAAGAAAATTTGAATTCTACGAAATTTTCGCGATTTGTTGGTTAGTTATCGCTTTTTTATTTTATCATGCAATGGCTTACAAAACTCCTTGGCTTGTAGTTCACTTAGTAACCCCTCTTGTTTTTTTTGCAATAGTATTTATAAGAAGAGACTTTTTTGATAATAGAGACTTCAAGATCACATTTGCAATTGGATTGATTGTAACCTCTTTGATATCGGTCCAAGTCACTTATTTCGAGTACAACAACGTTCTTGAACAGCCTTTGATCTATGTTCAAACTCAGGAAGGGGCTATAAAGATGGCAAATCGAATTAGAGATCTCGTTTCACAGGGATATAGTGTTGCTATATTTGCAGTTGATGGCCACTATTGGCCGATGCCATGGGTTTTGAGAGATGAAAAAGTCATTTTCACTACTACATGTCCTCGGGGCTATGATTACGTTTTTGCAGCTCGGAGAGATTACAGATGTCTGAGTGGATATGAAATCGTTGCAAATTATGAGCTAAGGAAATACTGGGAATTCTATGAGTTGAGGAAGATATGATAGTTAAAGTAGGAGGAAGTGTTGTAGACAAGTTAAAAATCATTTTTGAGACGCTAGAAAGAGTTGAAGAAGTAAAGGTAATTCCGGGAGGTTGGATTTTCTCGGATATTGTTGAAAAGATGAATCTAAGTGAGGAGATTTCGCATTGGATGGCAGTGCTTTCAATGAATCTATATGGCTACTACATGTTTAGTTATGCTGAAAAGGCTGGTTTTGAAATCTTAGAACCAGAGGAATTTGGAGAGCTCAGAAGAAGAGGAAGATTCATCGTTCTACCCTATAAGCTCTTGAAAAATTTTGATGAACTTCCTCATTCCTGGGATGTGACCTCGGATTCTATATCAATCTGGATAGCTTCAAAGATTGGGGAGAAGAAAGTTTTTAAAGTAACAGCAGTTGGTGGAGTTTTGAGAAACGGATATTTTTTGGAATTCGCGAAGGCTGAGGAGAGTATAGGTGTGATCGACAGATATTCACCAGTTTTGATTAAAAATCATGGTATAGAGCTCTTCATATGTTCTCCTGAAGAACTAAAAAATTATATATTGAGAGGAAGAGCACGGGGCACATTCGTGAGAGGTGATTGAAATGATAATTGCGAGATGTATAAGCTGTGGGGCTATGCTTGTGGGCACTGAATACGTTTCATTTCCTTGTCCAAGTTGTGGAGAAAGGATTTATCGTTGCAAGAGATGCAGAAGACTTTCAAACAAATATCATTGCTCTTGCAACTTCGTAGGTCCATGAGGTGATGGAATGGGAAGGGTTTTTGTGAGATTGCGAATCATGCCAAGTGATTTGGATGTTGATTTGGGAAAAATCAAAGAAAAGATCTTGGATTTGAACTTAGAAGAAGTTGAAATCAGAGACATCGCTATAAAACCAATAGCATTTGGTCTTAAAGCGATTGCCATTCTAGCAGTAATGCCGGATACAGAAGGAATCGTGGATAACCTTGTTTCCGAGCTTGGAAAAATAGAAGGTGTTGAAAGTGTTGAAGTAGAGGATTTGGAACTCCTATGAAGTTGATACGCATAGTTGCTCCTCCTCTAGCTGCAAATTGTTATCTTTTAATCGATGAAAAAAAAGCCATCATAGATGTTGGTGGAGATGCAGAGTTCATCTTAAAGGCTATAAAGAAGTATTTTGAGCCAAAAAAACTCGATTACGTCTTCCTAACTCATTCTCACTATGATCACGCATCTGCAGCTGGATTTTTTAAAGGAACTTCGAGGATCGCGATTCATGAAGAGGAGCTGGGATTGATGAGAATGCAAAGTTTTTCTCCAATCTTGGGTCTTAGGTTCAAGTTTTTCGATCCAGATATAGTTCTAAAGGGTGGTGAAAGATTTTGTCTCGGTGAAACGACTCTTGAAGTTATTCACACTCCTGGGCACTCACCTGGGAGTGTTTGCTTCTATGAGCCAAATAGGAAATGGCTTTTCAGCGGTGATACAGTATTTGCTCATGGGAACTTTGGTAGATACGATCTACCAGGAGGAGATGCCATGAAACTCTTGAAATCGATAGAGATGCTTTCAAAACTCGACGTCGAAAACCTCTATCCGGGGCACGAGGATTTAGTTGAAGGTAATGCAAGAGAGAGCATCCTCGAATCTCTGAAGATTGCGAAGATGTTCATATAGATGTGAAAGCTTTATATGCACTTCTGAAGGTTGTGTATATCAAAAAGGTAGGTGATAGGTATGCCTAAAGAGAAGGAGCACATCAATGTCGCCTTTATAGGGCACGTGGATCATGGAAAGAGCACGACGATTGGAAGACTTCTATATGAAGTTGGAGAGATTCCCGAGCATGTAATCGAAAAATACAGAAAAGAAGCTCAGGAAAAAGGTAAGGCAACTTTCGAATTCGCTTGGGTGATGGATAGACTGAAAGAGGAGAGAGAAAGAGGTTTAACCATAGACGTAGCACACAGAAAGTTCCAGACGGATAAATACTATATCACTATCGTCGACTGTCCAGGACACAGGGATTTCATAAAGAACATGATCACTGGTGCTTCACAGGCTGATGCTGCAGTTCTCGTTATGGATGTGGTGGAAAAGGTTCAACCACAGACAAGAGAGCACGTTTTCCTAGCAAGAACCCTAGGCATTAACCAACTCATCGTTTTGGTTAATAAGATGGACAGAGTTAACTATGAAAAGAAGGAATACGAAGCTGCAAAAGATGCTCTAGCCAAGATTCTCAGAATGGTTGGTTATAAAGTAGAAGAGATTCCGTTCATCCCAGCTTCTGCTTACAATGGAGACAACATAACGAAGAAGAGTCAGAAAATGCCATGGTACAATGGACCAACTTTGCTAGAGGCTTTTAACTTGTTCAAACCACCAGAAAAGCTAGTGGATAAACCTTTGAGGATTCCGATTCAGGATGTTTATTCTATAAGCGGAGTTGGTACAGTTCCAGTTGGAAGAGTTGAAAGTGGAGTTTTAAAGACAGGAGATAAAATCGTTTTTGAACCAGCAGGAGTTAGCGGTGAAGTTAAGAGTATTGAAATGCATCATGAACCAATTCCAGAAGCTTATCCAGGAGACAACATTGGTTTCAACGTTCGAGGTGTTGCAAAGAAGGACTTGAAGCGTGGAGATGTTGCTGGCCATCCTACGAATCCACCAACAGTTGTGAAAGATTTCACAGCACAGATCGTGGTTCTGCAGCATCCAACTGCAATAGCTATTGGATATACCCCAGTAGTTCATGCTCATACGGCGCAGGTTGCTTGTAAGTTTATACAGTTAATAAAGAAGATAGATCCGAGGACGGGTCAGGCTAAGGAAGAAAATCCACAATTCTTGAAAACTGGAGACGCTGCAGTTGTGAAGCTTGAGCCGACTAGGCCGATGGTAATAGAAAGGGTGAAGGACATTCCTCCTTTGGGTAGATTTGCAATTCGAGACATGGGTATAACAGTAGGAGCTGGAATGGTTTTGGATATAACCACAAGAAAGTAAACAAATTTTTTTGGTGATCTCATGGCAATAAAAGGTCCAAAAGCAAGGATAAAACTATCGAGTTTGAATCCAACAAATCTTGACAAGATCTGCAATCAGATAAAGGAGATAGCAACTAAGACTGGGGTTGAGATAAGTGGTCCAATTCCTTTACCAACCAGAAGACTAATCGTTCCAACTAGAAAAGCCCCTGATGGAGAAGGGAGCAATACTTGGGACCACTGGGAAATGAGAGTGCATAAGAGGCTAATAGATATAGCTGCGGATGAGAGAACTCTTAGGCAAATCATGCGCATTCAGGTGCCGAGGGATGTGAACATAGAGATAGTTCTAGAGTCTTGATGCTTTTTAAACTCGTTTTCCTCGGCACTTCTGGCACCGTTCCTTGTGCAGAAAGAAATCCTTCTGCAATTTTTGTTCAGTATTCAAAGCATAGATTTCTCTTCGATTGTGGCGAAGGAGCTCAAAGACAAATAATAATTTATAAACTTGGATTTAGAAATCTTGACAACATATTCATAACTCATATGCATACAGATCATTTCATCGGTCTATTTGGTTTGATAGAGACTTTCTCTCTTAATGGAAGAAAAAAAGATCTTAACTTCTACACACCAAGTCCTGAAATTTTAGAGGCTCTATTTGAAATATTTGGCTATGAAAATCTTGATTTCGAATTAAAAGTTAAAAAAGCATCTGACGGAGATGAGATATGCTTTCCCGGGTTCAAAATTGTTGTTTTCAAGACAGAACACATTGTTCAGAGCGTTGGCTATGCTTTGATTGAACAAGATAGTAGGAAGTTTGAAAGAGAGAAAGCTTTGAGCCTTGGAATTCCACCTGGGCCAATTTATGCTAAGCTAAAGAGAGGAGAGATCGTTCTTTGGAATGGAAAAATAGTTACACCAGATATGGTTCTGGGGGATTTGAAGAAAGGAAGAAGGATAGTCTATACTGGAGATACTAGACCATCTGAGAGAACTGTTAAGATTGCAGAAAAAGCTGATTTGCTAATACATGATGCTTCCTTCGGTGAGGAACTGAAGGAATGGGCAATAGAGACTGGACACTCTACTGCTAAAGAAGCAGCTGAGATAGCGAAAAAGGCGAATGTGAAAAGGTTAATCCTAACTCACATAAGTTCGAGATATTCTAAGAATTTTGAAAAACTTTTAGAGGAAGCGAGAAGTGTTTTTGAAAACACAGATTTGGCTGAAGATTTTCTTGAAATTCGCCTTATTTGAGTATTTACTAAACATCTTTAGCTGTGATTATTTCAACTCCATCTACTTTGCCCCTCTTTGAGCTGACAACTCTAGCTTTGAGCTTTTTTGCTATCGCAATTGCATATGAAAGTTCCTCACCATGTTTTCTATACTTTTCTACCTCTATATCGTCGATTTCGATCACTTTTAGATTCATCTTTAGAGTAATTTTTGGTGGTAGCTTTTTAAAAGTTTCTCCGGAAACGTAGACGACCCTATCATAACCTCTTCTCATCAATCCTTCAACACCATCCGAATCTGCAACGAGCCTTGGTAGCTTTGGTACAGGCATGCTTGTGAGCAAGTATATTCCAAGGCTCATGAGTATCCATGTTATAACTAGGAGCATTAAAGCCATGGGAGTTTTTAAGCTCAGAGATATGGGTATTACATCGATTAAGATCAAAAACATGGTTCCAAAGGCAACAAAGGCTGAGGCTATTGCAATGGCTGCAATGGTATCTCTGAAACGAATTTTTTCCATCGTTTCTTCTATCATCGTTTCAAGTTCTTCCATAAAAGATCACTGGAACTCCGAGGGATAGGGCCATATTCGCAGTTTTTAAATCACTCACTATCAATGGCTTTTTGACTTTTATAGCTACTGAAATTGCTTCTGCAAATTCACGAGTCAAGCCATTTGCGATTAGCATTGATACGATGTCTTCGTCTGGTTCCACGATTTTTCCACCATTTAAAGGACTCGATGGTGTTGTGTAGATGCGCATCTTGTGAGACAAAATCCTAACAATCCTCTCATGTTCTTTTAGAGCAACTACACCCCTTCTCGAGTATATGGGTATTAAAACTGTCGCGATGAAAGATCCGAAGAAAGATGGTAGCATTATGATCATGTATTGGATTAACTGCCTCTCGATAACTCTTTCAAAAGGAATTGAAACCTCTGGTGTAGTTCTTACTTCGATCTCTATGGGAGTCGGTGAGGGAGTAGGGGTAAAAGGAGTTGGAAGAGGAGGTATGGGCGGAAGTGGGGCTTCTATTTCTATGAAATCTCCAAATTCTGGGTATAAGGGAAATTTATGATCGAATCCCTTTAGTAAGGCACTTCCTATTAAGTATTTTCCTTCTAATTCCATTGCAGGAAGAATAAGAAGAGGGCAGAAGTCTCTCACCCTTGCTTCTACTTTAAAGATGAAGATCGGTACCCTAGTGCTTTGGACTTCAACTCTTCTAGAAAAAACTTCTCCACTCTTTAGAAGGAAACTTTCGCTGAAAAGTTCGGATCTGTTACAAGAGGTGTCACAGTATTCAACAAAAGCATCAGCTTTTCCCACTATCTCCCTATCGAGTACATTTGAAATGTTAAAAATTCCAATCCAGTTATCAGTATCTCCTTTTTCGATGCTAACAGGAACGTTTGCTGTGAAGCTGAGATTTAGCTCATCTCTTAAAAAAAAGTTTACCTCTCCATCTGGAATCGTGAAGTATTGGGTTGTGACAAGAGTGAAGTTAGCGGATTCATTCTTTAAAATTTTTCTGTCGAAAAAAATGCTCCCATCACTAATCTCACAACCTTCGCATCGGATAAGTTCAGAAAAAGCTGGAATCTTGATTAGAAATCTTGTATCATCCCCATAATTTGAAATTGTGTATTCTATTTTTTTACCATTCTCGAATTGATGAACCCTTGCCTTTATCAAAATTGGGAATTCGATAGGAGTTATGTTCTTGTATGGGTCTATCATTACTCTTTCTCCTTTTCTAATAATGGAAAGAGAAGCTAAATCGCTGAATTGAACGTCAAAGAGATCGTAGTCATATTTGTTCGTGAAGTCAACTACAAACCAATCTCTGGTCACTATTTGTGTTCCGTTTGGATAAAAAATAGCATTTCTAATTTCCAGAACACAACCTTTAGCTGAAAAAATTATTAGGATCAGGAGTATAAAAAATACTATTTTCAACTTTTTTCACCTTTAAGCTTCTTTTTCTTCTTCTTGAGGATTATAGAAAGGATTAAGATGATTAGAAAGATTATTGATCCCCAAAAGAGGATGTAACCACGAATTGGTAAAAGCGGAAGTGGAAGCAGAGAGAATTCTGCGGTTAAGAATGCTATGTGATTCGCTGGAATAGTATCACCCCCTCTCTCAAGATAGCAAAGCTTCCAATCAGAGGTCAAGTTAAGCTTGACCTTCTTTATATCTATATCCCCTCCAATTGGAACTGTTACACTCTTGAAAAGCAAACCTCTCTCGACTAAGTCTGCATTGAATTCGAGTATTATTTTCCTCTCCCCAAGAGGTTCTATAGGGTACCAGATCTCATAATAAACTGTAGTGTATTCTCCACGATTCTCAGAATAAACTTTGAAGTACATGTCTCCAGAATAGGCTTTCAGATTTTCAAGTTCAACAGCCCCCCTCTTTTCACCGAAGGGGAGAGGAAATATGAAAAGCTTACTACTTTCAACCTTCTGCAATCTCAGCTCCGAAATTCCGGGAACTAATGGTTTATCGACTAGATTTTTCAAAGTCATCTCATATCTAAAATGAGCCTTATCCTTAACAAATATTGACAGATCCATCTCGGAAATTTCAATTATTCCCGCTGATGATATTTTTATGAGCATTATTATCAGAAAGAATGCAAGTCTCACATATATTTCATCGAAGAACCGTTTTAAAAATCTATCGTTGAAAAATTTTTCTATAATTTGTTAAGAGCAATCGCAAAAAGAAGATAAAGGCGATTTTTTCTAAATTCTTGGATCTTTCTTTTACATGAAAAGTCGATTCTTTACGATTTAGAAATTTTTACAATTATTCAAATACCTAGAAAAATTTATATACAGCTTATGAGACAATGTAGGCATGGAAAATGTATTTTTGAGCAAAAAAAAGATGGGAATAATGATACTGTTATCCATAATAATCACCATAGGGCTTGCAACCGCTGCGCCTTTGGACATAGTGATTGAGGAAAAGGTTAACACTACCGCAACACCATCAAGCGATGGAACTGGAGCCATAACCTTCAGCTACACCACAAACGTAACAGGCTACTTGAACATCACGAACAAAGCCAACGAAGCAATTTACGACATCTGGATTGCTGTAAATCTCGTAAACAATTCCACTGCCTGTTCACTTTACCATAGCAATGCAAGCAGTGTTGTAAGCGTAGGTCCTTCTCTTACAATTCCAGCTAAAATAAACAAGCCGGGAGTTTTCAACACAACTGGAGCGAATCG
>JANXEF010000039.1 GCA_025057895.1 Archaeoglobaceae archaeon | reverse complement strand
TAAATGATTTTCTGATAAAACACGAATGGGCTTGTAATTTGCTTAGAGAAGCGAAAGAATTCGCAGTTGAAAGGCTATTTGAGAGATTTAAAGGGGATTTAAGTAGAGATGAAATTAGAAGGATCGTCAATTTGAGTCCGAAATACTGTTCTTCACTGCCTGAAAAATATGTAGAGGCAACTTTAAAGCTTGCAGAGTTCATGAAAAGGCTTGGATACATTGAAAGAGTTCCAAAGATTGAAGAAATCTTTGATTTTGAACTGATCAGAGAAATTCATCCGCAAAGAGAGCATTACAGCCTTTAAACTTTTACCATTGCACAGAAAAATTAATTAGCAATTCCACAACCTTTTATTGGTGGGCTAGGCTGGGGGATTCGGCGTCCCCTGTAACCCGAAACCGTCGATATGCGGGAGCCGAAGCCGAGGGAAGGTCCGCATGCCCGCTAATTGCTGAGTGATGCATTTCCGTAGAGTCCTCGTCCTGGAGGGTCGGCGGTTATCGCGGGCTTCTCG
>JANXEF010000038.1 GCA_025057895.1 Archaeoglobaceae archaeon | reverse complement strand
TAAAAGTTCTCCATCGAAATTCAATTCTTTAAAACCTCCCTTATCAATAGAAAAGTTGAAGATCATCCCATCAAATTCCAGAGTTTTGAAGTCTGAATAAGGTCTAATTTTTAAAACCTTGTTCTTGCAGATAAGCTCAAATTCTTCACCTAGCAGTGGAACTTCAAATTTGCCGTCAACAACTTCTACACTGATATTCATTGGAAGGACTAAAATTTCTCTGAGATCTGTGAATTTCGTTGAAACTTTTCCGTAAACTTTTCCATCAGAGATGAAAGCTTCCAAATCACAAGAATCGATGGAAAAGTTTTTTTCAATTCCATCAACAACTACTTTGTAAAAACCAACATTTTCAGCAACAAACTCATATACCCAGCTTCCATTCTTTTCAATAAAATCAAAAGGAATCTCTTTATTTTCAAAGACAAGAAAACTTTTCTTTGGCTTGAAATTTGCAAGTATTTCTACTTTTTCTCCGATGAAAAATGTTCTGTTCAAAGTTATCTTTCTTTCAAAGACCTCGACAGCATTTCCACACTTTATCT
>JANXEF010000037.1 GCA_025057895.1 Archaeoglobaceae archaeon | reverse complement strand
CTCTCAGACCATTTACACGCAGAAGATATTTTTGATAAACTACTTCTCTATCCTCAGGATGCACGAGTTCAAATGGATCCAGAATGCTAAGCTCTTCATGGCTATAGCCCGTAATATTTTCAACAGATTTATTGAAATAGAGAAATCTTCCCTCTTGGAGGATGAAAACTGGATTTAGAGATTGTTCTACGAGGATCTTGAACAATTCTTCATAATTTTCGACCAACTCATAGATCTCCATAACACTAACAGTCCATACATTAGTATATAAAAATATCGAGTCTGTGCAAAGATTCGAATTGGCGAAAAATTTTCTGATTAAAAATTATGGTTGTTCAACTGCATTTCGTAAAACCACAAAATCTACAAGTTGCACAACCTTCGCCGTATTCAAGCACATTACCGCATTCAGGGCAAACTCCGCCGATCATCTTTGTCTTTCCCTCCTCTTCTACAATTTCCTCTGCGAATTCTGTCAATGGTTTTATTCCCTCGACTTCAAACTTTATTCTCTTGTATTCCCCCTTGAGCCACTTCTCAAGCACCTTTGCAACTCCATCCGCACAGCTCGTTATTATTTCACCATTG
>JANXEF010000036.1 GCA_025057895.1 Archaeoglobaceae archaeon | reverse complement strand
GAGAATAAAGATCTCCAATTTTTCCAATGTTTCTATTTTATGCAATATTTCGAAATAGGGGGTTTATTTCGAATGTGTATAGAGCCCCCTTTAAATAGTGGTTGAGAAGTGAATGAAAATTGTGCAATGGAGGGGGGGCCTCATCTTGGAGGTGACAGCCCATCAGCACTCCGAGACTACATCAGCCCCCTTCAACTATTATGAATGGTAAAATTTAAATTTTTTGGTGGTGTATTGATCATTGGAGGTGACAGTCCATGGAGAGAAAAGTACCTTTCGTACATATTTGGGAGGAGGCCTACACAAAAGCTCTCGCCCTTTCAATGGGCGAGGCAATGAGAGAGTTTAGAGGAGAAATACTAGAAATACTAAAAAAAGCAGAGGAGACTCTCTTAAAAAGCGCAAGAGAGACTGAGAAGAAGTTAAAGAGCATTAGAAAAATGCTTGGGGATCTCGTAGGTGAGGTCCCCGAGGAAAGATGCGGAGAGATCATTGAAGCACTCGTAGACGCCTTTATAGAAGGCCAAAAAATAAACGTGACAGTCTCAGCAATACCAGTCTCAGTAGAGATCCCTTCCTTGGCCCCAGTGGCCAAGGC
>JANXEF010000035.1 GCA_025057895.1 Archaeoglobaceae archaeon | reverse complement strand
TGAAAGCTATTTTTGCCTCTGTGATTTTGTTTGTTGTATTTCTCTTGAAAATCCCTTGTTTAAATTTTACTGGATCGACGTATCCGATGAGCTCGTCGACAGTTGTAAACTTGTTTACTAGGATGTAGTAGAAAGGAGCGTTCAGCATTTTTGACGCTTGCAAAACCATGGCTGATTTAGCAATACCCGGTGGCCCAATGAAACACGCATGCTGCTTACTTACTAAAGCCAAGGTGACCACTCTGGCCTCCTCTTCTCTCCCAACGAAATGCCGGGAGAGAGAAATCTCAAAATCCTTAATCTCCTTAATCAAAGTATCCATTTCATTCATTTTTTCATCACCTCCAATTGGGAATTGGGGATTAGGAAGTGAAGAAATCGAGAAGATCCTTTGTTTTTCTTTCAAAAGCCTCCCTTTTTGTCTTTATAGTTACCCTGTATCCTAGGATCTCTTGAACTTTCTTCACGACTCTGCCTTCTCTGCCAATCAGAACTCCTGAAAATCTTTCGTCGCTTGGAAACACTATAACTCTTCCCATCTCTGGTATTACTACAACCTCCTTTATCGCTGAAGGTTCAACGAACTTACTGTAGATCTCAATGACTTCTTCTTTCGTTGGAACCCATGGCTCTTCAGTCCTCAACG
>JANXEF010000034.1 GCA_025057895.1 Archaeoglobaceae archaeon | reverse complement strand
CAGTTTCATAGTAGAATTTAGGATTATCTTCTTTACTTTCAATCCCATTTTGGTCTGATTTCAACTAGTTCCGATTCGTCTATGCTAAGCGTTACATTAATCTCTATCTTTCAATCCCATTTTGGTCTGATTTCAACGTCTTTTTCCGCAATAAACACATCTTATCGGTATCATCTTTCAATCCCATTTTGGTCTGATTTCAACGATCAGTAATTTTTACTTCTTTTCAAATTTAAAGTTTTCTAATCGCTTATTTAATTTATATACGATCGCAAACCTCTAAAGATGCGAGTTATTTATAAAGCTGTGCGACTTTTTTCTTGGTGTTATTTTTTGACATAACTTATTTTAAAGGCTCTTTTCTCAAATTAAAGAATAATTAGCAAGCTAAGCCATTAGAATAAAAATTTAAAGCTTCAGATTTGCAAAAGGAGCAAGTATAAAAAATAAATCTTTACAATAATAAAGTGAAATTTTATCGTTTGCGATCGGCTTTTTGAGCTCTGATTTTGTTTTTCTGAGTTTTTAGGATTTTTTGTTGAATTTAGAGTTAATTTCTGCGGGAGAAAAACATTTGGATTAAATACACTATAGCTAAATTACTTCCTTCAACCTTTTTCGGCATCAATTTAATTTTTTAAATCTTTAAATGCCTTAAGGTTTAC
>JANXEF010000033.1 GCA_025057895.1 Archaeoglobaceae archaeon | reverse complement strand
ATGGTGAGCTTGGATCAACTGCAACAACTCCAACACTTTTTTCACGTCCTCTAAATTCTTCAACGAGCTTGCTAACGATCGTGCTCTTCCCAGTTCCAGGAAAACCTGTTATTCCAATTACATGAGCCCTGCCAGTCCTGCTGTAAATTCCACGAAGTATTTCTTTTGCCAAAGGGTGCTCGTTTTCTACGTAGCTGATAGCTTTTGCGAGAATTTTTCGATTTCCAACGCTTATTCCCTCAATCAACTCCGATGCTTTCATAATTTTTCTCTTCTATTTTATCAACTTTTTCTTCTTTAAACTTAAATATTTTTGCACAACTTCCGCTGAATAATTTAGGGAGCAACTCTTTTAGAATATCTCGGGAGCTCTGAACTCTCCAAATACTCTTCGAAGGGTATCTGCAATCTCACCAAGCGTTGCCTTTGCCTTAACGCATTCAAATATATATGGCATCAGATTTTCATCTCCTTCCGCTACTTTTTCAAGTTTTTCAAGCGATTTTTCTACCTCTTTTTTATCTCTATTCTCTTTAAAATTCCTTAATCTTCTAATCTGCTTTTCAACGATCTCTTTTGGAACTCTCAGCAGTTCGATATGTATTTCTTCCTCGATCTGGTATTTGTTCACTCCTACCACCGTTAGCTCTCCACTTTCAATAGCTTTCT
>JANXEF010000032.1 GCA_025057895.1 Archaeoglobaceae archaeon | reverse complement strand
ATTTACATGACAGACATAAGTAAAGGTAGAATTCTACACGCGATTAAAAACGGAGCTAGGTTTTTTAATGAGATTGAATTTGCAACAAAAGCGTCTCCAACGCTAATTAATCGAAACTTGGCGGAATTGGAGAAAGAGGGGTTAATTGCCGTCGAATTAGACCGATCAACTGGTAGAAGAAGACCACGTTATAAACTAAATGAAGCAAAAAAAGAAGAGATTGAGAAATTAATTAACAGCTATATTGAATACGAGAAGAGAGAAGTAAAAGAGAAAATTGAATTTATTTTAAAACTCATGACATTAGAAGAAAAGAGAGAACTCATAAAAGTATTAGAGAGAGGAGTGAAGTATGGAGTCGGAGGAGATAATGGGAAAAATTCTCTATGAGATAAAACATGGTGCTAACTACTTCAGAGCTTTAGAAATGCGAGGACTTGCTCCGACGACATTAACCCGCTACATTCCTCTATTAGAGAGAGATGGATTGATATTCATCAATACTAAATCAAAGAAAAAACTGCTAAAACTAAATGAAGCGAGAAGAGAAGAGATTGAAAGACTAATTAACAGCTATATTGAATACGAAAAAAGAGAAGCTAAGAAAAAGCTAAAGCTTCTTTTAGATATGACGCCAATTGAAGAAAAGAAGAAGCTCATAGAAGAGGTT
>JANXEF010000031.1 GCA_025057895.1 Archaeoglobaceae archaeon | reverse complement strand
CTCGTGCAAAGTTAATCGCATCTTCGGGGACAACTTCTGGTGGGTCGACATAGGAGTAATCGTATTTACTAACATCGAAATATGCTTTATCGAGTGTCTCAAATTCGTAATTTATATTTTCGAAGTAGTCTTTGAACTTTAAATGAATATCTGGATTAAACGAAATATCGAAATTTAAATTTAAATCAATCAAAAAATTAAACTCGAAATTTAATGACCAATCGAATAAATATTCATCGAATACGAATTCCCATCTGAATAGAAAGTTTTCAAGAGAACGGATATTGGAATACGCTTCTTCGTAATTATACTTTCGAGTATTTGGGCTTATTCTACCTTCGACTCTCGGTAGTTTTTTCGAAGTAGTTGATGCTAACCATTCTTCATAACTCGAAGGATTAAACAAATCATATTCACTCATACTTCGATACATCTGTTTAGATACTCGCACGTATTACACGATTCTGTCCATTCTCGTTGAGGTATGCGATTAGAATTGATACAATCTCTTAAGATTTCCGCTCGTTCTCTCATTCGTTGATATAACTTATAATCTCGAAGCGACCATGAAGCGGTATAAGGATTATAGAATATTACTTTGAACGCTTTGATGTATTTTAAATTTCTTCGAACATCTTTCGTAAATCTCTTATCGATGTAGACGATATACCCGACCTGCGAATCGCTAAG
>JANXEF010000030.1 GCA_025057895.1 Archaeoglobaceae archaeon | reverse complement strand
AATTTTGTCTCCAACTTCGATGTCCTCAGAAGTAATTTTTTCATCACCTCCTTGGGCTGCAATTATTTCTCTAAACTTTTCAAGTGTTTTACCACTTTCAAATAGTTTTCTCGCATAGCTATATCCATCGTTTGCGATTCCAGTCATTTCAAAAAGAATTCCGGCGAAGCTCAGAGCTTTATCTATGAGTGGATTATCTATGTTGGAATTCTCAAGTATTCTAAGAATTTCTTTAGCTTCAAGCGCTGGTCCAATGGTGTTTCCAACTGGTTGAGATCCATCTGTGAGAGTTGCAGTGATTCTTAACCCGAGTTTTCTTCCAAGTTCAACCATAGTGTTTGCAAAACTTCTTCCAAGATCAACACTTTCAATTTTCATATATTTTCCAACAGGTATATCGATTGCAACAAACTGAGAACCATTACAAAGCTTTTTTGAAAGAAGACTCGCGATTAAATGTGGTTTTGGACTTATCTCAAGTTGATACTCAACTCTTATTATTCTATCATCTGCAGGAGCTATGTTGGTTGCTCCTCCCCATGCTATAACTCCACCGACTCGTTCGGTTATCTCTTTTATCTCATCAACACTCAGATCAACGTTTGCAAGAACTTCCATTGTATCAGCAGTCCCGCTTGCTGAAGTGATAGCTCTACTTGCTGTTTTTGGAATCAGCAAGCCTGATGCGGCTACTGTTGGAAC